>JAFTHT010000040.1 GCA_017457285.1 Oscillospiraceae bacterium | reverse complement strand
GCCCCTCCCTCACAACGTGTCAAAAAAGTAGTCTGTCATTCCGAGGGAGCGAAGCGACCGTGGGAATCCGTTTTCTCAAAGTTGTGATTTATCCAATAAACTCGTTGATTTCAGAATCTTTTTAAGAACGGATTGCCACGTTGGCCTACGGCCTCCTCGCAATGACAGATGAACCAAAGCCCGCTGCGAAAAACGCAGCGGGCTCTTTTTTTGGAATAATGGTGCGCCGGTGCGTTCCTGTTGTTTCGGCAAAATATACGAAAAAGTCAAGTGAAATCAGACAAGGTGACGAAAAATTGGAAGGTTCTTGAAATGTCGATACAATTGTATTACAATAGGCTTATTAGGAGGTGGGGAAATGTCTGAACCCGTTTTACGGATATCTCCAAAAAAATACAGCGGCGAGACCACGATTATATCCATGCGCCTTGCCAAGGAACTGGTGAAGGACATCGACGCAGTGGCCGGCTTCACGGGCCGGAACCGGAATGAAATTTTGACCATGAGTCTGGAGTTCGCCCTGCAGCATATGGAAATTGTTGTGAAGGAGAGAGAGGAAAATGGCAGTCATCAAATGTAAAATGTGCGGCGGCGACCTGACGCTGATTGATGGTCAGTCCGTTGCGCAATGCGAATACTGCGGCAGTCGGCAGACGGTGCCCGCGGCGGATAACGAGAAGAAGCTGAACCTCTTTGCCCGGGCCAACCGGCTCCGGACCGCCTGCGAATTTGACAAGGCGGCAGGCATCTACGAGGCCATCGTGGCGGATTTCCCCGAGGAGGCGGAGGCCTACTGGGGTCTGGTTCTGTGCCGCTACGGCATCGAATATGTGGATGACCCCGGCACCGGCAAAAAGATTCCCACCTGCCACCGGTCCAGCTTCGACAGCGTTATGACCGACCCGGATTTCGAGCAGGCCCAGGAAAATGCCGATGCCATTGCCCGGAAGGTCTATCGGGAGGAGGCCAAGCAGATTGAGGAGCTGCGAAAGGGTATCGTGGAGGTATCCGGCAAGGAGGAGCCCTACGATATCTTCATCTGCTACAAGGAAACCGCCGAAGACGGCCAGCGCACCTTAGACAGCGTGCTGGCCCAGGACATCTACGATGCGCTGACGGACAAGGGCTACCGGGTGTTCTTTTCCCGTATCACCCTGGAGGACAAGCTGGGCATGGAGTACGAGCCCTACATCTTCGCCGCGCTGAATTCCGCGAAGATCATGCTGGCGGTGGGCACGGATTTTGAGTATTACAACGCCGTCTGGGTCAAGAACGAGTGGAGCCGCTACTTAAAGCTCATGGCTGCCGACAAGACCAAGCACCTGATTCCCTGCTACAAGGGGCTGGATGCCTACGATATGCCCCCGGAATTTGCCAAGCTCCAGGCCCAGGATTTAGGCAAGCTGGGCGCCATGCAGGATCTGCTCCGGGGCATCGAGAAGCTGCTGCCCAAGGCCAGCCCCGTGTCGGTGGTACAGGAGCGGGTCGTGGTCGGCGGCAGCGGGGATAATAAGATTGCGTCCCTCCTGGACCGGGGCAACATGGCCTTGGAGGATGGGGACTGGGCTAAGGCCGACAGCTTCTTTGAGGATGTGCTGAACAACGATTCCAAGAATGCCCAAGCCTACCTGGGCAAAGCCCTGGCGGCAGAAAAATGCCGCACCATAGATGCGTTCATCCGCAAGCGGAAGGAAAGCTATGGAGCGGTGAAGGAAGAGAAATGTTCTCTGGATGCGGATAAGGCGCGGATTCGGAAGGCGGAGGAGGCGTATACGATTCCGCAGTATCTGTCGCGCAACGAGATTATTGAAATATATGCCTTTGATTTGCGTTACTCTTCCACTGTGCAGGGCAGAAAAAGGCAGTACCAGCAGGAGCAGACCTATTGGAAGGAGCATAAACTCCTGGCCCGGGCGGAGCAGTTCGCCACCGGGGCGGTGGCCCAGAACATCCAAGCGGCGAAGAAACAGCTTTTTGATGCCCTGGCAGACCGGGTGAAAAAGGCCGAAGCGGAGGAGGGCGAGCAGAAGAAACGACTGCTGCGGAACTACGAAGCCCATTTGACCCAGGCGGATGCACGGACGAAGTCCTTTTACGAGGCAAACCTCAATTGCCGGGAATCGGATTATCAGAAATGGGTCCATACCGCAAAGGCATCCGCGGATATGGCGGAATTAAAGAAACTGGCGGATTTCTTCAAAACGCTGGGGGACTACAAGGACAGCCCCGCCATGGTGAAATTCTGCAACGACCGGGTCGCAGAGCTGCAGAAGCAGCAGGACGAAGCGGCGTGGCTGGAAGCCAAGCAGGCCCACGCTGCGGAACAGAAAAGGAAGGCCATCAAAGCCGCAATCGTGGCCCTCTGCATCATCGCGATTGCGGCGGTGCTGGTGGTCACCAAGGTCATCATCCCCAACAATAAATATAACGATGCCATGGCCCTGCTGGAAAGCGGCGAATATCAAAAGGCCATCGATATGTTCACAGAATTGGGCGATTACAAGGATGCGCAGACGATGGTTTGGGAAGCGAAGTATCAATTGGGCTTGTGGTATTTGCAAAATGAGGATTACAAGAAGTCCGATGCGATTTTTGCGGAGTTGGGTTATTATAAGGATTCCCGTTCCATGATCCACCGGCATGAGTACACGGAAGAAATCGTTTTGGCCCCGGGGTGTGAAACGAGCGGTACTATGGAATACACCTGTATATATTGTTTCTCTTCTTATACCCAATTTATTGAGCCGACTGGACACACCTTAAGTGAGAAAGTCATATCGCAGCCGGGGTGTGAAAGGCCTGGCAAGCTTGAGCTAATTTGTGATTGTGGCTATACTGAGCAGGAAACCATACCTGCTGTGGGACACAGCTATGACAGCGGAAAGGTAGAAATAGCTGCCAGTTGTGAGAAAAAAGGAACAACAAGATATACCTGCGCTGTTTGTAGTGTTAGTTATACGGAAACGGTCAGGGCACTGGGGCATTCTTACGAGAATGCGACCTGTGATAAGCCAAGGACTTGCACCAACTGCGGAAAGACAACAGGCAGTGCATTGGGTCATACGACTGATTCGGCGAAATGCACCAGATGTGGTGTGCGTTTATTCAAAACGCTGATTTATACAGGAACAGGATCGGAAATTATCGACAATATTGAAATCCCCAAAGGTGATTTCAAAGTAACTTGTTATCATAGAGGTGGAACGAGTGAAGTTAGCTATGTTGGTATTAAATTTTATCACCGATTGAATGAGTATTCACCGTCTAGCTATGACTTGATATTGAATACATCAGTCCCCGGAAACCAAGAGAATTTGTATACATATTATGAAGCTGTGTCAAACGCAAGGATTGTCGTAGATACTTTTGGAGGGGACACGACATGGGAAATCATAATCCAAACGTATAGCTAAATGCGAACAAAACATGACTGTGCTGAAAAAGGAGAAATAGCAAATGGGTAAATTTGTAATTGAATGCCCCAAGTGTGGGCATTATACGGAGGCCAAGACGGGCTTTTTCGCGAAAAAGAAAATCGACTGTGTCTGCGGCAATGTGATCGACATCCGCACGGACAAGCTCAGCAGCCGGGTCTGCCCTCACTGCGGCAACAATGTGGTCTTTGACCAGAGCAAGGGGGCCGATGCGATGTGCCCTGTGTGTAAAAATCCCATTAACACCATGGCGCTGCAGAACAAGACCGTGGAATTTTCCTGCAAGCAGTGCGGTGTCCGGCACCGGGCCGTCAAGGGGGCCTCTACATATGTCTGCCCCGTCTGTGACCATGTCAACGATGTGGCGGAACGGCTGAAAACCGAGGAGATCCGCAAGGATGGCCTGGCCAGCATCATCAAGTACGAGGGTGACAACGAAACCCTGGTCTGGAAGCACCCCATCGAGGACTTCAACTACGGCTCCCAGCTGATCGTCCATGAGAGCCAGGAGGCCATCTTCTACCGGGATGGCCAGGCGCTGGACCTCTTCGGCGCGGGCCGCTACACCCTGGAAACCCAACAGTTGCCCATCCTGGAAAAGCTCTATAAGCTCCCCACCGATACCGAGGGCACCTTCCACAGCGAGGTCTACTACGTCAATCTGACCACCCAAATGGGCATCAAATGGGGCACCGATACCAAGGTTCGCCTCTTCGACCCCATGACGGGGATGCACGTGGAGCTGGGCGCCAGCGGCGAATTTAATATCCGGGTGGTCAATTCCCGGAAATTCCTGTTGAAGGTGGTGGGTACCACCGGTGGCTTCAAGCAGGATCAGCTCATGGGACTCGGTGGCAAGAGCTACTTCCGCTCCATGGTCATGACCCAGGTCAAGAGCTATCTGGCGGCCGCCATCCGTGAAAATTCCATCAATGTGCTGGAAATTGACGAGCGGCTCCTGGAGCTGAGCGAGGCCCTGCGGGACCGGATCAACCCCAGACTGGCGGAGTATGGCCTGGAGATGCCGGAGTTCTTCGTCAACCGGGTGGTCACCCCCGATGATGACCCCAACTTCCGGAGAATGAAGGAGCAGTTTGCACAGCAGTATCTGGATGTCCGGGAGGAGCAGATCAAGAAGAATATTGCCGTGGCAACGGCAGAGCGGAAGGCCGTGGAGGCCCAGACCGAGGCGCAGATGAAAATCATCGGTGCCCAGGGCGATGCGGAGGCCCTGAAGATTCAGAAGCAGGCCGAGGCTGAGGCCTACCGGATGCAGGCCGCCGCCGAAGCGGAAGAAATGCGGATGAAGGGCTACACTCAGAAGGATGTATTCCAGACCGAAGTTCAGAAGTCCTATGCCGGTGCGTTGGGCCAGATGGGTGCCAACGGCGGTGGCGGCGGTTTGGGCGATGTGGCTGGACTGGGCGTGACCCTGGGTGCCATGGGTGGCATCATCGGCATGACCAAGGAGGCCATGGCTCCCATGATGAATATGTCCGCAGAGCCTGCCGCCACCGGTTGGGACTGCTCCTGCGGCGCAAGAAATATCCAGAGCAAATTCTGCCCCGACTGCGGCGGAAAGAAGCCGGAGCCCCAGACCGCCGACACATGGGATTGCCCGGAGTGCGGTGCCAAGGGCATCACCGCCAAATTCTGCGGCGAGTGCGGCTGCAAAAAGCCGGCACCTCCCGCCGCCTGGGACTGCCCGGAGTGCGGTGCCAAGGGCATCACCGCCAAATTCTGCGGCGAATGCGGCTGTAGAAAGCCGGAGCCTCCCGCCACCTGGGACTGCCCCAACTGCGGCAACAAGGATATCACCGCCAAATTCTGCCCGGAGTGCGGACATAAGAAAGGTTGATAAGCAATCCGAATGATGGATTGATGAAAGGACTGACAAGGAGTGACAACAATGAAAAAAGACAATCTTCGTGGTGGTATTGGGCTGGCGGTTGTGTTGGTGCTTTACCATTTGGTCGTGTTTTTGATTCCCTTTGAGCGGGAGGAGGCGTTTTGGATTGCCTATGGCTTTACCCTGGTGGCGTTCCTGGTGATGGCAGTGGCGCTGTATATGGCCTTTGGCAAAAATGGTGATGCCAGAAGCAAATTTTATGGCTTCCCCATCGGCCGGCTGGGTGTGCTGTATGGCGGCCTCCAGATTGTGGCGGGCCTGGCGGTTATGGCCCTGGGATACTGGGTGCCCTGGCAGGCTGTGCTGCTGGTGTTTGCCATTGGTTTGGGCGCGGCAGTGATTGGCATGATCAGCGTGGAGTCCGTGGTGGAGCAGATTCAGGTTCAGGACAAGAAGCTGGAAAAGGATGTGGCCCTGATGCGGGCCCTCCAGTCCAAGGTCAACCAGATGTCCGCCCAGTGCGACAGCCCCGACCTGAAGCGCTTTGCTGAGGAAATCCGCTACTCCGATCCCGTCAGCAGCCCCGCCCTGGAGGCGGCGGAGCATGAGCTGATGGCGGTGGTGGACCAGCTTCAGGCCGCCGTGGTGGATGGAGAGAGCCAGGTGATTGGCGTTCTCTGCCGCAGAGCCTCCGCCGCCCTGGCGGAGCGGAACCGGCTGTGCAAGCTCAACAAGTAATTTTGTGATGTTCCCCTGCGTCCGGGATTGCCCTGACGCAGGGGAATTTTTCCATACTGTCGTTCGATTGTGAGGGAATTTGCGGATATTATGCGCTGATTTCTTGACTTTTTTTCTATATGGGAATATACTAAGAACGAATCATCAGACAGCGGGGAGGGGATTGCGATGCGGCGCAGACGGGTGTCCGGCGGTAGCTTTTGGCTGTGCTTGCTGCTGAATATGCTGCTGAACCTGGAGGGGACAATCCCCGCCTGGATTCTGCTGGCCCTTCATTTTTGGCTGGGCTGGTCCATTTGGTGGTTCGTGCTGGCAATTGGGCTTTGGCTGGGGCATATCCTGCTGTGGATGCTGCTCATGGGCGGCGTCAGTAAGTGCGCCAATACGCCCGACCCTCCCAAGGAAAATAAAAACCCCTACTCCGTAGGAAATCAACATCACAAATCTCCCCCGGCCAAGCCGGAGGCATAAAACCACATACAGGAGGAACTTATTATGGGACTGATTAAAGCCGGTATCGGCGCTGTGGGCGGCGTTTTGGCCGACCAGTGGAAGGAATTTTTCTATTGCGATGCGCTGCCCGCTGATGTTTTGATGCGGAAGGGCTCCAAGCGGATCACCAGCCGCAGCTCCAATACCAAGGGTAACGACAACATCATCTCCAACGGCTCCGGCATCGCCGTGGCCGACGGCCAGTGCATGATCATCGTGGAGCAGGGTAAAATCGTGGAGGTCTGCGCCGAACCCGGCGAATTTATCTACGATTCCTCCACCGAGCCCTCTATCTTTGCGGGTAGCCTGGGCCGCAGCATCCTGGATACCTTCAAGGCCATCGGCAAGCGCTTTGCCTACGGTGGCGACACCGGCAAGGACCAGCGGGTCTACTACTTCAACACCAAGGAGATCATGGGCAACAAGTTTGGCACCGCCAGCCCCATCCTCTTTGAGGTCACCAACAAGCGGGTGGGCTTCTACAAGACCGTCCATATCAAGTGCAACGGCATTTATTCCTACTTCATCACCGATCCGCTGCTGTTCTACACCAAGGTCTGCGCCAATGTGGAGGATGAATTTACCCGGGATGAGATCGACGGCACCCTGAAGACCGAGTTCGTATCCCACCTGCAGACCGCCTTTGGCGTCCTGGCGGAGCAGGAGCTGCGCCCCGCTCAGCTGCCTGCCAAGGTCAATGAGCTTCGGGCCGCCATGAACGATGCCCTGCGCTACGAGTGGATCGAAAGCCGCGGCATCACCGTGGGCAAGATCGCCCTGAATCCCATCAACCTGACCGATGAAGATATGAAGGCCATCAGCCAGATGGAGGATTCCATGTCCTACGGCTCCAACGCCGCCATGATGGCCGGCCGGATGACCAACGCCACCGCCAACGCTATGGAAACCGCTGCCGGCAACTCCGCCGGTGCCATGACCGGCTTTATGGGTATGGGCATGGCCGGGAACGCCATGGGCGGCGGCTTCAACAGTGCCCAGCAGCTGTTCCAGATGGGCCAGCAGCAACAGGCTGCGGCAGCACCCGCAGCAGACAGCTGGAAGTGCGCCTGCGGCGCCACCGTTACCGGCAAATTCTGCAACGAATGCGGCGCCAAGAAGCCTGAGCCCCAGGCGGCCGACGGCTGGAAATGCGCCTGCGGCGCCACCGTTACCGGCAAATTCTGCACCGAGTGCGGTGCGAAAAAGCCCGAAAACGATGGCTGGACCTGCACCTGCGGTGCGGTGAACAAGGGTAAGTTCTGCGCTGAATGCGGTGCCAAGAAGCCCGCCGGTATCCCCCAGTACAAGTGCGACAAGTGCGGCTGGGAGCCTGCGGACCCCACCAAGGCCCCCAAATTCTGCCCCGAATGCGGTGACCCCTTTGACAGCGGGGATATCATCTGAGCATTTCGGTACTGAGGTAATGGTTGTTTGCGGCAGCACCCCTTGCCCCCCCTCATTTATGAGGGGGGTGTCCCGAAGGGACGGGGGGAGTCTGTATGAAGTGAAAGATGACAGACCACACCGTAGGGGCGGATTGCCACGTCGCACGGCTTCCCCGCAATGGCAGCGACCACCATTTACCGAACCAAAAACAATAGGGAGAGGAACGTATGGCAGTTTTACAGGAATTCAAATGTCCCTGCTGCGACGGTGCCATTGAATTTGACACCGCTTCCCAGAAAATGAAGTGTCCCTACTGCGACACGGAATTTGAAATCGAGGCCATCAAGGCTTACAACCAGGGCCTTTCCGGCGGAAAGGAGGATATGACCTGGGATACCGTCCCCGGTACCCAATGGCAGGTGGACGAAACCACAGGCCTGCGTACCTACTGCTGCGAGTCCTGCGGCGGCGAAATCGTGGGCGATGCCAATCTGGGAGCCAGCGAGTGCCCCTTCTGCGGCAACCACATCGTTATGAAGGGCCAGTTCACCGGGGATTTGAAGCCGGATTTGGTGATTCCCTTCAAGCTGGACAAAAAAGCCGCCAAGGCCGCACTGAAAAAGCATTACCAGGGCAAGCATTTCCTGCCCAAAACCTTCAAAGACGACAACCATCTGGACGAAATCAAAGGCATTTACGTCCCTTTCTGGCTGTTTGAGACCGATGCGGACGCGGATATCCACTACAAGGCCACCCGGGTCCGGACCTGGTCCGACAGCAACTACCGCTACACCGAAACCCAGTATTATTCCGTCATCCGGGCGGGACAGGTGGGCTTTCAACATGTGCCGGTGGACGGCTCCACCAAAATGGCCGACGATTTGATGGAATCTCTGGAGCCCTTCGATCTTTCCGGGGCCGTGGATTTCGAGACGGCGTATCTGGCGGGCTACCTGGCGGACCGGTATGATGTGGATGCCCAGCAGAGCATCGACCGGGCCAACCAGCGGATTCGCCGCAGCACCGAGGAAATGTTCGCCGACACCGTCCGGGGCTATGCCACCGTGATTCCCGTGTCCACCAACATCCGGCTCCAAAACGGCAAGGCCAAGTATGCTCTGTACCCCATCTGGCTGCTGAATACCACCTGGGAGGGCAAGCGTTACACCTTCGCCATGAACGGCCAGACCGGCAAAATGGTAGGCGATCTGCCCCTGGATAAAAAGGCTTACCGCAGAACGCTGTTCGGCCTGACGGGCATCCTCAGCGCGGTCGTGTTCGGCCTGAGCTGGCTGATCTGGCTGCTGTAAGGGGGATGCAAAGATGAAAAAACGAATTTTTACATTCATTTTTCTTGTAATTTTCTGCGTATTCATGGCAGTTCCCGCATTTGCGGAGTCTCTGCCCCATGTGGTGGACCAGGCGAATCTGCTGACCGCTTCCGAGGAGCAGGATTTGCGGAACCGGCTGGACGGCATCAGCGCCGAATATGGTCTGGATGTGGTGGTAGTCACGGTGGAGACCCTGGGCTCCCGGGATGTGGACGCCTTTGCGGATAACTTCTACAACCAGGGCGGCTACGGCGACGACGGCATTTTGCTGCTGCTGAGCATGGAAGACCGGGATTGGGCCATCACCGCCACCGGCTATGGCCGCAGGGCCTTTACCGATGCGGGCATAGAGTACATTGCCGACCAGATTCTGCCGGAACTGGAAGAAGATAATTTCAGCGCCGCCTTCCGGATTTTTGCGGACCAGTGCGACGATTTCCTGGCCCAGGCCAAGACCGGCGACCCCTACGACAGACATAATCTGCCCAAGGAGCCCTTCAATATTCTGTTCAATCTGCTGATTGCGGTGGTCATCGGCTTCGTGATCGCGCTGATCGTCACTGCCATTATGAAAAGCGGGCTGAAATCCGTCCGCTATCAGTCTGCCGCCTCCAATTATGTGAAGTCCGGCAGCATGAATGTGGCGGTAGCCAGAGAATTTTTCCTCTACAGCCGGGTGGTGAAGACGAAAAAGCCCCAGCAATCCAACAGCAGCTCCGGCACCCGCTCCAGCGGCGGCCGAACTTTCAGCGGCCGAAGTGGAAAATTCTGAAAACGGCGAATGAACGGCAAATGATTGTTTAGCGGCCCCCCATCATTTACCTCCGCTATCAAAAATCCGCAGCTTTTGCTGCGGATTTTTTCAGCGTGTCAAAAAAGTAGTCTGTCATTCCAAGGGAGCGAAGCGACCGTGGGAATCCGTTTTCTAAAAGTTGTGTTTTATCCAACAAACTCGTTGATTTCGGAATCTTTTTAAGAACGGATTGCCACGTCGGCCTACGGCCTCCTCGCAATGACATTGTTTTTCGACAGTCT
>JAFTHT010000039.1 GCA_017457285.1 Oscillospiraceae bacterium | reverse complement strand
CAGCACCGCGGGCTGAATTTTCGGTCACACCTGGCTCATGAATTCACTGACGCTTCCAAACCAGGTGGCTCAAGTATTCGTTAGCATAAGTGGCTCAAATATTGGCTAGCACATGGCTCAAATATTTATTGACATTTACACACCCATGCGTTTTGCAATTTGCAAGCGCAAGGGTGCTTTAATCATCAATTGTTGCATTGGATTTTTCTCAGTTGTTTCACTTTTTCCATACACCTTTTATACACCTTTTGTACACCTTTTTGGCATTGAGATGCATGGAGATACGTGAAGATACATTTTTGTCAAAATTCCGAAAGTCCTTGTGCCACAAGGATTTATCGGGATTTTATAGATTTATAAGGAGTTATGAAAATAGGCCGCTGAGCAACGATACCGAGTTTCATAGTAGATTGTTCTTCCTTTCAGAGATTACTTTCTTTTTCGATTATACAATTTGGCCAGTCCGCCCTCGCTGGTTTCCCGGAAGCGGTGGTTCAGGTTGATGCCTGTTTCGTGCATGGCCCGGCAGACCATGTCATAGCTGATATTTCGGGAGCCGGTAAGGAAATAGCTCAGGTTGCAGGCATTCATAGCCCGCATGGCGGCCACGGCGTTGCGCTCGATGCAGGGAATCTGCACCAGACCGCAAATGGGATCGCAGGTCAGACCCAAGTGATGCTCCATCGCCACCTCAGCGGCATACTCCACCTGATCCAGGTCCTGCTTATAAAGCTCCGCCAGGGCAGCGGCTGCCATGGAGCAGGCTGTGCCGATTTCCGCCTGGCATCCAGCTTCTGCACCGGAGATGGAGGCGTTCCGTTTGGTCAGATTGCCAATGATTCCGGCGGTGGCTAGACCCCGGCAAATCTCCTCATCCGAAAGGCCCCGGGTATCCTGCACATATTTCAGCACCGCCGGCAGCACGCCGCAGGCACCGCAGGTGGGAGCAGTAACGATGGTGCCGTTGCTGGCATTTTGCTCCGCCACGGCATAGGCATAGGCGGCGATCATCCGGAATTCCAGCAGTGCGGGAGCCCGGACGGGAATATCCCGATTCAGCAGATATTTCGCTTTCCGCTGCACGTTCAGGCCGCCGGGCAGAACCCCCTCGGCCTCCAGCCCGTCGGCAATGGACTGCTTCATGGTCTGCCAGACCTCCATCAGGAAGGGCCAAATCTCAGGGCCTTCGTTCAGCTCCACATATTCGCTGAGGGTGTTGATATAGCGCCATTTGCAAAAATCGGCGATTTCAGCAAAGGAATGCTCAATGTAAACCTCCTCACCCTCGGTCTGTTCCTGGCCTGGAAAGCGGATATCGCCGCCGCCGATTGACTCGACCCGAAGATGGCCGATTTCAGTCCCGTCCTTGAAGGCAATAAAGTCCAGCGTGTTGGGGTGGGAGTTGGGGATGGATTCGTCGGAAAAAACGATGTTGGTGGGCAGGGGAGAGAGAACCTCCCGCAGCACCCGGTCGGTGCCGTGGCCTACGCCGGTTTTACTCAGGGAGCCGTAGAGGATAACCTGGAAAGCATCTGCCTCCGGATATCTGCCTTTGAACAGCGTTGCTGCCCGCTCCGGCCCCATGGTATGGGAGGAAGAGGGGCCTTTGCCGATTTTATAGATTTCGCGGATGGATTTCATGGTAAAAACCTCCGTTCAGTCGTTCTCTCGTCAGTATATCAAATTTCAGACGGAATTACAACGGCTTTTGCGAAAATAATCCCCGGCAAAAAATCGCTCCCGGAATCCGGGAGCGATTTTGGTTATTAATTACACGATGCCCTGGGCGTTCATGGCGTCGGCGACCTTCAGGAAGCCGGCGATGTTGGCACCGGCAACGTAGTTGCCTTCCATGCCGTATTCCTTGGCAGCATTATCCAGGTTGTGGAAGATGTTGACCATGATGGTCTTCAGCTTGCTGTCCACTTCCTCGAAGCTCCAGCTCAGGCGCTCGGAGTTCTGGCTCATCTCCAGAGCGGAGGTGGCCACGCCGCCGGCGTTGGAGGCCTTGCCGGGGCAGAACAGGATGCCGCTCTCCTGGAAGTACTTGGTGGCTTCCAGAGTGGTGGGCATATTGGCACCCTCGGCCACGGCGAAGCAGCCGTTGGCTACCAGCATCTTGGCATCTTCCAGGTGCAGCTCGTTCTGGGTGGCGCAGGGCAGAGCCACGTCACAGGGGGTGGACCAGACGCCCTTGCCCTCGTGGTAGACGGAGTTGGGACGAGCCTTGGCATACTCGGTCAGGCGGGCCCGCTTGACCTGCTTCACATCAATCAGGGTAGCCACATCGATGCCATCGGGATCATAGATCCAGCCGGTGGAATCGGAGCAGGTGACGGGCTTGGCGCCCAGCTGCCAGGCCTTCTCGATGGCGTAGGTGGCCACGTTGCCGGCGCCGGAAACCACCACGGTCTTGCCCTGCAGGGACTTGCCGTTGCACTTCAGCATTTCATCGGTCAGGTACAGCAGGCCGTAGCCGGTGGCCTGGGTACGGGCCAGGGAGCCGCCGTAGCTCAGACCCTTGCCGGTGAACACGCCCTCGTAGACGCCGCGGATCCGCTTGTACTGGCCGAACATGTAGCCAACTTCACGGGCACCCACGCCGATATCACCGGCGGGCACGTCGGTATCGGCGCCGATGTACTTATACAGCTCGGTGATCAGGCTCTGGCAGAAAGCCATGATTTCCCGGTCGGACTTGCCCTTGGGGTCGAAGTCGGAGCCGCCCTTGCCGCCGCCGATGGGCAGGCTGGTCAGGCTGTTCTTGAAAGTCTGCTCGAAGGCCAGGAACTTCATGATGGACAGGTTGACACTGGGATGGAACCGCATACCGCCCTTGTAGGGGCCGATGGCGGAATTGAACTGGACGCGATAGGCATTGTTGACCTGGACCTGGCCCTTGTCATCGACCCAGGGAACACGGAACAGGATGACCCGCTCGGGGGTGGTGAGCCGCTCCATCAGAGCGTTTTTGCGGTAGCTTTCCTCGTTGCGCTCGATGACGACACGCAGGGATTCCAGCACTTCCTCGACAGCCTGATGGAACTCGGGCTGGCCGGGATTCTGGGCCTTTACTCTGGCCAGGGTTTCGTCTACATAACTCATATACAAATGTCCTCCTCTGGAAGAATTATTTACGATTGACATTCTAGCACTTTGTATCCAAGAATGCAATAGGTTTTTGCAACTTTTTTTCGCTGACTTGCAGAATAATCATGGCAGGATGGCGATTTGAACGACTGTTACCGGGAAAACGAAACTTGGTTTTGTGCAAAATTTCACCGGGCCATGGGAAGCGCTTTTTGCTGGATCACGTCTGTCAGCTTGGTCAGCTCCTCCGGGGTGGTATCCCGGCTCAGGGAGATGCGGAAGGAGCCGTCGATGATCTCCGGAGCGACCTTCATGGCCTCCAGCACATGGCTCCGGTGGCCCTTGGCGCAGGCAGAACCGGCGCTGACGCAGATTCCGGCGTCCTGCAAAATATTAATGGTATTTTGGGTGGGCAGGCCGGGGATGGATAGGGACAGGATGTGGGGGGCGTCGTGAGCGCCGTTGATGACCAGACCTTCCAGGCCGGACAGCGCATCGATGGCATCCTTCAGCATCTGCTTTTCCTGGTCGATGTCCTTTTTGAGGGTGGCAGACAGGGCGGCGCAGGCGGCGGCGAAGCCGAAAATGGCCGGGGTGGCCTCGGTGCCGCTGCGGTAGCCGCTTTCCTGGCCGCCGCCGTAGAGCAGGGGCGGGAAGGAGCGCAGCCGGGGGCTGATGTACAGCGCGCCGGCGCCCTTGGGGCCGTGGACTTTGTGAGAGGAAACGGAAATCAGGTCCGCCCCAAGAGTTTTTGCTGTGAAGGGAATTTTCAGGAAGCCCTGGACGGCATCGGTGTGAAAAATGGCATCGGGGCAGAGCTTGTGGGTCAGCTTCGCCATTTGGGAGATGGGCATGACCGCGCCGGTTTCGTTGTTGACCATCATAATGGAAACCAGGATGGTATCCTTCCGCAGAGTGGCTTTCAGGGATTCCAGAGAGATGCGGCCCAGCGCGTCGGGCTGGAGGTAGGTGACCTCGAAGCCCTGAGCTTCCAGTTCCTTCATGCAGTTGAGGATGGCGTGATGCTCGATGGCGGTGGTAATGATGTGCTTGTTTTTCTTGCCGAACCGCTTTGCGGTGCCGAAAATAGCCCAGTTGTCGGCCTCGGTGCCGCCGGAGGTGAAGAATACCCGGTCGTGTTCCGCGCCCAGGGCGGCGGCCACTTGGTTTCGGGCGGTACGCAGACGGTGAGCGGCCTCAATGCCGAAGCCGTACAGGGCGCTGGGGTTGGCCCAGCCCTCGGTCAATGCGGTTGTCATCGCCACTACGGCTTCCTCGCAGGGTTTCGTGGTAGCGGAATTGTCAAGATAGATCATTGTTGATGTTCCTTGTCGTTGGATTGGAAATGAATGTTTAGTGTAATAGAAGAAACGGATCTGTCATCCTTCGACCACTGACGCTCGCTCAGGATGGCAAGACTGTAGGGTGGTGCTAAAAATGTGTAATGCGCAGCTGCGTGGTGGAGTTTTCAGGGGAGTATCTCCTTCGAGTTCCGAATTACACGATTATTTTCCTACACAGAATCGTTCGAAGATTCTGGCGGTGATATCTTCCCGGACTGTTGCGCCGGTGACTTCGCCCATGGCTTCCATAGCGGTTTCGACATCCAGAAGAACCGCGTCCGGGGTTTGGCCCAGCTTCAGGCCTTGCAGGGCTGACAGCATGGCCTCGTAGGCCCGGCGGATGGCATCGTATTGCCGGGCGTTGGTCAAAATGGAGCCGTCGCAGGGGGCTTCACCTTCGAACATGGTGTCCACCAGGTCTGCCAATTGGTCCAGCCCCTCACCGGATTTGACGCAGACCGGGATTACCGCCATGAAGGGCAGGTCGCTGGGTTCCACGGACCGGCCCAGGTCTGATTTATTGATGAGGGCGATGGCGTTCTCATGCTCCAGGCACAGGTCGATGATGGCTTCGTCCTCTTCATTCAGGGGCTGGGAGCCATCGCAGACGAAAATGACCAGATCCGCCTCCTCAGCTGCTTTTCGGGAGCGCTCCACGCCCAGGGCCTCCACGGTGTCGGCGGTTTCCCGGATACCGGCGGTGTCGATGAGCCGCAGGCGGGTACTGCCCAGCAGAACCGATTCCTCCACCGTATCCCGGGTGGTGCCGGGGATGTCGGTGACGATGACCCGCTCGAAGCCTGCCAGGGCATTCAGCAGGCTGGATTTACCCACGTTGGGTCGACCCACAATGGCGGCAGCCACGCCGTGACGGAGGATGCGGCCCTGGCCGTAGGTTTTGGAAAGATTGTATAGGGCCTTGGCATCCACTTTCAGGACAGATTCATAGGAATCTAAGCCGAAATCTTCGATATCTTCATCGGGATAGTCCAAAACCGCATGAAAATGGCTGCAAAGATTCGTTAAATCGTCGTAAATGGGGGCCAGCTTCCTTTGCAGCACACCGCCCACCTGACCGGCGGCGTTGGCGGCGGCATCGGCGGTGTCCGCCTCAATCAGGTCGATGACGGCTTCCGCCTGGGTCAGGTCCAGGTGGCCATTGAGGAAGGCCCGTTTCGTAAACTCGCCCCGCTGGGCGGGACAGGCTCCGGCCAGGTACAGGGCCTCCAGGCCTGCCGCCAGGACGGCGGGGGAGCCGTGGCAGTGAAATTCCACCGTATCCTCGCCGGTGTAGCTGTGGGGGCCGCGGGAGTAGACCGCCATGCACTGGTCGATCACCCGGCCGCTCTTGTCATGGAGTTCCCCCAGCATGAGCTTGCGGTCCGGGGCTTCGGACAGGGGTTTACCATTATATAATGTAAAGACCTTCCCGGCAACCGCCCCACAGCCATCGCCGGACAGGCGGATGATACCGATGGCAGAGATTTGATTGCCGGTAGATACAGCGGCAATGATGTTGGACATGGGATTCCCTCCTGATGGGAAGGTAAATGATTGTTTAGCGAACCGGCGCGGGAGCGCCCATGCCTTCCCCCGGGGGGAAGGTGGCCCGGCGAAGCCGGGGCGGATGAGGAATGCGGGCGATAACCTAAGATGTTGAATCCGTAAAGACTTGCTGAAATCTTACCTGCTAAAAAGCCTGAACACGGTACATAATCGAACATTTCCGCCCGCATTCCTCATCAGTCACCGCCTTGCGGCGGCGACAGCTTCCCCCCGGGGGAAGCCGTGGCGCCCCTTCGGGGCGCTCGGTGGCCGTAGGCCACCGCAATTCAAATATACCGCTAAACAATCATTTACCTCACAAATAATGAACACTATACCACCAAACCGCAAAAAATGCAATCCCGAGGAATAATTCTGCGGCGATTGGTTATGATTCCTTGGAGGTGAGCGGATGATGACGGATGCTGCGATTCGTGGGATGTTTGATGGTGCCGCGGATTTTATCGCCAGGGAGCTGCGATGCGGCCCCTGGACGCTCTATTCTTATGCAATTGACGGGCTCACAGCCGGGGGCGATACATCGGATTTTGTCATCAAGCCCATTACGGAGCATTTGTCCGCCGATTCCATGGCGGAATTATACCGTCGGGCACTTGACGGGGCGGTCTACAATTCTGTGGCTGGGCCCTGCGAGGATTTGGACGCGGTGGCGCTGAAATTGGTCAATGGCTTTTGTGTGGTGCTGTTTCCGGGAGCTGGGGCGGCGGCTTTTGAGGTCAAGACGCCGGAGAAACGGGGAATTTCTCCGCCCCAGGTGGAAAATACCGTCAAGGGCCCCAAGGATGCCTTCGTGGAAACCTCCCGTTCCAACACCAGCCTCGTCCGGCGGCATCTGCGGACTGCGGATTTGCGGATTTATGAAACCCAGGTGGGTACCCGGAGCAGGACCAATGTTTCGGTCGTTTGGCTCCGGGGCGTAACGGATGCGGCGCTGGTGGAGCGGATGAAAAGGAGACTGGCGGAAATTCAGGTGGACGGGCTGATTTCTCCGGCTTCCGTGGAGGAATATGTCACCGGCTCCCGGGCCACCGCTTTTCCGCTGCTGCAATATACGGAGCGCACCGACCGCTTTTGCCAGGGGATTTTGGAGGGGAAGGTGGGCCTCATTGTGGACGGTTTGCCTCACGGTTATCTGCTGCCGGTGGATATTGGCAGCCTGATGGACAGCCCGGAGGACCGGAGCGTCAACTATATTTCCGCCTCCGCCATTCGGATTCTGCGGTACGGCGGCCTGCTGCTGAGCCTGCTGCTGCCGGGGATTTTTATTGCCATGGCGACCTTCCATCAGGAGATGCTGCCGCTGGAGCTGTTGCGGGCCATCATCGAGAGTAAGCAGGCTGTGCCGTTTTCAACGGCGGTGGAGGTTCTGGGTCTGTTGATTGCCTTTGAACTGCTGCAGGAGTCCGGCATCCATCTGCCCCAGGCCATTGGGCAGTCGGTGTCTATCATCGGTGGCATCGTGGTGGGTACGGCGGCGGTGGAGGCGAAGCTGATTTCACCGGCAGCGCTGATTGTGGTCAGCGTGGCAGGGGTCTGCGGCTTTGTCCAGCCCAATCGGGACCTGGCGGAAGCGGTGCGGGTCTGGCGGTTTGGCATCGCCGCTTTGGGCGCCTTTGGAGGGCTGTTCGGCGTGACGGTGGGGGCGATTGGACTGCTCATTCATTTGTCGGGGCTGAAAAGCCTTGGGGCGGCATATCTGGCGCCCTATAGCGAGGGGGGTGCACCCGGTATTTTGCGGAAACGGTTGGAAAATGGGGGAGATGGGAACTGAAACGATGGATTTTCGGTTGCTTGGCGGCGGCTTCCCTGTTCCTTGGGGGCAGGGGGCAGGATGTGGCCAAGCTGGAGGCGGTTAAAACAGTGGAAATCTCCTGCCAAAATGGGGCGGTTGTGATTAGAACGGACACCGGCGCTGCAGGTGCAGGCGGGAGCTTGCGTGAAGCCTTTGAGGATTTGGAGGAAACGGCCGCCGGGACGGTGTTTTTGGAAACAGCGGAATATCTGCTGATTACGCCGGAATGCCGGGGGTTGCTGGATGCGCTGTGGGCTTATTTGCGGCCCTCCTGCGTGGTTTGCCTGCTGGAGGGGGAGGGGGATTTGGAAAAGGTGGGGACTTATCTGGATACCCATCAACCGGACATCACTTTGATGGATTGCCGGGCTGGTGAAGAGAAATTACCCCTTTTGCTGATACAGGAGGAGCGGATGCGGATTGTATTCTGAAAAAATACCGGCCCGGCAATTGTCGGCGTGGCTGTTCACGGCCCTGACGCCGGTTCTGATTCAGTACACGTCCGGCTCCTGGACCTGGACATTGATGGCCGGGGCCTTAGCTGCGGTGGCCGGGTGGCTGAGTTGGAGATTTGGCCGGGGCGGTCTGGCTGGGGGCATTGTGCTGCTGATTGTTGTGGGTTCCATGATGAAAGATGCGGCCCGGTGTTGGCCGGGGGATAATTACCCGGCTGTGCCGCTGATTCTGCTGGCTCTGGCAGCGTGGTCTGCCTGGAAGGGGCCATCGGCGGCAGCAAGGACGGCCTGCGTCCTGTTCTGGGCGGTACTCCTTATTTATATAGTGGTATTTGCCTCCGGTGTTCAGGGGGTAGAACTGCGCTGGTTAAAACCAAGGCGCCCCGAACCGAACTGGCCCTTGCTGCTGCTGTTGCTTGTGCCGTCGTCATCGATTCCACTATTAAATAAGGAAGGGCGATGGGGGATCAGATTGTTGCTGCCGATTCTGTTTGCGGTTGCGGCGTCGATGATTGTGGCAGGCGTTTTGTCGCCGGGACTGGCGCGGGAATTGGAGCGACCGTTTTATGAAATGAGCAGGAGCCTGGATTTGTTCGGCGTGGCAAAGCGGTTTGAGGCGGTGATATCCGCCGCTATGACGGTGGGTTGGTTCTGCCTGATGAGCCTTTCGCTGAGCCTGATTGCCGGCGGGGTGAAACGGTGGCCGAAGGGAGCAATCGTCGTTGCTGCATTGGCGATGGCGGGGTGGATGCTGTGCGATTTGCACATATCCGGTGGAATTTTGCTGCTTTTGGCGACTGTATTTTGGGTGGCGTTTCCGATTTTGGCACAAGGTATTGATTTTCAAAAAAAGTCGTAAAAATTAGAAAAAAGTGCTTGACATTTTGGGATGTTTCTGATAATATATGCAAGCGCTCCGGTGAGGGGCCAAACGCAAAGCTAGCTCGAAAAGAAATTTGAAAAGAATCGAAAAAAGTTCTTGACAAATGAAAAGTTCTGTGCTAGAATATGCAAGCTGTCCGGCGAGCGGATAGCAGCTGTACCTTGTAAATTGAATAACGCAAAGACGAAATGAACACCTTGGACAATTTAT
>JAFTHT010000038.1 GCA_017457285.1 Oscillospiraceae bacterium | reverse complement strand
TTCGATTTCGTAAAGATTTCAGGCCTAATAATGGGTAAGATTTCAGCAAGTCTTTACGGATTCGTCATCTTAGGTTATCGCCCGCATTCCTCATCCGACCCGGCTTCGCCGGGCCACCTTCCCCCCGGGGGAAGGCATGGGCGCTCCCGCGCCAGTGCGCTAAACAATCATTTATCTGCCCTCATCCCTGCCTGGATTGACTTTATCTGACAAGCAGGCTATAATGAACTGACCCCAAATCAGAAAGGCCGGATGTTATGAATTGCCTGAGAAGGATTTTGAACCTGCTGATTCTTATTCTATTTTATATTGTATCGGTGGTTGGCATTACAACCGTTGTGAAAGACAGTTTTTTCGCCGGGATTCTGGCGTTTTCGCTGATTTTGTTGGCAGTATGTCTCCTGCGTAACCCGAAACCCCTGACCCCCAGAAAATATCTTTGGCCCATTTTGCAGCTGATCTCCACCGGCGTGATGCTATGCTTCGCCTTCGTCCTGTCGGTCCGCTACTCCTGGGATTGGGGACAGCTGATCAGCACCGCCTACGAAATCGCCATGGGCGACGACATTTCTCTGCTCGAATACTACGCCCGCTACCCCAACAACCGCTTCTGGCTGACGGTTTTGACCGGGTTGTTCCGTTGTGTTGGATTTTTTGTCAAAAATCCCTCCACCACGGTTTGCAAGGGCGTTTCCGTGGTAGTCAGCGTGGCCTTCGTACAGCTGACGATTTTTGTGATTTACAAAACCGCCCAAAAAATCTGGAACCCTGAAAAGGCCCTGTTCGTGGGCATCGCCGCCCTGCTGTTTCTGCCCTTCTATTTATATTCCCAGTTCTGCTACACCGACACCCCCGGTATGCTCCTGATTGTCTGCACCGCATACCTGTACGTTCAATACCGGCAATCCAAATCCTGGGCCCTGGCCGCCGGAATCGGTGCCCTGGCCGCCTTGCTTTTCCAGGTGAAAGTGATGGGCCTGATTCTGATCGTCGCCATCGTCATTGACAGCTTCCTGTCCACCGACTCCCTGGAGAAAGCCAAAAGGGGGCTCATCAACCTGACCGCCCTGGCCTTGGCCTTTGCCTGCTGCCTCGGCATCACCAACGCCGTCACAGACCGGACGGTGCCCATTTCCGAGGAGCTTTCCGAAAAATACGAGTTCCCCTTCACCCACTGGGTCATGATGGGCCTGGGCTACGGCGGCTACAGCCACGCGGATGTGGATTTTACCATCAGCTTCGGCAGCTACGACGAAAAGTTCGATGCCAACATGGCCCAAATCGAAAAACGCCTCTCCGAAAAGGGCGTTCAGGGCACCATCCAGCATCTTTTGGTCACAAAAGTTGCCCGAACCTGGGGAAATGACCATTTCGCCGGAGCCGATTACGTCCACCGGGACCCGGTGTATCCCGGCACCTGGATGCACGATGTCTTTACCCAGGACGGAGAAAAGGGTTACATTCGGGATGTTTACACCGGCACCTACCACATCGCCATGCTCCTGGGCATTTTGCTGGCCTGCCTCTTCGCCCGGAAAAGCAAGGAGTCCGACCCCCTGCTGTTCGCCCGGACCGCGCTGTTCGGCATGACCATTTTCATGATGATTTGGGAGTGCAACAGCCGGTACCTGATAATCTACGCCCCGCTGCTCCTCCTGTGCGCCTGCGACGGCTGGTTCAAAGCCCGCCGCCATTTCATACTGATATTCAATAAAAAGGGTTAATTCGTAGAATTGAACCTTTTTATATGAAGATCATAATGAGACGGGATTTTGATATTTTCTATTACGAAAATATCAAAATCGACAGCGCCATCAGGCGATGTCTTCTTGATTAAAATGAAACATTTTAATCAAGAATTAGTATCAGGCGCAGCTGCCTCGATGGGTGACGGCTTCAAATGATAACACCCACGATATAAATTATGAAGAATCCGCACTGCTGATTTGCAGTGCGGATTCTTGTTATTGCATGGCTTTTTTCGCCATTTTCGCTTCTTTTCTTTCGGATTTTGTATGGAAGAACCGCTCCAGCTCCGGCACCAGGATCAGGCAGATCAGGGCTGCGGTGAAGCCGCCGTTGTACAGGCAGTAGCCGCCATGGAGGGCCGGGACGGAGGTGACCAGCACATAGTGCATCACCGCCGCAATGAAGCCGTAGCGCCAGCCGTACTTATCGGCGATGGGGCTCAGGCCGTTGGCGTAGCACAGGCCCACGCAGATGGCCTGGGCGTTGGCGGCCCCGGCGAAGTCGCCGCCAGTGAGCTTGGCGATCCAGCCAAACAGGAAGCTGGAGGCCACATAGCCCGCCATGATGGGCCAGACATTGGCCGGATGGGAGCCGGAATTGCAGCAGGCCACCATACAGAAGATGATGCCGAAGGTGACGCCGTTGAAGGTGGCGCCCACCAGATTGTAGTAGCCCAGGATGAACAGGCCGTAGATGCCGAAGTTCATCAGGAAGGTGGCGTTGCCGTAGTGGCTGGAGAAATTGGTCACCAGGGCCGGGTCCTTCAGCAGATTCCAGTAGTCCCTGGGCTTGCAGCCCAGCAGGAAGGCGAAAAGGACGCTCAGGCCGAAGACCACGCCGCAGAACACGTTCACCGTCATGGCGCTGGCGACCTTCAACGTATCGGCAGCGGGAGCGGCGGGCAGGGCCACGCCCTGGGTCTTATACAGGATGGCCTGGAGGAAGAAGGCGGTCATGCCGATGGGCAGAGCGGCGCTGTACAGGTCGAAGCCCTTGTGGACCTTGGGGGAATGGGCCAGTCCCGCAGGCAGGAAGAAGCCAATGGCAAGACCCACCACCATGGCCAGAGCCACGCCCACCGGGGTGAAGCCCACGGCGGTACCGGGGTAGCGGACCATCAGCTCAGTAATCAGGGGAGCGATGCCGGTGGAGAAGAGCATGGCGTTGACATTGGCTGTGAGCTTCTCCTTCTTCACGGCGCAGTACAGCGCCACACCCAAAAATGTGGGCCAAATATTCAGCACATTGATGCCCCAGGAGCCGAAGCCCAGGGTCAGCAGGAAGGCCAGGGTGGACACATTGCTCACCGCCGCACCGGGCAGGCAATAGAGAACCAGGGCAATGGCCGCCACCAGGCCCATATTCAGGAAGGTGGCTGCGTAGCCGCCCACATGGAAATAGTTGGTGGAAACCTTGCTGGGCTGGGAAATGATGTTCCACAGGCCGCCCAGCATATCCTTCCGGTCGGGCATCAGGAATGCCGCCGCCAGGAAGCACACCGTGACGAAGCCAAAAAACAGCTTCAGAAAGCTTTTTTCGGACAGATTGCCAATTTTTTTCATAAATTTTACCTCCAATAAAAAAGGGCGACCCAGCACAAAGCGGATCGCCCAGACGGTCGGCATTCAAACCCTGCACTCCACCGCGTTATCCGCGTTTATCCGTCAGTCATGCAGGATACGACCATTTTATTAAAGAAATGTGGTTTTGTCAAGGGCATCCTTGGAAGGATTTTTGACTCACATCAGCACAAAGGCATTCTCAATGATGGTCGCTACGGCGTCCTCCAGAGCATCCCCGTCCTCCTGGGACAGCTCCAGCTTCTCGTAGTGCAGCTCCATGACGATTTCATCCTGAATCACCTTACTCAGTTTGCCCCGCTCGTCATACTCGTAGCGGTAGGACAGGCCATCTTCCGTCTGGCTGACCCGCTTCACCAGGCGGCCGGCCTCATAGGTATACAGATAGTGCAGAATCAGCATATCCCCCCCACGCATACGGAACTCCGTCAGGTTGCCGGATTCGTCGTAAATGTATTCCCGCACGGTGGTTTCCATGTCCTGGTCGTTCAGCTCCACTTCTTTGGTCACCCGGCCCTGGGAATCGTATTCGTACTTCGTCCGGCTGGCCAACTCGTCATTCTCATTGTAGCGCCGCTGCTCCACGGGGCGGCCCTCGGAATCCCGTTCCATCTCGGTGCGGTAGGACACGCCATCGGCGGTCGTCCGCATTTCCGTCCACTTGCCGTTGTCCATCTGGGTGTAAACCTGTCTGGAAATCTCGGCACCGTCGGGGCCGTAGGTGTAGTTGGTCAGGGGAGTGCCATCCGCGGTATACTCCATCCGGTTCCCCTGCTGCATAGCCCCATCCATCCAAATTTCATAGCCCAGCATCCGGCCATGGTCATCATAGGAAATGTCCACACGGATTTCCCGTTCGGCGGTGACCACATTCATGCCGGCAAGGGCGTAAAACCCAACCGGCTCAGAGGGTGCGGTGGGCTGGGAGTCGGTCTGGGAGGGGGTGGTCTGGGCCTCGGTGGGCTGGGAGCCGGTGGTGTCGCCCTCACTGGAAGCGCCAAAATCGCAGGCAGCCAGCGCCAGCACCATGGTCAACGCCATAATCAATGCGGTGAGCTTCTTCATAGGAAACACTCCTTATTTTCCGGATATTTTCGGGGACCTCTAAAAACTGATTTTCGAGGGGGCGGTGGATATTTTGTCGCAAATTGATGTCACGAAAACACCAGAAATCCTGAATGTATTTCGGTGTTTTCGGGGCAAACAGTTGCGGCAAAAGATACGCCGCTTCGCCGAAAAGGAGTATTTAGAAATCTGCTTTCATTATACGACACAGATACGCAAAAATCAACCAGATTCATCCCTCCACCCGCTCCAGGGTGTAGCCAGCCTGGGTCAGCCGGTCGACCATGGCCCCTTCGCCGATGATATGGGCCAGCCCCACGCAAATAAACACCGTCTGACCGGAGGCCATGGCCTCCATGGCATACTGGGTCATATTCGCGTCCCGCTGGGTCTGGATTACATCCTGATACTCCTGATACAGCGCCCGTTCCCTCTCGTCGGGTATCTGGTCCAGATTGACGGACAGTATCGTACGCAGGAAGGACTCGTTCCCCTGGGCCCAAAGCCGGCACAAATAGGTATTCGCCCGGATGGCCATGGGATTGCGGTAGGAGGCCACCGTATCCTCCAAAAGCAGACACTGCAGCTCCATGCTCAAATCGCCCATATAGCGGTAATGCTCCGCCACAGGCTCGATCTCCTCAATGGGCTTCCCGTCCCCCCGGGCTTTCTCCATCATTTGAAGGTCCACACCCAGGGCGCTGTCAGCCCCGCTCTTCTGCACCGCCAGCCCATCGATGATGCTCTGCCAGACAATGGGCTTGCAGTCCTCAAATTCCGGCTGGTATACGCCGGTTTCTTCCAAAATCTTTTTGGCTGCACGGTAGGTTTCCGGGGAGAGGAGGTCCTGAATGGTCACGCCGTCGCCAAGCAGCGCGCACTGCTTTTCCTGCTCCATTTCCTGGGGCGTATCCGCACCCTCGCACTCCACCGCCAGAATATCGGACTGATCATAGGCATCCTGAACATAGGACGGCAGGGGATACATCTCCTCCGTTCCGATATGGATGGCGCCGAACAGGTACAGAATCCGCCCCTGGTCATCGGTCACCTTGTACAAAATGGGGGAGGAGGGCTCCTCCTCCGGCTCGGTGGCATCGGTGGGTTCGGAATCAGCGGTGGGAATCGTAGTATCCGGGGCGATGGTCGTGGCCTCCGTTCCGGCCGGAGCATCCTTGGCCGGACAGCCGGTGAGCCCCAGCAGGACAGTCAGCACTAAAATCAACGCAGTCAATTTCTTCACAAGAAACCCTCCTATTTTTTCCGTATATTCCCATTGTACAACAGTCCCGCCCATAAATCAACAAAAACGACGGTGATTTTCATACAGACCGTCGCAAAAGATTCTTTGGGGGTAACGAACATCGTACTCTGCAGGGAGGGTCTTGACCCTCCCTACAGAGGTGTTTCTCAACGAAACAGTCCTTCACAGCTTTATCTGCAAAAACAATGTCATTGCGAGGAGGCCGTAGGCCGACGTGGCAATCCGTTCTTAAAAAGATTCCGAAATCAACGAGTTTATTGGATAAATCACAACTTTTAGAAAACGGATTCCCACGGTCGCTTCGCTCCCTCGGAATGACAGACTACTTTTTTGACACGCTGAAAAAAACGAGGCCCGGTGGGCCTCGTTTTTGGGGGATCAAATCTTTTCAGCGGCTTCAACCACGTGCTTCATCAGCACGGTGGTGGTGACGGCGCCGACACCGCCGGGGACGGGGGTGATGGCCTCCACGATGGGCTCCACTTCCTCGAACACCGCGTCGCCGGACATACCGCCCTTGCCACGGGAGGTGATCTTCTCGGGGTTCCAGTTCATGGAAACGTCGATCACGATCTGGCCGGGACGGACATAGTCCTTGGTCAGGCTGTTCAGCACACCGGCGGCGGAGATGATGATGTCGGCCTCACGGCAGACGGCGGCGGTATCCACGGTCTTGGTGTGGCAGACGGTGACGGTGGCGTTCTTGCCGATCAGCATCATGGCGGCGGGCTTGCCCACAACCAGGCTCCGGCCGATGACCACGGCGGACTTACCCTTGCAGTCGATGCCGTAGTAATCCAGGATCTCCATGCAGGCAGAGGGGGTGCAGGGGGCGTAGCCCAGGTCGCTGCGGCCCTGGTAGACACCGGCGCTGCTCAGGTCGGTCAGGCAGTCCATGTCCTTCTTGGCATCCAGCCGGTTGCAGATCTCTCTCTGATAGGGGCGCAGATGGGCGGGGAAGGGCTGGAACATCAGAACGCCGTGGACGGAGGTATCGGCGTTGACCTGGTCGATGACCGCCAGCACATCCTCACGGGAGGCATCCTCCGGCAGCTCAAAAACCTTCACATCCACGCCGACGGTTTCGGCCTTCTTAATGGCACCCTTTTCGTAGCTCAGGTCATCGGGCCGGGCGCCCACACGGACGATGCCCAGGGTGGGGGCGATGCCCTTTTCCCGCAGCGCGTTGGTGCGGGAAAGCAGCTCCGCCACCAGCGCCTCGTTGACTTCCTTGCCAAGCAAATGCTTTGCCATAGTAATTTCCTCCAAGTTAGATATGAGATAGGAGATACGAGATACGAGATATTTCAGACACAGGATATCTCGTATCTCATATCTTGTATCTTTTTATCTGTCAGTTTACTGACCGAATCCGGCCTTGACGGTGTTGAAAATTTCGTCCGCCAGCTGGCCGTAGGTGTTCAGCATCACGTTGGCGTGGCGGTTCATGTCCTCGGCCACGTCACGGTTTTTCAGGGTTTTGGTGTTGATGAACACATTCAGGCTGGCTGCCTGCAATGCGGCCTTGCAGATCACGGCGCCGCAGCCGGCATCGGACACCGCCAGGCGGCTGCCCTTGTCGGCAAAGACCTTGATGTAGTCGATGGCCTGGCAGCACAGCTCCATGATCTTGATGGGGGTGGAGCAGGCGATGATGGTGGCCTCTTCCATAATTTTATCCCGGTTGGGGTCGTCCTTGGGGATGCCGTAGGCCTTAGCCAGGGGCAGGAAGTTCACTTCGTCCGCCTCCACCTGGTCCAGCAGCTCCTTCTGGAGGGCATCGCACTTGGCCTTCAGGTCGATGATTTCGGCCTCCACGTCGGCATATTTCTTCTTGCCAACGGTCAGGCTGCCCACCATGTTGCCCAGGGCAGTGCCGATGGCACCGACCAGAGCCGCTGCACCGCCGCCGCCGGGAGCGGGCGCATCGGAAGCCAGCACTTCCACAAACTTGCGGCAAGTTTCCAGGGTCATATCCATAGAAAAATTCTCCTTAAATGTAAAGAATCCCATGTCATTGCGAGCCAGTGCGCACACTGGCGTGGCAATCCCCTTCGGTTGTTGGAAACCTGGAGGAGATTGCCACGTCGCTTCGCTCCTCGCAATGACATGCTTGTTTTGAGAGAAATCGATAAATGCCACGAAAGCACAGGCGGTTTTTCCGCCTGTGCTTATGTGGTTAAATTAGAACAGGCCGGAAACCTTGCCGGTTTCGGTGTCCACGTCGACCCGGCGGTAAGCGGGGTCGGCAGCGGTGCCGGGCATCATGGAGATGGTGCCGGCCATGGGGCACAGGAACTTCGCGCCGCCGTACTCCAGAATGTCACGGACGAACAGCCGCCAGCCGGTGGGCACACCCTTCTTGGTGGGGTCATCGGACAGGGACAGGTGGGTCTTGACCATCATGGTGCAGTAGTCAGCGTACTTGGGATCGGTCTCGAAGCGGACGGCCTTCTCGGTAGCCAGAGGAGCCCAGTCCACGCCGTCGGCGCCGTAGACTTCCTTGGCGATCCGCTCGACCCGCTGACGCAGGGGCATCTCCAGATCGTACAGGAACTTGATCTCGTTCTTGTCCTCACAGGCCTCCACGACCACCTGAGCCAGCTCAGCAGCGCCCTCGCCGCCGTAACGCCAGTGGTTGCTTTCGGCGCAGCGGACACCGCGCTCGGCGCACAGCTTCTTCAGCAGAGCGACCTCGGCATCGGTATCGGTGTAGAACCGGTTGATGCAGACCACGGGGGTGATGCCGGACTTCTTGATGGTGTTGACGTGGTGGAACAGGTTGCAGGTACCCTTCTCCAGCAGCTCCAGGTTCTCTTCCTTGTACTCCTTGGGCAGGGGGGCGCCGGGGGTGACCTTGGGGCCGCCGCCGTGCATCTTCAGGGAGCGGACGGTAGCAACCAGGACGGAAACGTTGGGGGTCAGGCCGGACAGGCGGGTCTTAACGTTCCAGAACTTCTCGAAGCCGATGTCGGCGGCGAAGCCGGACTCGGTGACGTGGTAGTCGAACAGCTTCAGAGCCAGACGGTCGGCGATGACGGAGGACTGGCCGATGGCGATGTTGGCGAAGGGGCCGGCGTGGATCAGCACGGGCTGATGCTCCACAGAGTAGCACATGGTGGGGTTGATGGCGTTACGCATCCAGGCGGTCATGGCGCCGGCAACGTCCAGATCCTCACAGGTGACAGGGGAGCCGGTCTTGGAGTAGGCCACGACGATCTTGCCGATACGCTCACGCAGATCCTTCAGATCCTTGGCAACAGCCAGGATGGCCATCAGCTCGGAGCCAACGGCGATGCCGAACTTGGACTCCATCATGAAGCCGTCCAGACGGCCGCCGATGCCGATGATGATGTTACGCAGGGACTGAGCGCAGAAGTCGATGATCCAGCCCATCTCCACCCGCTTGGGGTCGATGTCCAGACGCTTCAGGCCCTTCTTGGCCAGCCACTCGTCGGTGTTGTTGCGCTCATGCTGCATACGGGAGGTCAGAGCCACCAGTGCCAGGTTATGAGCGTTCATAATATCGTTAATGTCGCCGGTCAGGCCCAGGGAGAACTCGGTCATGGGCATCAGCAGGGCGT
>JAFTHT010000037.1 GCA_017457285.1 Oscillospiraceae bacterium | reverse complement strand
GAATCCGTAAAGACTTGATGAAATCTTACCCATTATTAGGCCTGAAATCTTTACGAAATTGAACATTTCCGCCCGCATTCCTCATCAGTCACCGCCTTGCGGCGGCGACAGCTTCCCCCCGGGGGAAGCCATGGCGCCCCTTCGGGGCGCTCGGTGGCCGGAGGCCGCCGCAATTCAAATGCATCACCAAACAATCATTTGCCCGCGCAATTACGAAAAGGAGCTGAGGACCATGATCGTTCACCGGGACAATATTTTCGGCCTGCATCGGGGGGATTACTCCCTGCTTTTGCGCCTCAATGCTTACGGCCTTGTGGAGCTGCTGCATTTTGGTGAGGCGGTGGAAACTGCCGACTGGCAGGCGTTCCTCTGTCAACCCGGCCTGGGCTGGGGCAGCTCCATTTTGCTGGATGACAAGGATACCGCCAGCTGCCCGGATTCCCTGCCCCTGGCCTGGAGCGGCTCCGGCCGGGGTGACTATCGGGAAAGCCCCCTGGAGCTGGGCACCGCCACGGATTTTCGCTATGCCAGCCATGAAATTATCGACGGAATCGTGGCCATGGACTCCCCCCTGCCCCAGGCCAAGGGTCTTGCGAAAACCCTGAAAATCACCATGACCCAGCCCGGAGCGGAACTGAATCTCTATTTTACCCTCTTCGACGGGGTTCTGACCCGGCGGGCAAGGCTTCAAAACACCGGCGACGCCCCCATTACCGTCACCAAATTCATGTCCAGCCTCCTGGATTTGCCCGGTGACTACGAAATGACCACCTTCGACGGGGGCTGGATCGCGGAGGCGCGAAAGCATCGGGTGCCGGTTTTGGACAGCCGTATCGTCAACGAAAGCACCACCGGTGCCTCCTCCAACCGGCATAATCCCGGGTTCCTCCTCAGCGAGCCCGGCGCCACCGAGGATGCGGGCCGGGTCTACGGCTTCAACCTCATTTACTCCGGCAACCAT
The DNA here is from genome assembly GCA_017457285.1 of Oscillospiraceae bacterium. Taxonomy (GTDB): domain Bacteria; phylum Bacillota; class Clostridia; order Oscillospirales; family Oscillospiraceae; genus Faecousia. The sequence goes on along the minus strand of JAFTHT010000037.1, from coordinate 18,744 downwards.
TATGCCGCCGCCCAGCGCTCTTTGCAGGGGCTGACCCGGGTGGTCCAGGGCATTTCCCCCAACAATTTTGCCAAAATTCTGGAACCCGGCGCGGTTTTTGAGACCCCTGAGGCGGTGATGGCCTTCTCTGACCAGGGCTTCGGCGGCCTGTCCGAAAAAATGCACCGCTTTGTCCACGACCACATCATCCCCCGGCAGTTCCGGGAGAAGGAGCGGCCGGTGCTGTTCAACAGCTGGGAGGGCTGTATGTTCGATTTCGACCACCGGCGGCTGGTGAACCTGGCAAAGGAGGCGAAAAGCCTGGGCTGCGAGCTGTTCGTGCTGGACGACGGCTGGTTCGGCCAGCGCAACGACGACACCGCCGGTCTGGGCGATTACAACGTCAACCCCAAAAAGCTCCCCCATGGGCTCAAGGGGCTGGGGGACAAAATCCGCTCCCTGGGCATGGAATTTGGCCTCTGGTTCGAGCCGGAATCCGTCAATCCCGATTCCGACCTCTACCGGGCTCACCCGGACTGGGCCCTGACCGACGGCTTCCAGCCTCTGCTGGGCCGCCATCAGCTCCTGCTGGATTTGACAAAGCCGGAGGTGCGGGACTACATTGTGGAAAATGTGGGCCGCACCCTGGACAGCGCCCCCATTTCCTACGTCAAGTGGGACATGAACCGCCACAGCACCGCCCTGGGGGCCAAAGCCCACGACTACATTCTGGGCCTCTACGAGGTACTGCGCCGGATTTTCGGCCCCCGGCCGGAGATTTTGCTGGAAAGCTGCTCCTCCGGCGGCAACCGGTTTGATTTGGGAATGCTGTGCTTCGGCCCCCAGATTTGGTGCTCCGACAACACCGACCCCATGGAGCGGCAGACCATTCAGGGCAACCTTTCCTACCTCTATCCCCAGTCCACCTTCGGCGCCCACGTCAGCGCCGCCCCCCACGCCCAGACCCTCCGCTCCACCCCGCTATGCACCCGGGCGAATGTGTCGTTTTTCGGCTGTTTGGGCTACGAACTGGACTTAAAGCACCTGATTTCCATCGAAAAGAAGGAAATTCAGGGACAAATCGAACTTTATAAGCAATATCGGAAGGTCTTTCAGTTCGGCACCTTCCGGCGGCTGCAAGGGGGCTGGCAGGTATCCGACGGCAAAATCACCCTGGCGGCCACCTTCCGGGGGCTGGTGCCCGCCGCCCCGGGCTATGGGACCCTGCGGCTGAAGGGGCTGGACAGGCACAAGCGCTACCGCTTCCGCACCAACCCCCAAAAGCTGCGGATCGGCCAATTCGGCAATCTGGTGAAGCACGTTGTCCCGGTGAATCTGAACCCCAACGGCGTCCTCCTTCGCACCGCCGACCGGCACATCACCCTGCCGGATGGCATCCAGGAAATGACCATCTCCGGCGCCGCCCTGCTGGCGGGTATCCGGCTGCTGCCGGTATTCCGGGGCACCGGCTACGACAAAAATCAGCGGACATTGACCGACTTCGGTTCGGAACTTTACATCATCGAGGAGGATTCCCATGAAAAATCTTGAATCCCGGAATCGGGTCTGCTTTGGCCTGGGCACCGTGGGCCGGGATATGTTTTATTCCTTCGAGGCCAACACCCTGCTGTACTTTCTTTCCGACGTGCTGAGCCTGCCGGTGTGGGTTTTTGCCGCTGCCAGCATGATTTTGTCGGTGATGCGGATTTTTGACGCCTTCAACGACCCCATCACGGGCCTGGTCATCGACAACATCCGCTCCCCCTGGGGCAAATTCAAGCCCGCCATCGCCGTGGGCGGCATCCTCAGCGCGGTTTTCTCGGTGCTGCTGTTCGCCGGAATCGGCAGCGGATGGGTCTTCGTGATTGTGTTTGGAATTTCTTACCTGCTGTGGGATGTTTCCTTCGGCATCAACGACATCGGCTACTGGACGCTGCTGCCGGTGCTGTCCCCGGACCAGAAGCAGCGGGAAAAGACCGGTGCCTTCGCCCGAATCTGCGCCAATATCGGTATGTACATCGTCATGGTTGCCTGGCAGCCCGTGACCAGCGCCCTGGGCGATACCCCGAAGGCCTGGTTCTGGTGCGCCGTGGTCATTGCGGTGGTGTATCTGCTGGGGCTGCTGATTCCCCTGCTGGGCATCAAGGAAAAACGCACCGCCCCGGAAAATCAGGAATCCACCACCCTGCGGCAGATGTTCCGGGCGCTGCTGAAAAACGACCAGCTCATGTGGACCACCCTGGCCATGGGACTGTTCATGGTAGGCTACTGCACCACGGTCAATTTCGCGGTTTACTACATGAAGTACCTCTTCGGCAACGAAGGGATGTATGTGGTGCTGGTGGCGGTGGTGGGCGTGGCCCAGCTGGGGACTCTGTCGGTGTATCCCATGGTGGCCCGGCGGATGAACCGGCGGCAGCTTTACACCCTGGGCACCATCCTGGTGGTCATCGGCTATGCCATTTTCTTCTTCGCAGAGATTTCGCTGGTACTCATCGCCCTGGGTGCGGTGCTGGTGTTCGTGGGCCAGGCCTTTATCCAGACCCTGATGCTCATGTTCCTGGCGGACACCGTGGAATACGGCCAGTGGAAGCTGGGCAAGCGGAACGAATCCATCACCTTCTCCATCCAGCCCCTAATCAACAAAATCGGCGGCGCACTGGCCACCGGCATCGTCAGCCTGACCCTGATTTTCTCCGGCATCAAGGTGGACGGCGGCACCGTGGACGCCATCGACAACGGCGGCAAGCTGATTATCAAGCTGGCCATGTTCGCCGTGCCCCTGCTGATGATCGTGGTGGGCTACATCGTCTACCTGAAAAAGTACAAAATCAGCGAGGAATTTTACGGAAAGATTCTGAAGGATTTGGAAAAATAACAAATGAGCATATGTCATTGCGAGGAGCGAAGCGACGTGGCAATCCGTTCTCTACGCATTGCAAAAAAGAGTACGGATTGCCACACCGCTGAAACAGACTGGTTCCCAATGACAGCGTTTTTTGTGCGCTAACCAATTTATCAACACAATGAGGGTGCGTTCAAACGAACGCACCCTCATTCGTAAATGATTGGGGGCCTCTAAAAGCACCCCTTGCCCAATTAGTTACTGCCCAACCGGATTCGATTTCTTGCTGTTCTTCCCCTCTCTCAAATCCCCAAGGAGCAAATCTGCGGAAAGGATCGCCAAGGGAATCAACATCCACCAAATAGCCCGCACTTCGAAAATCCGGCACAGTGCCCCGGCCGATACCGCTCCGATGATGAAGCACAGAATCATCGTCCCGTGGGCCCGGAATTTATCCGCCGACTCCGTCTGACGGTTTTTTCGGGACAACAGTTGGGTCAGGGAAATGCCGATGACCCGGATGTGGTTGACGCAGAAGGTGGTTGCCATGGACATCCCCTCCGCCCGGCGGAAGGTGTTATATTGCATGGCGCAGATAAAATTGATTGTCACCTGGCAGATTTGGTGGGGTGCGGTGGCCGGAATGAAGCCCATAATCAGCACCAGCCCAATCTCAATCAAGGTCAGCAACGTATCCCACCGAAGCCGGAACCAGCGGACATGGCGGGGGATGGTTTCCGAAACCATGACGCCCAATAAATATGCGCTGATGGGAATCAGGTAGTACACAGCTCTGCGCCAATTGCCGCCGCCCAGCGCCACACCCAGCAGCGCGAGGTTGCCGGTCTGCCCGTTGCAGAACACGCCACCCCGGACGCAGAGGGTATACCCCCCATAGAACCCCGCCACGAAAATCAGCACAGCGAATACCCACCGTTTCTCATATTCCGGATATGTTTTCATCCAATCTCCTCCCTTTTCATTCCGAGGTATTATAGCAGAAGAGGCAGGAAGGTGCAATACCTTCCTGCCTGTTTCATTTCATTTCCCAGAGCTTAATCTGGCTGACTTTTTCATAGAGCCGCAGGTAGCTGTCGTACCGGGTGGGCTGGATTTCTCCTGCTGCCACAGCGGCGGTGACGGCGCAGCCCGGTTCCTTCCGGTGGGAGCAGTCGTGGAACTGGCACCGGCCCAGGCAGGGGGCGAAGTCCGGAAAGGCGTACTGCAAATCCTCTTTCAGAATGACCTCCATCTGATCCGTGTCAAAGGAGGAAAAACCGGGGGTATCCGCCACATAGGTATCTTCCCCCAGCCGGTACAGCTCCACATGGCGGGTGGTATGGCGGCCACGGCCCAGCTTCTCGGAAACTTCACCGGTGGGCAGAGCCAGGTCCGGGCAGAGCTTATTGAGGATACTGCTCTTGCCCACGCCGGAATTGCCGGTGAAGGCCGTGAGCTTACCGGAAATCAAATGGCGCAATTCCTCAACGCCCTCGCCGGTCTCGGCGCTGGTCAGAATCACCGGATAACCGGCAGAGCGGTAGATTTTTTCCAAGTCCACCGCCGGGTCCAGGTCGCATTTGTTGATGCAGATGACCACCTGCACCCCCCGGTCGCCGGCGATGGCGGCCACCCGGTCGATGAGGAAGGGCTCCGTCACCGGGTTGACATTGGCTGCGAAAATCACCAGGGCATCCACATTGGCCACCGCGGGTCGAATGAACCAGTTCCGCCGGGGCAGGATTTTTTCCACCATGCCCTTGCCGTTTTCCACGGAAATTTCCACCAAATCCCCAGTCAGAGGGCTCTCGCCGCCTCGGCGCAGGATGCCTCTGGCCCGGCAGGTCACCAGGCCCTCCGGTGTTTGCACATCATAAAATCCGCTGAGCGACCGCAGAATGCGGCCGGATAATTTCTTCATCACGGGCTTTCTCCATCATTTCTTGTGGGATTGGGGGGTGTGCCGGTGGAAATGGACAGGATGATTTTCGTTGTAACCTCGATTCGGTTGCCCGCTTCCTCGGACTGGGCCACCACCGTGCCGGCAGGCGCCGCGCTGGCCACATCCTGGCGACCAATGGTATCGAACCCCTCGCTGTTGAGCTTTTGCTCCGCCTCAGACCAGCTATCGCCCACCACATAGGGCACCACCGCCGTAGATTTGCCGCTGATGTACAGAATGACCGTATCCCCCTTGTTCAGCGGCTCCCCCGCCGCCGGCTCGGTCCGGATGACGTAACCCTCCTTGATATCCTTGCTGGGCTGGTTCCGGGATTCAATCTTCAGGCTCAGCTTCAAATTCTTCAAATGCTCGATGGCATCCTGCTTCTTCTCTCCGCTCAAATCCCGCATGGTCTTGATTTCCGGGCCGATGCTCTCGATGATGTAGACCTTGGTTCCCGCCACCACCTCCTGCCCTGCGGCAGGTTCCTGATGCATAATCTGCCCCTTGGGATACACATCGCTGTACGCATGGCCGTAGTGCTCTACTTTGATGCCGGGATAGGTTGGGAGCCCGGAATACGGCTGCCCCACCAGGCTTGGCACCTTTACCATCTCTGTTTCATTCCGAAGACTGTCCCAGGGAAACACCATGACAAAAATGATGATGGCGATAATGCCCACCAGCACGCAGGACGCAATGGCCAGCGTGGTTCCCCGGCTCCGCTCCTCCTGCTTGGGACGGGCTGACTTGGAGGCCCGCTCCCGCTGGGGGGCGGTCTTTTCCGGCTGCGGCGCCACATTTTTCGCCTGCTGCTCCAAATCCGCCGGAAGCACCTGGGTGGCATCGTCCACCTTGGTGCCAGCCTCCGGGAATACCTTGGAGGGATCCTTGCGGAATTCGTCCATGTCATAGAGCATGGCTCCGGCTGTGGCATAGCGGTCCCGGGGGGCCAGGGACATGGCCCTGAGAATGATTTGTTCCAGCCCCTTGGGCACATTGGGATTGAACATCACCGGGGGCATGGCGCCGCCGTTGATGTGCTGAATGGCCACCGCCACCGGGCTGTCCCCATCGTAGGGCACCCGTCCGGCAATCATTTCGTACATCACCACGCCCAGGGAATAGATATCCGACCGATTATCCACCCGGCCGCCCTTGGCCTGCTCCGGGGAAATATAGTGGACGGAGCCCAGGGCCTCGGTGGTCATGGTGCTGCTCTGGTTGGTGACCTGGGCGATGCCGAAATCGGCCACTTTCACGGAGCCGTTTTTCAGCACCATGATATTATGGGGCTTGATGTCCCGGTGGACGATGCCCCGGCCATGGGCGTGCTCCAGGGCCTTGGCGATCTGCATGGCGAAATGCAGCGTTTCTTTCCAGTTCAGCACGCCCTTTTTCTCCATATATTGCTTCAGGGTGATGCCGTCGATCAGCTCCATGATGATGTGATCCGCTCCGCCGGAGCTGGAAACATCGTAAACCGACACGATATTCGGGTGGCTGAGCATGGCGACGGCCTGGCTCTCCGCCTGGAAGCGGCGGCGCAGCTCCTCGTCCTGGGTATATTCATCTTTGAGTATTTTGATGGCCACCAGCCGGTTCAGCCGGTGGCAGCGGGCTTTATATACAACGGCCATGCCGCCGGTGCCCAAGACCTCCAGTATCTCGTAGCGGCCGTCCAGCAGGCGTCCGATATACTTATCCATGTATCGCTCCTCCCTCAGACCTGCACCAGGATGCTGGTCACGTTGTCCGGCGCGCCCCGGTTCAGGGCGATGTCCAGAAGGTGAGAGCAGCAGTCCGGCAGGCTGCCGCCGTGGACGATTTCGAAGAGAATCTCCTGGTCGTCCACCAGATTGGTCAGGCCGTCGGAGCAAAGGAGCAGGCAGTCAGAGCGCTGCAGCTCCAGGTGGAACAGGTCACATTCCACAGTAGGCTCGGTGCCGATGGCCCGGGTGATGTAGTTCTTGCCGGGGAAATGCCTTGCCTGGTCAGGCCGCAGCTCCCCCCGGTCGATCATCATTTGTACCAGGGAATGATCCACGGTCAGGCGTTGGATATCCCCATCGCAAATCCGGTAGGCCCGGCTGTCGCCCACATTGACGACGGTGACCTGGCGACCCCGCAGGATCGCTGCCACCAGGGTGGTGCCCATGCCGTGGAAATCCTCAAACTGCTGAGATTGGTCGAAAACCGTAAAATTCGCCAGCTTCACCGCCCGTTTCAGCAGCTCATTGAGCTGCTCCGTGGACAGACCGCCATGGTAATGGCACCGGACCTCCTGGGAGAAAACCTCCGCCGCCAGAGAGCTGGCCACATTGCCGGACTTGGCGCCGCCCATGCCGTCGCACACCACGAAGAGCGTGGTGTGTTTATCCAGTTGATGGATTTCGTAAGCGTCCTGATTCTGGGTCCGGACACAGCCCGGGTCCGTCAGCGCCCAATGCTGCATGGTGCGTCGCTCCTTTCGCTGATACTGCTTCGTAGGGAAGGGCCTTGACACTCCCCTACTGGGTTTGTTCCTTCGAGTATTTTCGCCGCAACTGGCCGCAGGAGGCGTCGATGTCGCCGCCAAGGGTGCGGCGGACGGTGGCGGTGATGCCGCCGGCCTCCAGAAGCTGCTGGAATCGGGCCACCGCCTTCTTGCTGCTGGGCTTCAGGGGGCTCTCCTCCACATGGTTCAGGGGAATCAGATTAAAATGGGCCGGCAGGCCCTTCAGCCGTCGCAGCAGCTCTTTGGCATCCTGCTCCCGGTCGTTGAGGCCGTCAATCATGGCGTACTCAAAGTGAATCCGCCGGGAGGTGGCCTCGAAATACCGGCGGCAGGCGGCCAGCAATTCATCAATGGGGTAGGCCCTGTTCACCGGCATGATTTGGTTGCGAATTTCGTCATTGGGGCCGTGGAGGGAGATGGCCAGGCTGATTTGCAGCTTGCGGCTGGCCAGCTCGTCGATTTTCGGCACCAGGCCGCAGGTGGACAGGCTGATGTGCCGCATGGAAATGTTCATGCCCTCGGGGCTGTTCACCAGCTCCAGAAACCGCAGCACATTGTCAAAATTATCCAAAGGCTCCCCGATGCCCATCAGCACGATGCGGGACACCGGCAGGCCGGAGTCGATTTGGGTGAACAGCACCTGATCCAGCATTTCGAAGGGCTCCAGCCGCCGGACCAGTCCCCCAAGGGTACTGGCGCAGAAGGCGCAGCCCATCCGGCAGCCCACTTCCGTGGAAATGCAGACGGTGTTGCCGTAGTTATAGCGCATCAGCACCGTTTCCACGCAGTTGCCGTCGGAGAGCCGCCAGAGATATTTTATGGTGCCATCCCGGGAAGATTCCTGTTTTCTTACTACCTCCGGGGGGCAGATGGGGTAGCTTTCCTCCAGCCGCTGCCGCAGAGCCTGGGGCAGATTGGTCATCTCGCTGTATGTACGGACGCCTTTGTGGAGCCAGGTGTAGACCTGCTTGGCCCGGAAGGCCGGTTCCCCCCACGCTTTGAAGAGGGCCGTCAGCTCCGGCAGGGTCTGGGACTTCAGATTCATGCTTTCCTCCGCATTCTGGCGATAAAGAAGCCGTCGGTATCGTACTGCCCAGGCACCAGGGCAATCATGCCGGTTTCATTTTTCGGGAAATTGCCCGGCAGAGGCAGCTTTTCCAGCTCAAAATCCGGATGATGCTTCAAAAATGCCTCCACAACTCCCTCATTTTCGTTACGCACCAGGGTGCAGGTGGAATAGATCACCGTGCCGCCGGGTTTGACGTACTGGGCCTGCTTGCTGAGAATTTTCAGCTGCAGCTCCGGCAGACGCTCCATTTCTTTGGTATCCTTGTAGCGGATGTCCGGCTTTTTGCGGATGATGCCGTAGCCGGAGCAGGGCACGTCCGCCAGCACCACATCCATTTTGCCGTGCCAGGTGGGATGGTTCTCCGTGGCATCCTGCTCCCGGACCAGCACGTTGTGCAGCCCCAGCCGGTCGGCGCCGTGCTGGATGAGGGTGGTTTTGTGCCGATGGATATCCGCGGAGCGGATTTTACCCTGGCCGCCCATGGCGATGGCCGCAGCAAAGGTCTTGCCGCCGGGAGCGGCGCAGCAGTCCAGCACCCGGACATTGTCCCCCTGGGGAATCTGGGCGCACATCACCGCCAGCCGGGATGCGGCGTCCTGGACATAGAACAATCCATCCTTGAAGGCCTGGAGCTTTTCGATGTTGCCGGTGTTGGACAGCACCAGGCAGTCCGGCATCCAGGGATGGGGCAGGGTCTTGACCTCCTCCGCCGCAAGAGCCTCCACCAGCTTTTCGGTGGTGGTCCGCAGGGTGTTCACCTGAACCACGGTCAGGGGGGTATCGTTATTGGCTGCCAGCATGGGCTCCAGGTTTTCCTGGCCCACATAGCTTGCCAGCAAATCAATCAGTTCCTTCGGGTGGCTGTACCGGTCCTCCAGGGCGGTGGGCTGCTTCAGGGTGCCCTTGGTGCGGACCGCGTTGCGCAGCACGCCGTTGACCAGGCCGGAGGCGTTGCGCTGCCAGCGGCAGTATTTTTTCGCCAGAGCCACGGATTCATTCACCGCGGCGGAATCGGGCACCTTGTCCAGCTCATAGATCTGGTACAGGCCCATGTGCAGGATATCCCGCAGGACGGGGTGCAGATCCTTGACCTTTCCGGTAAGGAGCTGGGCCAGAAAATAGTCCAGCAGGCCCCGGTGCTGCAAAATGCCGTAGCACAGCCGGGTGGCCAGGGCCGCATCCCGGCGGTCCAGCCGATCCCGCTCGATATAATCCTTCAAAACGCCGTTGGACCAGGCCGCCCGCTTCCGGCAGGCAATCAGGGCATCCAGCGCGGTTTTTCTTGCGTTCATTTTTATCCCTCCATTGTGTAGAGAAATGCAAGGTGCATAATAGCAAATGCTTCTGTAGAGGAAGGTCTTGACCCTCCCCTACTGAAGGAACTTCTTAATCCTCCAGGGGGTGGCCCCGGAAATAGTCGGGGGCGGCCATGCGCTTGCCGCCTTCGGCTTGCAGGGAGCGGATTTCCACCGCGCCCTGGCCGCAGGCGATCTTCAGGCCGGTTTTCGTCAGGCCCAGAATTTGACCCGGTTCGCCGGTGCCATCGACAATGGCGGTGGCGTGGACCTTGAACTTCTGGCCCTTCAGCTCCATGGTGGCCACAGGCCAGGGGTGCAGGCCCCGGACATGGTCGTGGACCTGCTGGGCATTTCTGCTCCAGTCGATGGGACACATGGATTTATCCAGCATGGGGGCGAAGCTGACCTTCGCCGGGTCCTGGGGGGTGCTTTCCACCGGGCCGGAGGCGAAGCGGGTCAGGGTTTTGCTGAGCAGATCCGCGCCCAGCACCGCCAGCCGGTCCAGCAGCTCTCCGGCGGTTTCGTCGGGGCCGATGGGGGTCCTGGAAATATCGATGATGTTGCCTGCGTCCATTTCCCGGCACAGGTACATGGCGGTGACGCCGGTTTCGGTCAGGCCGTCCAGCACCGCCCACTGATAGGGGGCGGAGCCCCGGTAGGCTGGCAGAACGCTGGCATGGATATTGATGCAGCCAAATTTCGGCACATCCAGCACCGACTGGGGCAGGATGCGGCCGTAGGCCACCACGGCGCAGAGATCGGGGTTCAGGTCCCGCAGCTGCTGCACCGTTTCCTCGCTTTTGAAATTTTCCGGCTGGTACACCGGAATCTGATTCGCCAGAGCCACCTCTTTGACGGGAGAGGCCACCAGCTTCATGCCACGGCCCTTGGGACGGTCCGGCTGAGTATAGGCCGCCACCACCTCAAAGCCGTCGGCGATGATTTTTTTCAGGCAGGTCGCCGCAATATCCGGCGTGCCCATAAAGACTACTCTCATATTGCACCTCCAATAAGGCTCCCCTTCCAGCGGAGCTGACTGAGGGGGCGGCTTAGGGATTACTCCATCTCATCCAATTCCTCATCGGAGAGGAACCGATCCATGACCTGGGTGTAGACGATGCCGTCCAGGTGATCCAGTTCATGGCAGAAGCAGCGGGCAATCAGTTCCTCGCCCTCGGCCTCGAACCAGTCGCCATAGCGGTCCTGGGCTTTGACCTTGGCCACATTGGGGCGGGTCACCAGGCCGTACTTTCCGGGGACGCTGAGGCAGCCCTCCGCGCCGGTTTGCTCGCCGGAGGTTTCCACCAGGGTGGGATTCACCAGCTCCAGAATTTCATCCCCGGTGTCCACGATGACCACACGGCGCAAAATGCCCACCTGGGGGGCTGCCAGGCCAACGCCATTGGCCTCGGCCAGGGTTTCCGCCATGTCGTCCAGCAGCTTGTGGAGCTTCCGGTCAAAATTTACCACCGGCTTGCAGACTTTATGCAGCGCCGGGTCCTTATCTGTTAAAATTTTTCGAATTCCCATACTATGTCCTCTCTAATCCGTTCCGTTGACATCCACGAAGGCGTTGACCCCCCGGTTGGCCCCATCCTTGGCGAACTGCCGCAGCAGATGGGCCACCAGCGCCCGCTTTTCCTTGTCCAGGCGGCAGCGGAGGGTCAGGCGGTAACGGTAATTGTAGTTGATTTTCGGCACCGGGCAGGGAGCGGGGCCCAAAACCGTGCCCTGAAGGCAGGCAGTGAGGGAATCCCGGAATTTTCCGGCGCCCCGCAGCAGCCGCCCCTCGTCCTGACCGGTGAAGGTGACGGTGAGGATATCCCCAAAGGGGGGCAGGCCCTGCATTTGGCGGAGCCTGATTTCCAGGTTATAGAAGCCCGGATAATCCTGCCGGGCGGCCAGCATGATGACCTCATGCTCCGGCACCATGGTTTGAATCAGGGCAGCGCCGGGGGTTTCACCCCGTCCGGCACGGCCCACCACCTGGGTCAGCATATTAAAGGTGGTCTCCGCCGCCCGGAAGGAGTCGGAATACAGGCTCAAATCCCCGTCCAGCACCCCCACCAGGGTCACATCGGGCATATCCAGGCCCTTGGCCACCATCTGGGTGCCAATCAGCACCGGGATTTTGTCCTTTTTGAACCGGTCCAGGATTTTTTCGTGGGTGTTCACCGCACTGACGGTGTCGGCATCCATCCGGGCGATTTCCATGTCCGGAAAGAGCATATTCAGCTCCTGCTGGGCCTTTTGGGTGCCGGTGCCCACCTTTTTCAGGGGGCCGCCGCAGCTGCACCGCTGGGGCACCGTTCGGGAGAAGCCGCAGTAGTGGCACATGAGCCGCTCGTTGGCGCTGTGATAGGTGAGCCTTGCGCTGCACCGGGGGCATTCCGGGGCCTGGCGGCAGTCCACGCAAACCAGGGCGCGGCTGTTGCCCCGACGGTTCAGGAGCAGGATCGTCTGCTTGCCTTGGGCGGCGGTGTCCCGAATGGCCTCCCGGAGGGGGAGGCTGTAGCTTAAATCGTTGCCCTCCCGGACCTCCTCCCGCATATCCACGATCTGGACCTTGGGCAGCCCACGACCGTTGTAGCGCTGGCGGAGGGTGTAGAGCCGGTAATCGCCCCTTTGGGCGTGGTACATGGTTTCGACGGAGGGGGTGGCGGAACCCAGCAGCACCAGGGCCCTCTGCTTGAGGCCCCGCCAGATGGCCACCTCCCGGGCATGATACCGGGGGCTGTTTTCGGAGCGATAGGAATGCTCCTGCTCCTCGTCCAAAATAATCAGGCCGGGAGCGGCGCAGGGGGCGAATACCGCGGAGCGGGTACCCACCACCACCTTGGCCACCCCGGAGCGGACCCGTTTCCACTGGTCGTAGCGCTCCGTGGCCGGCAGGCTGCTGTGCAGCACTGCCACCTGATCGCCGAAATGGGCCACCAGCACCCCCAGAAGCTGGGGGGTCAGGGCGATTTCCGGCACTAAAAGCATGGCAGTTTTCCCTTTTTCCAGGCAAAACTGTATCAATTTCAAATAAACCGAGGTTTTTCCAGAGCCGGTGACGCCGTAGAGCAGCCCTACCCCGGGATTTTCCGCATCCATCTGGGCGGTGAGGCCCTGATAGGCGGCGGATTGCTCCTGGTTCAAAATCAGCTCCCTGGCCACCGAGGCGGGCTTGATTTCCCGGCAGCGCAGAACCTCCCGGTCCTCCAGCCGGATATAGCCCAAATCCCGGAGCCGACGGACGGTTGCGGTGCTGGCTCCTGTAAAATAGCACAGCTCCTTCACCGCCACGCTGCCCAGATTCACCAGCAGCTCCAGCACCGCCCGCTGCATAGCGCCGGATTTGGGGCGGTGGTGGGCGTACTCCATGGCCTCCTCGGCTGAAGAAGCCAGGGATGCCACCTGCTCGGTTTTATCCGACATCCGGCGGCGGAAATCCACATCGGTTTTCAGCCATTTTTTCCGCACCAAATAAGAAATCGCTGCGGAAAAAGCATCCTCATCGGGAACGGCCTGGCGCAAAATTTCGCCGCTGCCCTGGCTGCCCAGGTCGGACAGCAGGGTCAGGATGGCTTGGGCATCGGTCTTACGGAGGGTTTTATCCCGCCAGCTTTGGTCCTCGGTGAGGGTGTAGGTTTCCTTGGTCTGGAACCACAGGCCACCGGGGAGCATGGCCCGGACGGCATCGTACAGCGTGCAGAAATACCGCTCCCGCATGAAGCCCGCCAGCCGGAGCATGGTCATGTCCAGCATGGGCGATTCGTCCAGGGATTTTTCGATGGATTTCAGCCCCTCGGGGCTGCCATCTTCCAAAGACAGCACCAGGCCCTCACAATGGCGGTTGCTGCGGCCAAAGGGCACCATCACCCGTTGGCCCGGTGCCAGCGTCAGCCCCTCCGGCACCCAATAGGAATAGGGCTTATCGATGGCAAATGTTGCGGCGGACACCGCGATTTTTGCTACCATACAGCCCTTTCCTCCTTTTAACCCATATATTCTTCTTTCAGACCGGCGGTCAGCTTGCCCTCGGCCACCTCACGGATGGCCATGGTCACGGGCTTGTCCGGCAGCTCCTCCTGGAAGGCCTCGGCCTCCACGGCAATCTGACGGGCCCGCTGGGCGACCACGTTCACCAGCAGGTAACGGCTTTCCACATTCTTCAACAGATCCGCAACAGGGGGGTACAGCATAAATAGATTCCTCCAATATTTAGTCCGCCTTTTCGGCGATGATTTTCAACACTTCCGCAACGCAGGCTTCCAGATCGTCGTTGACCACGACGTAATCATACCAAAACCGCTGCTCCATTTCCCATTTTGCCCGGTCCATCCGCAGAGCGATTTGCTCCTCGGGGGTGTCGCCCCGGCCACGGAGCCGGCGTTCCAGCTCCTCCACCGAGGGGGGCATAATGAAGATCAAAACGGCATCGGGCCGCTTTTTCCGAACATTTTCAGCGCCGTTTGGCTCAATATCCAGCACAACGGAGCCATTAACCAACTTTTCCTCCAACTGCTTCAGGGGTGTGCCGTAGCCGTTGGCGGCGTGGTAGTCGTATTCCAAAAATTCGTCGTTATCCACCATCTCCCGGAATTTTTCCTGGGAGAGGAAGTAATAATGGACACCGTCGATTTCGCCGGGCCGCGGGGGGCGGGTGGTGGCGGAGACGGAGAAGCTCAAATCCTCCCGCTGCGCCATGACACGGTTCAGCACCGTGCCCTTGCCCACGCCGGAGGCACCGGAGATGACGAACAATTTTCCGCTCATTCCTTTTCCTCCTCGGTGTTTTCCTTCCACCGCTCCCCCAGAGTCTCCGGGGTCATGGCGGACAGGATTACATGGTCTGTATCCATCAAAATCACGGACTTCGTGGCACGGCCATAGGATGCGTCGATCAGCATCCCCCGCTCCCGGGCTTCCTGCACCACACGCTTGATGGGGGCGGAATCCGGGTCCAGAATCGACAGAACCCGCCCGGCGGCGATCATGCTGCCAAAGCCAATGTTTATCAGTTTCATGGTTACCTCATTATTTACTCAATATTCTGGGTCTGCTCCCGGATTTTTTCCAGCTCCGCCTTGATATCCACCACGATTCGGGCCAGGCGGACATCGGTGCATTTGGAGCCGATGGTGTTGGTTTCCCGGTTCATTTCCTGGAGCAGGAAGTCCAGCTTCCGGCCCATGGCACCGCCGGTGGTGAGCATGGAATCCATCTGCTTCAGATGGCTGCGCAGGCGAACCGTTTCCTCGTCCACCGCAACTTTATCGGCAAAGATGGCGGCCTCTGTCAGGATGCGGCTTTCGTCGATAGAGGTATTTTCCAGCACCTCCCGGAGTTTGGCCTCCAGCCGGGCCCGGTAGTCGATGACGGTCTGACCGTTCCCCTGCTCCACCTGGGCAACCAGCTCCAGAATGGTCTGGCCACGGCTGCGCAGGTCGTTCTCCAGCGCCTTGCCCTCTGTCGTACGCATGGCATCGTAGCCTTCGATGGCTTTGGCCAGAACGCCCATCAGGTCGGCCTTCAGCTGGTCCTCGTCCACCTCCGGCCGCTCCAGGGTGAACACATCCGGCAGCCGGGAAACGGTGGAGACGCTGATATCGTCCTTCACACCGTGGTTTTCCACCATCTGCCGCATGGCGGCCAGGTAGCCTGCCAGCACATTTTCATTGAGGCTGACCTTCACCTCTTCGCCGCCTTCGCTGCGGACAGAGATGAACACATCCACCTTGCCCCGGGAAATGGCAGCCTTGACGGCCTGCTTCACAGCTTCTTCCGCGAAGGTCAGGCTCCGGGGCAACTTCACGGAGCAATCCAGATAGCGATTGTTGACGGAGCGCAGCTCCACCGTAAATTCGCGGCCGTTTACCGTTTCCACGGCCCGGCCGTAGCCGGTCATACTCTTTATCAATTTGATGATCCCCTTTTCTCCGGGATGGCGTATCCCGTGATGGTATAGACGCTTTTGCGTTTGCTTGCCACGGTGCGGTCGTACACCACGGCCAGGACGATACTCAATGCGAAGGCCAGTCCGCCCACCAGAGCCCCCAGGCCCCAGATGGCGCCGACCCCATAGCCCACAAAGAACAGCACCAGCGGCAGCAGATACAGCACCGCCGCGGCGCCCAGCACCGGGGCTGATTCGGAAGAAACGATGACCACATCCCCCGGCTTCACCCCAATGGGGTCATGGGCGGTGAACACCAGGGTCTCCTGAGCCGCGCCGCAGCCGGAGCATTTATGGCAATCTCCGGAGCAGGCGCTTTGCCGAATGTGGACCACCTCTGCCATGCCGCCTTCCAGCTTCCGGCGGACCCGAACCCGCTGCTCCATATCAGGCTACTGGGAGAATGTCCGTGCTGGAAATAATGCGGACGTAGATTTGATATGTATGATTTTCATCGTCGGGGTTCGGAATAACACCAACATTTTCATACTTTTTCACGGTGATAATCAGCGGATAGTAGCCATCCTGCTGAGCACCGGCAAGATTTACGGACACCGCAATATCAGCGGCCCGAATTTGGCTCAAAATATTGCCCCGGCCCCGGACCCAGACCTCCAGTTTCGAACCATAGATATTGGCCAGCACGCCGCTGGGCAGGTTCAGCCGCTCGATTTGGTTGATGGGAATCTCCAGCATCTTGGTTTCCATCGGTGGAATGGTCAGAGAAACCTTGACCCGAATCTCGTTGGCTCCGTCCTGGGTCTGGACCCCGGCAGGCAGCGCCACGATGTATACCCGGTCCACGAAGCTGTCCGCCTCTTCGCCCAGCTTGATGACAGGCAGAGTGAGGGTTTCCAGCTCCGCCAGCGCAGAGGGCGCGCCGTAGACCATGACGCTGTCATATTCCAGCGTAATCTGGACATCCTCCGCCGTCAGGCCGCCACCACGCAGAGGGTCGGGCATGAGGATGGAGATATTCTTTTCACCCACGGCCTGCTGAACCGGCACCGTGATATCCACCACGCCGGGGTTCATCACGACCTCGCTCAAGTCCCCCAGGATGGGGTTCCCCTCCTCATTGCAGAGGGTGACCTTTTTGGACAGGGTCACGGTTTCCGTCTTGTCCATCATATCCACCGTAACCTTCGCCATGGCGATTTGCTCCACAACCTGCTTCGGGCCGGATACCAGGATGGTATCCACCGCCACGCCATCGCTTTCTATCCGGACGCCGCTGGGGTCCATCACATAGTCCGCGGGCATCTGATTCACATTGATTAAATCGGACTTCAGAGGAATCTGCTTGACCATCAGCACTGGCACCTTCGCCAGGAGCTTATAGGGAGTGGGGGCCACGTCGCTCAGGTCGCCCTGCAGGGGGTCACCGTCCGCATCGCAAAGCTCCACCATTATCCGCTCATCCACGGATTCGGTCCGACCGCTCATGTCCACAACAATTTGCGCCAGCTGAATCTGATCCACCAGCTTTTTGGGGCCGGAAACGCTGATTTGCTTAATGGGCTCATCGTCGTACCACAGGCCCGCTTGGGCCTCATCCACCTCAAAGCCCTGGGGCATAGATTCGGTGTTGCGGATAACCAGCTTCACGTCAACGCCCTTGGTAATCCATTGCTCCACCGTGAGTTTAATTTCAGCGGGAGAACGCTCCATCACCTCAAGGGAGCTGACCTGGATGCCGCTGGGGTAATCCACCTCATAGGGAAGGCTCTTTTCGCCCTCTTCATAAATCCGGGTTAAATCCACGGTGACGGAAATATCCGACCCCTGGAGCCGGTTCAGGGCGGAGCGGTTACCGGTAATGGTCAAATCCACCGTCAAATCCGTATCGGAGGTGATACGCAGCCCCCGCTCGTTCAGGACCGACTGTCCTTCGAACCGGACAGTGACATTTTTGAAGGTATGCTCCGTCTGGGTATATTCCAGAGAAACCACGATGAACCACAGAGCAAAGGCTGCCAAAAAGGATACCACCAGCCGAATAATCTTACTGTTCATCGCGCTCACCTCCCGCATTCTTGTGGCGCTTCTGCCACAGGACCTCCCGCTGGGGTTTCTGGGCAGGGGCCTTGCAAAGCTCATTTCGCAGCAGCCGCTCCAAAGTCTGGGGCGCCAGATACCGCTTCAACACACCACCGACGGCTACGGATATGGTACCCGTTTCTTCGGAAACGATAACCACCACCGCGTCGGAGGCTTCGCTCATACCAACGCCAGCCCGGTGACGGGTGCCCAGATCAGCACTGAGAGAATGACTGTCGGACAGGGGCAGCACGCAGCCTGCGGCGGCAATTTTGCCGTCCCGGATAATCATAGCACCGTCATGCAGCGCCGCCTTGGGAAAGAAGATGTTGCGAATCAGCTGCTCGGAAACCTTGGCTTCAATCATGGTGCCGGTCTTGAAATACTCATCCAGAGAATTATCCCGGGCAAAGACCATCAGCGCGCCCACCCGCTCCCGGCTCATGACCTCGCAGGCCATCACCGTCTGCTGGATGATGGGCACCATTTCCTCAGTGGGCTTCTGCATTCCCAGGAACCGGGTCAGCTTCACTTTACCCAGATGATCCAGCATCCGGCGAATTTCCGGCTGGAACAGAATCACCACGGCGATGATACCGACGCTCCAGATGATTCCGAGGATGTAGTTCAGCAAATAAAACTTAAAAACATCGGTCAGCCAATAGATTACTACCAGCGCACAGACCGTCCACACGATCCGCATACCGCCGCTGGAGCGAAGCACGGGGACCAGAAAGTAAATCAGCAGCGCCACAATTGCGATATCCGCCCAGTTGTTGACTTCCATGCGCCGCAACTGCTCAAAAAAACCGTCAAAACTCATCATTTCCCTGTGTTACACCACGCTTTCCCGTCATTTTGTAGGTCGGCATACTCCGACCCATACACTTAGCCTATTATCTGTACTATTATAGCGGATTTGGCAACGGATAGCAATAGAAAATGAAAAAAATTTACGGACGGGGGAACTGTAAATGATTGTTTTTCGCACGAACCTACCGTTCTGTCATCCTGAGCGAGCGTCAGCGAGTCGAAGGATCTACGCACTACATTACCCTGAAACATATCGATCGTGCGTAGATCCTTCGACTCCGCTTCGCTTCGCTCAGGATGACATACATCTTACATTTACT
>JAFTHT010000036.1 GCA_017457285.1 Oscillospiraceae bacterium | reverse complement strand
GGTGGACGATGTTACCTACAGCACCGGCGTCCGGGCCTACAGCCTGGCAGCCTACTGCAAGAACATCGCCGCCAAGGAAGATTCCGCCATGCAGGCCCTGGCTCAGGCCACGGCAATCTATGGCAGCTATGCCAAGGCATATTTTGCGTAAGGAGGAGAGAGGAATGAAAAAGACATATTCAAAACCGGATATTGCTTTCGAGAGTTTCTCCCTGTCCATGAACATTTCCGCCGTCGGCGGCTGCAGCACGATTGTCAAGGGCTTTGCCAACGGCAACTGTGGTGTCAATTTCGGTGGCAGAATGGTGTTCATGACGAATGTGGAGGGATGTCAGAAAAAGGTGGAGGACGGCAGTCCTGCCGCGAACTACCTTTGCTACCACGTCCCCACTGAAGGAAAAACCGTTTTCAATTCCTAAACAAAAACCGCACCTCTTCGGAGGTGCGGTTTTTGCAGCGGCATTTCGTGTCAATGAAGTGGTAATTGTTCGTTGCGGTTATTCCTTTCAGTAAGCAAGTAGTCAATTTGCTTTCGTAGAAGCCGATGTTCTGCGATTGTTGCTTTTTGTCTTTATAAACGGGAAAATCATTTGCAATTTTATTCCCTTGCGTACAGGCGGGAACTGTGATATAATAAACATTAAGTCACGGCAGATAATTGGAATGGGGAAAACCCAGCGGTACCAAGCCGCCGTAGTGGACATTTTTGCCGCACAGCACCATTGGAGCAATCCGAGAAGGGGCTGTGCAGATGGCGTCCGAGCCGGAATACGAGCTGTGACTTTTCTACCGGGAGGCTCTTGGGGACTGCCTGCCGGAGTGACGATGCACGCCAAGAGTCCCACTATGGGACTCTTTTTGTTTTTGGAGGCAGAATATGAAGAAAAAACACCTGGCCAATATGATAATGGTAGCGCTCATTGCGGTGATGGTGGCCGGGGGCGTGGTAACGGCGTTGCTGCTGCGACAGCCCACCACGGCCACCCAGCCTCAGGGCACCGCGGCTACCTACCTGGAAACCGGTGGCGGCAGCGGCTTCTGCACCGTCCAGATCCGTTGCGATACCATCCTTTCCAATATGGACCGGCTGCCGGCAGAGAAGGCACCCTTCGTCCCTGCCGGGGGGCAGATTCTGGCCCAGACCCAGGTGGCCTTTTCGGAGGGGGACACCGCTTTTGATGTGCTGAAAAAGATCTGCGAGGCTGCCGATATTCAGCTGGAATACAGCTGGACACCGCTGTACGACAGCTATTATGTGGAGAGCATCAACCATCTCTACGAATTTGACTGCGGCCCGGAATCTGGCTGGATGTACCAAATCAATGGCCAGACCCCCAACTATGGCAGTTCCTCTTATGAGGTCCGGGATGGGGATACGGTGGTCTGGGCCTACAGCTGCGATGGCCAGGGCAAGGATTTGGGGTGAGCGCATGACCAACGACCCATTTTCCAAATGCCATCCGACGGTGAATTTCCTGTACTTTCTGGGGGTCATCGGCTGCGGCGTGCTGATTCAGCACCCGGCGTATCTGGCGGCGGGGGTTCTGTGCGGTGGCCTTTACTATCTGCTGCTCAACGGCAGAGGGGGCTGGCGGAGGATTCTTGGGCTGCTGCCCTTGTTTGTGTTACTGGCGGCAATCAATCCGCTGTTCAATACTCAGGGCCAGCGGATACTGTTTCGTATATTTGGCAGACCCTATACCCTGGAGGCCCTGCTTTACGGCGGCGCCATCGGTGCCATGTTCGTGTCCATGATGCTTTGGTTTGGCTGTTATGACCGGGTGCTGACAGGGGATAAATTCACCAGCCTTTTTGGCAATCTAATCCCCGCCATCTCGCTGCTGCTGGTGATGGTGTTTCGGCTGGTGCCGCATTTTATCCGCAAGACCCGGCAAATCGTGGGGGCCCGCCGCTCCATCGGCAAAGGGGTAGGGGAGGCCGCCTCCGGGGCGGATAAGCTGAAGCATGGTCTGGTGGTTTTGGGAGCCTTGACCTCCTGGGCGCTGGAGGGTAGCGTGGTCACCGGCGATTCCATGCGGGCCCGGGGCTATGGCTCCGCCCGGCGCAGCAGCTTCATGATTTACCGCATGACCTGGGCCGATTATGCCCTGCTGGCTGCGATGATGGGGCTGCTGGGCCTGGTCATCGGCTTTGCCGCCGGGGGCAGCGCCGCCGCCCAATTCACACCGTCGTTGAAAATCGCCCCGGTATCCGGGTTCCGGGCCCTTGGCCTGGGGGCGTACTGGGCTTATCTATTGATTCCGACTGTATTATACGTTAAGGAGGCCATCCAATGGCACATTTCCAGATTGAAGATTTGACTTTCGCCTATCCAACTGCCAAGGGCCGGTCCCTGGACGGGGTGAACCTGACCATAGACCGGGGGGAGTATGTGGTGCTGTGCGGCAAATCCGGCTCCGGCAAGACCACCCTTTTGCGGCACCTGAAAACGGTGCTGACCCCCCATGGCAAGCGCGGCGGCAGGGTGCTGTTCAACGGCGTGGATATGGAGCAGGTGAGCCAGCGGGATCAGGCGGCCAAGATTGGCTATGTGATGCAGGATCCTGACAATCAGATTGTCACCGACAAGGTCTGGCATGAGTTGGCCTTTGGGCTGGAGAGCCTGGGCTGTGACCAGAAGACCATGCGTGCCCGGGTGGCGGAAATGGCCTGCTATTTTGGCATTCAGGATTGGTTCCACCGGGATGTGGCAACCCTGTCCGGCGGTCAGAAGCAGCTGCTGAATCTGGCCTCCATCATGGCCATGCAGCCGGAGACGTTGATTTTGGACGAGCCCACCAGCCAGTTGGACCCCATTGCTGCCTCGGATTTTTTGAATACGGTGCGAAAAATCAATGTAGAGCTGGGAACTACCGTCATCATCACCGAGCATCGGTTGGAGGATATTTTCCCCTATGCGGACCGGGCCATCGTCATGGATGGAGGGCAGGTCATTGCCGATGATACCCCTCGTGGCATCGGGAAAGCCCTGCATGAGCGGAAAAACGATATGTTTGCCGCTATGCCCACCCCCGTCCGGGTGTTTTACGGGGCAAATGGTCAGGGGGAATGCCCCCTGACCGTCCGGGAGGGCCGGAACTGGCTCAACCGGTGTTTTCCTGCGCCCCCGCAGATTCATGGGCTGCCCGCCGAGCCGCTGGAAGAAGAGGTCACGAATCCGGCGCTGTCCCTGAAGGAACTGTGGTTCCGCTATGAGAAGGAGAGCCCCGACGTGCTGCGGGGGGTGTCTGCCCAAGTGCCCACCGGAAGCCTGTGGGCCATTGTGGGCGGTAACGGTGCCGGAAAATCCACCACGCTGAAGGCCATCTGCGGCATCTGCCGCCCCTACCGGGGGAAGGTGAAGATTTTCGGTAAGCCCCTGGAAAAATACAAAGCGAAGGAGCTGTTCGGCGGCTGTCTTGCTATGCTGCCCCAGGACCCCAAGAGCCTGTTTGTGAAAAAAACCGTCCGGGAAGAGCTGGCGGAGATGACTGACGACCGGCAAAAAATCGACGAGGTTACGGCGCTTTGCCAAATCGGCACCCTGCTGGACAGCCACCCCTACGACCTGTCCGGCGGCGAGCAGCAGCGCTCCGCCCTGGCCAAGGTGCTGCTGACCCAGCCTCGGATTCTGCTACTGGATGAGCCTACCAAAGGCATCGACAGCTTCTTCAAGGAAAAGCTGGCGGATATATTATGCAAACTAAAAGACCAGGGTGTCACCATCGTTATGGTTTCCCACGATGTGGAGTTCTGCGCCAAATACGCGGACCGGGTCAGTATGTTTTTTGATGGGCAGCTGCTGACCACCGATACCCCCCGCCGCTTCTTTGGTGGCAACAGCTTCTATACCACCGCTGCGGGCCGCATGAGCCGCCATGTGTTCGACCTGGCGGTGACGGCCGAGGATGTCGTCGGTTTGTGCCGCCAGGCCCAGGAGGGATGAGCGATGAAAAAATCTCATTGGGCCACCTTGCTGGTGTTTTTCGTTCTGATTCCCTTAACGCTGTATCTGGGAACGCGGCTGTCCGGCCGGAGCTATTATATCACCGGCACCCTGATTATCCTGGAGCTGATGGTTCCATTTTTCATGGCCTTTGAGGGCCGGAAGCCCCAGGCCCGGGAGCTGGTGGTGGTGGCGGTTCTCAGCGCCATCGCCATTGCGGGCCGGGTGGCAATCCCGATTCCCCATTTCAAGGCGGCTTTCGCCATCATCATGCTGGCAGGCATTGCCTTCGGACCGGAGACCGGCTTCATAGTGGGGGCCATTACCGCCTTTGCCAGCAATTTCTTCTATGGTCAGGGGGCCTTCACTCCGTGGCAGATGATGGGCTATGGTGCCGGCGGTATGCTGGCGGGCTTCCTGTTCCGGCGGGGCTGGCTTCCCCGGAATCGCTGGGTCATGGCGGCGTTTGGATTTGCCGCGGTCATTGTGTGGGTGGGCCCCCTGCTGGATTGCTCCCACATTTTTCTGACCCTGGGCAGCACCGATTGGGTGGGTGCCCTGGGTTACCTGATTTCCGGCTTTTGGGTCAATTTGGTTCAGGGTGTTTGCACGATGCTGGTGATGCTGCTCTTTGGCATCCCCCTGCTGGAAAAGCTGGACCGTATCAAGATGAAGTACGGCATGATGGAGGACGAAAATGGGCTTTGAGCAATGCCATCCGGCGGTGATTTTCATCTATTTCGCCGCTGTCATCACCGGCATGGTGGCCTTTCAGAATCCGATATTCCTGGCCATCGGCTTCCTGTGCGCCGTGGCATATTCCGTAAAACGTGGCGGACGGCGGGCGGCGATTTTTGATTTGGCCCTCCTGCCGCTGGTGGCAGCCTTCGCCCTGTACTACAGCAGTTACAACCATTTCGGCATGACGGTTCTGAAAAAGAACATGATTGACAATGCCATGACTCTGGAATCGCTGGTGTATGGACTGGTGCTGGGCATTACAGCCGCCGGTGTGTGCGTCTGGTTTTCCTGCGTCCATTCGGTGGTCACCGGGGATCAGGTGGTGTACCTTCTGGGCAGAGCCAGCCCCCGGCTGTCCCTCTTTCTGGCAATTGCGCTGCGTATGGTGCCCCGGATTAAGAAACAGATGAAAAAAATCGAAATCGCCCAGCGGGGCATCGGCAGGGGTGCCGGCCAGGGGGGCCTGGTTCGGCGGCTGCGAAACGGCATTCGGATTCTGTCCATGCTGATTACATGGATGATTGAGGCCATGACAACCGCCTCGGTTTCCATGCGTAGCCGGGGCAGCGGTCTGCGGGGACGGTGTGCCTTTTCCATCTACCGCTTCGATAACCGGGACCGGGCCTATGTGGTTGCCATGTTTGCATGCCTGACCCTGACGCTGATGGGGGTGATACTGGGCCAGACCGACGCGGTCTATGATCCCCGGATTCTGCTGCCCACTCCTACGCCCATATCCTATCTTTTCTTCGGGGGCTACGCCATGCTGTGCCTGATGCCCCTGCTGCTGGAGCTTTGGGCGGACCATCGCTTCCGCAGCGCCAGGAGGCGGCTATGAACAGAGAAAAGTTTTACCTGTCCACCATCGCCACCGATGCAGTCCGGGTGGCCCGGGACTACGGCCTTGGTTTGGAAATTGCGGAATATTGCACGGCTTGGAACATGGACCGTAAATTCGCCGCCGTGGATGGGGTGGTACGAAAAAAGCTGGAGGGCATCAGCGGCTGCACCCTCCACGGGCCCTATAACGAGCTGTTTCCCTGCGCCATTGACCCCAAGGCCCGGGAGCTGGCGGCCTTCCGCTACCGGCAGGCCCTGGAGCTGGCAGCAGGCTATGGTGCCACAAAGGTCGTTATCCATGGGGGGTATCATCCCCGCATTTATTTCCCGGTGTGGTATGTGGAGCAGTCGATTCTCTTTTGGAAGGAGTTCCTGGCACAGGCACCCCCGGTGCAAATTGTCCTGGAAAATGTGCTGGAGGAGGAGCCGGGGATGCTGCTGGACATCGTTCGGGGGGTGGATGACCCCCGGCTGGGCCTGTGTCTGGACGTGGGCCATGTGAATGCCTATTCGGCGGTGCCGGTGGAGCGTTGGCTGGAATGCTGGGCTCCTTATATTTTCCATTTTCATATCCATAATAACGACGGCTCCCGGGATGCCCACGACCCGCTGAATCAGGGGGATATCCCTATCCGGCAGCTGCTGGCCCGGGCCCAGGCTCTGTGCCCGGATGCCACCTTCACCCTGGAGCTGATGAAAACGGAGCCATCTGTCCGCTGGTTGTTTGGATAGCGGATGGCAGGAGGTAGCGATGGAACAAGAGCTAAAGAAAATTCTGGAATCGGTGCCCAAGCTGGACGAGGGAGCCATGCTTGCAGCCCGGCGGCGGCAGGCGGCGCTGGCCAAGCCTCCCGGCAGCCTGGGGCGGCTGGAGGCACTGTCGGTTCAGCTGGCGGGTATCACCGGCCGAGTCTGCGGATCTGTGGATAAGCAGCACCTGCTGGTTTTTGCGGCCGACAACGGGGTGACAGCAGAGGGGGTTGCCAGCGCACCCCAAAGGGTAACGCTGCTGCAGGCGGTGAACCTGACCAGAGCCAAGACCGGTGCGTCGGTGCTGGCGAAGCACTTTGGGGTGGGGCTTACGGTCTGCGATGTGGGTATCGCCGGGGAGGTCACGGAGCCAAGGGTTCTGAACCGTAAAATCGCCCCCGGCACCCAAAATATCGCTCATGGCCCTGCCATGACCAGAGCCCAGGCACTCCAGGCAATCATGACAGGCGTTGAACTGGCCCGGGATATCGATGCGGATGTGCTGGGCATCGGCGAAATGGGCATCGGAAATACAACCACGTCCTCGGCCGTCCTGTCCGTTCTGCTGGATGTGCAGGTGGAGAAGGTCACTGGCCGGGGCGGCGGCATTACTGACGATGGTTTCCGCAGAAAAAAAGCGACGATTCGCACCGCTATCGCGGTGAATCAGCCCCAACGTGACGATGTAATCGATGTTCTGGCCAAAGTGGGTGGCTTCGACCTTGCTGCCATGTGCGGCGCCTTCATCGGCGGGGCGGCGCAGCGCCGTCCGGTGGTTATCGACGGGTTCATCTCCGCCGTGGCTGCCCTGTGTGCGGTGCGGCTATGCCCTCAGGTCCGGGGGTATTTGATTCCCAGCCATGCCTCCTATGAGATTGGCTACCGCCTGGCGATGGACGAACTGGGCCTGGAGCCCCTGTTTCTGCTTGGGATGCGGCTGGGGGAGGGCAGCGGCTGCCCCTTGGCCTTTCAGGTTTTGGGTGCCGCCTGCGCCATTATGAACCACATGGCGACCTTCGACCAGGCCGGCATCGACGATGGATATCTGGAACCGATTCGGCAGGGGGATCAATTTACCGTGGAGGATACGCCATGAGGATTTTTGTGTCCGGCGGTGCCAAAAGCGGAAAATCCGCATTGGCCCAGGCGTTGACCCTGGCGCTGGCCAAGGGCGGCAAGCGGTACTATCTGGCCACCATGATTCCCACAGACAGGGAGGATTGTGAGCGGATTCGTCGTCACATCGCCGACCGGGCGGGGATGGGGTTCGAAACCATCGAATGCGAACATAGCATTATGTCGTGTCTTTCTGCTGTGGACGAACAGGGGGCTTTTTTGGTGGACAGCGTCACGGCGCTGCTTCAAAACGCCATTTTCCCCCGGGAAAAGCACTACCGGATGGACCTACCTGCCGCCCGGCGCTGCGCCGATGAGCTGGTTACGTTCGCCCAAAGGGTCCACAACGTGGTGTTCGTCAGCGACGATATTTATTCCGAACCGGCCCGGTATGACGAGGCCACCGAGGAGTACCGCCAATGTCTTGCGGACATCGACCGCCGTCTGGCCCGGGTCTGCGACACGGTCATCGAGGTATTCGCCGGTCAATATACCATCCATAAAGGGAGCGTGCCCCTATGAAACGATATGTTCACGCCTTTGCAATGTGTCAGAGCATGTTCTGTGCCATACCGTGCCCCTGGAAAATTTGGGACGAGGAAGCAAAGGATAAGATGCTCCTGTTCCTGCCCCTGGTGGGGCTGGAGATTGGGGCGATTTGGGCGCTCCTCAGTTGGCTGTGCGAGCGATTTTGCCTGCCTGATTTGGTCACGGGGCTGATTCTGTGCGCCTGCCCATATATCCTGACGGGTTTCATTCATTTGGATGGCTTCATGGATGTGACCGATGCGGTCAAATCCTGCCGTGACCAGGAGCGCCGTCGGCAGATTCTGAAGGATCCCCATGTGGGCAGCTTCGGGGTAATAGGCTTTGGGCTGCTGCTGTTGGCGCAGTTTGTGTTTCTGGCCTGCGGCACGGGGAATCATCGAATCCTGATTTTTATCCCGGCGGTCAGCCGCTGCTGTTCCGCTCTGGCGGTCACCGGGCTCAGGCCCATGGCCACCAGCCAATATGCCCACCGCAGCTGCTCCCGCACCCACCTGGTGGTGCTGGCGGCGCAGCTGTTGGCCTGCCTGGGGGCCGGTGCGCTGCTGTGCGGCTGGAATGCGCTTGCGCTGCTGGGCTGTCTGCTGGGCTTTGCCGTGGCATTGTGCCGTGGCTACCGGTCCCTGGGGGGCATGAACGGCGACATTTCCGGCTACGCGCTGACCCTGGGGGAGCTGTGTGCCCTGGCGGTTTACGGGCTGATTTAGGAGGAAAGTATGATTTTAATCATCGGCGGTGCCTATCAGGGCAAGCTGGATTACGCAAAAAACACCTTCGGTATTTCCGATGAGCAGGTGCATACCTGCACCGGGGCTGAAATTGATTTTTCCAAGCGGTGCATCTATCGTCTGGAAGCATTTACTCAAGCTCAGCCGGATGCCACGGCCTATTTTCAGGCCAACCGGCAATGCTGGCAGGACAGCGTTCTGATTTGCCAGGACATCTCCGCCGGGGTGGTGCCCCTGGGGGAGGAGATGCGCTTGTGGCGGCAAAATAACGGCAGGCTCCTCCAGTACCTGAGCCGGGAGGCGAATCAGGTCATCCGGATTTTTTGCGGATTGGGGCAGCGGCTGAAATGACCATCTATTTGATTCGTCACGGCATGACTGCCGCCAATGAAAAGCACCTGTACTGCGGCAGCGCGGATTTGCCCCTGTGTCCCCGGGGCGTGGCGGCGCTGGAGCGGCTGCGCTATGACATCAAAAACGTCCGTTTCCTCACCAGTGGGATGAAACGGACGAATCAGACCCTGAAAATTCTCTTTGGAGATGTGCCCTATGAAGCGGAGTCCCGGTTCCGGGAAATGGATTTTGGTATTTTTGAGCTGCACAGCTACGAGGAGCTGAAGGATATCCAGGCATATCAGACCTGGCTCGCCGGTGACAACGAGGCCAACGTGCCCCCTGGAGGCGAAAGCGGGAATCAGATGAAAGCCCGGGTTCTGGCGGCGCTGGCGCAGATTCGGGAGGATACGGTGATTGTCACCCATGGGGGTGTCATTGCCGCAATCATGGACCACTTGTTCCCTGGAGAAGGGAAAAGCCGCTACCAATGGCAACCTCCCAATGGCGGAGGCTACAGGGTAGATGAGCATGGATATCAATCCCTATAATTGCATAACAAACGGCCGCATACAGCGGCCGTTTGTGTTCAGATGTCGTTGTTTACGGTAGCACCCCTTCTGTAGCGGAGGGTCAAGACCCTCCGCTAACCAATCATCCATCACACCAACACTTTTTGTGCGATAGAACGCCGCCGGGGATTCCGGCGGCGTTGATTATCCTTCGGTGGTAATGGTAATGGATTTGATGACCGGTTGGCTGCCGGCAGGAATCGTGCCGTTGTTATCGGAGGGTCGGGCGGATTCGCAGATTTTGTCCACCACGTCCATGCCCTGGGTCACATAGCCGAACACGGCGTAGTCTCCATCCAGGGATGCCCTGTCCTGATGCATGATAAAGAACTGGGAGCTTGCGCTGTTGGGGGCTTTGGACCGGGCCATGGAGATGGCACCCCGGGTGTGGGAGAGGGGGTTATCGTAACCGTTGCTGGAAAATTCGCCCACAATGTTATTATCAGAGCCACCGTAGCCGTTGCCCTGGGGGTCGCCGCCCTGCATCATGAATCCTTCGATAATCCGGTGAAAGGTCAGCCCGTCATAGAACCCGCTTTGAGCCAGGTCAACAAAGTTTGCAACGGTAATCGGTGCGTTTTTGTGATCCAGCTTGACGGTAATCTTGCCCTGATTCTTGATGTCAATTTCAGCGAAGTAGGTCAGGCTCTCGTCCAGCGCCGGAGGGGTGTAGAGATTTTCGGTGCCGATGGAGGTGGTGGTTCCGCCGTTTTGGGTCGAATTGGTTTTGGTGAAGCCTGCATTC
This sequence comes from Oscillospiraceae bacterium, assembly GCA_017457285.1. Lineage (GTDB taxonomy): Bacteria > Bacillota > Clostridia > Oscillospirales > Oscillospiraceae > Faecousia. Next base: position 4,755 of record JAFTHT010000036.1, on the reverse strand, counting down.
GACAATAGCTTCGGCAGGAGCAGCACCGATGCCACCGCAACTGCCACCACCAGGCAGCAACAGCCGGTAATGATGGCGGCCATGCTCCGGTGCTTGCGTCGCTTCTGCTCCAGAGGTGTGGCGATGTGGTCGATGGCGGCACCAATCTGCTCCAGCGCTTTGCGGGGAAGCTGAACCTGTTCCTGGCCTGCGGCCATAGTGTCAACGATTTGCTCATAGCTGCTCTGGAAGCCCTTCCGGCTGAGCTTTTGCAGACGTTGCAGGTTGGTTTTCTCCACATCCATGGCCGCCTGGATGGCCTCATGCTCCAGCCCCAGCGCCCACACAATCTGGGGCACGGTCAATTCGCCCAAGGTATGCAGCACGAACACAAACCGCTGAATCGCCGGCAGATTGCTCAAAAGGTAAGCAACCTCGGTGCTGTGCTGATTGTTCGCCGTCATATCCTCGCTCAGGAGGAAATTCTTGCAGGGGGGCAGCCGGAATGCCTTGGGATTCCCTTTGCTAATCCTGTCGCGGCAATGGGAGGCGACCCGAATGATGGTGTACTGCAGCGGCGTTTCGTCCCGGGGGATGGACTTGGCCTTCAGCCCGGACCATAAATCCTTGAACGCCGCAGCAGTGGCAGCAGCAGCCAAATCGGCATCCAGAAGAAGGCACTGGGCAATGTGAAACACGGGGACCTGGTAGTCGGCGGCGATGGCTTTCATGGCCTTGCGCCGGCCCTTGGCGGCACGGTGGGTGATGGACATAGATTCCTCCTGATTTGTCAATTACCCCAGGGCCGAATTGCGCCGCCATTGTTGGAGGGCGTTTCTTCCTGGGCGTTCTGTATTTTTTCTTCAATGGTAGCGGTGAGCTGGATGGTCTGGCCTTTGCGGTACACGGTCATTTCAAAAGCGCCACCGATTTGGCTCTGGCTCACCAGATCCACCAGCATATTGCTGCCGGTAATTTGGGTATCTCCCACATGGGTGATGATGTCGCCGGCCTGCAGACCGGCCTTGGCGGCGGGGCCATCCTTCACCACGGACTGAACCGCGGCGCCCTGGGGCAGCCCATAGGCCTGTAGCTCCGCACTGACATCGGTAACGGACACACCCAGATAGGGCTTGGAAACGTAGCCCTTTTCGATGATGCTTTCCACGATGCTCCGGATGGAGTTCAGGGGAATGGCGAAGCCAATGTTATCGATGGAGGCTCCGCTGGAGGAGCTGGAATACTTGGCGTTGGTCACGCCAATGACCTCGCCGTAGAGGTTGAACAGGGCACCGCCGGAGTTGCCGGAGTTGATGGCGCAGTCGGTCTGCAGCAGGTCCATGGTCACGCCGTTGGAGAAGGTTACCTCCCGGCTCTTGGCACTGATGATGCCGGTGGTCAGGGAGAAGGTCAGCTCGCCCAGGGGGTTGCCGATGGCCAGCACCGTGTCACCCACGTTCAGATTGTCGGAGTCCCCCAGAATCACAGGGGGCAGCCCCTGGGCATCGATTTTCAGCACGGCGATGTCGTTACTCTCGTCGTAGCCGATGAGGGTTGCTTCATGTTCCTCGCCGCTGTACAAAGCCACGGTGATGCTGTCGGAATCCTCGATGACGTGGAAATTGGTCAGGATATAGCCGTCCTCGGAGATGATGAAGCCGGAACCGGAGGCAGCGGCGGTGGAGGGCATTCCCCAGAAATTGGTGGTGGTGATGGAGGTGGTGATGCCCACGGTGGAGCCAACATTGGCGGCATAGACCTCAGCGGGGGTCATCATTCGGCTGGTGTCGATTTCCACAATGTCGATGACGGAGTTTTCACGGATGCCCTCCAGCATGGTGGAAACGTTCTTCCCATCGTCGGGGTTGGCCAAGGGGGGGGTTTCACCGGGGGCCATGGCAGGCAAAGACTCCGATGACTGGAGTGCGCCAGAATCACTGGTGGCATTTTGCTGATTGGCGGCTAGCCGCTGGCCAAGCAAAACGCCGCCGGCACCCAGGGCACCAGCTGCCAGCGAGCAGCACAGCACCACCGCAACCAGTCCGCTCCGGCCCTTCCTGGGGGGCTTGGGCACTGGGGGCTGCAGGTATGCGGGCTTGGCCACAGGAGGGACGGGGGCATCGTCCGGCGGTGTCGGGGCAGAGAATGTGGGAATTTGAGCCACCGGAATGGGGTCAATAATAGGCGGGGTATCTGCCTGAGGAATATTATTTTCAAAATCATTCATGGATGCTGTCTCCTTTTTTGGTTTCTCAGGTATAGGATAACACAGTTTCCTTGAAATTGGCTGAATGGGATGTAAAGGATGTGTGAACAGAGCGCCCCGGAGGGTCATTTTCCAGAGGAATCAGCAGCGAATCCGGAATGTCCTGGGGGCCAGGGTGTACACCAGAAGGAAGGCCGCCAGGCAGTAGACCACGGTAAATCCAATGGCCACCAGCCCAAAGGCAATGGGCGGCAGGCCCAGGTCCAGCAGAATGTAGCACACCACATAGGTCATGCCGGTGATGACAGAGTAGGCGGGATTTTTCAGCTCCGTCCCGGCGGTGTAGGGCTGCAGCAGATAGTAAATGGTCAGATAGTGCAGGGAAAAGAAGATGCTCAGAGAAAGCACCGTCACCACCAGCACCACATAATTGGTCCACTGGGCCGTGCCGCCGGAGAGCCACAGCAGCAGGGGCATTCCCGCCGCCAGGACAACCGCCGGCAGCAGATTCATGGCGATGACGGCCTTCAGCCGAATGCCGAAGAGCCGCAGGATGGCTTTCGGTTCCTTATAAAAGGAATAGGTCAGCAGACTCCGGTCGCAGTTCATAAACAGGGCCTGGGTGAAGTTCTGACCCCGGTTCCAGATGTACATGATGAAGGGGCAACAGGGCAGCAGACGCATAACGCCCTGATTGATTACCGGTTTCAGCTCCGGCATCAGGAAAATGCCCACCAGGCAAAGGCCGATGGCTGCCAGGAATCCCCCGGTGGTCACCAGGCAAGGCTTCCACAGCAGCTTTTTGTGCCGCCGGAAGAACAGGTCGTTGAGGTAGGCGAAGCCCTGGCGGCTGCTGGTGATTCCGGCCTCGTCGGAGATCTGCTTCAGGCTCTGCTTGGCGCTGGCGTTTTCCAGCTCCTCGGCGGTCTCCTCGGCGGCAGCGTGGAGCTGCTGATGGACCACCCGGTAATTTTGGAATCGGAGAATCCGAATCAGACCCGGCACTGCCAATGCGATGGCCAGTCCCATGACCGCCACGGAAGCGGTAAGGGGAATGCGGACCCCCAACGCCGGAAGCCCATAAGCCGTACCCAGCAGCACCAAAATGGCAGGAATCCGCACAGCAGGATTGGCGGTGTCAATCTGACCCTTTTTGTCGAACCGCCACAGGCCGAAGGCGCCTTTCAGGATTTTTACGCTGATGGTGAACACCGGCAGCACCGGCCACAGCCAAAAGGGCAGCTCACCCAGCACCAGGAAAAACAGAATGTAGCCTGCCGCCAGCTTGATGCACTCAAAACAGAACTGCACCAGCGAATACTGCCGGGCATCCATGCCCAGCAGAAGCACGGCGTAATAGGCGGTGTTGTCCGTTTCCAGCAGATAATCGTTGAAAATTCCGCCTACCAGGGTGGTCAGCAGGAAAATATGGACGAACAGGGTGGGGGAGGGCCCCATGGGCAGAAATTCGGCAGGCAGCAACACCAGTAGCAGCAAAAACAGCCATTTTCCGGCCAATGCGGTCAAAATTTCCCACATCAGGGCGAAAATTCCGGCCACGAATTTCAGCCATTGAATCCTGTACAGGTCATCCGGCAGCCATTTTCGCAACAGGGGCAGATGCTTGAAGCCAAAGAGGACAGCGTTGACCTTGGTGGTCATCCGCAATGCGAAGCTAATCCGCAGGGTTTTAACCATGGTCATCCTCCCGGAGGGCGGCAATGATCTTCTGCTTAAAGCCGTCGTCGTCCAGCTCGTCCTTGGAAATTCTTTCCAGGGTGCCGTGGCTCAGCAGCACGATCTCGTCGCACAGATCCACCGCCAGATCCAGAATGTGGGTGGAGAAAATGGTCACCCGATCCCCCTTCAGGGATTTGAGCAGCTCCTTCATCTCCTCGGCCACCACCACATCCAGGGAGGTCAGCGGCTCGTCCAGCAGAAGCACATTGGGCTTTGCGATGATGTTGATGAGCATCTGCATTTTGTTTTTCATGCCGTGGGAGTAGTCCTTCATCAGCTTGTCCCGGTCGGCGGGGTCGATGTGGACGTAGTCGAAATAGGGGTCAATCTCCGGCAGCGGGGCACCGCTGGGGATGTGGATGTCCAGGAAAAATTTCAGAAATTCCCGGCCGGTGAGAAAATCCGGCACCGTGGGCGTGGATAGCACATAGCCGATATCCTGAGCCACCAAAGGCCGGTCGTCGATGAAAAATTCACAGCTGTCGGCTTTCAAATCCCGGTTGACGCAGTTGAACAGGGTGGTCTTACCGGCACCGTTCCGCCCCAAAAGACCGTAAATCTTACCGCTTTCGAAGGAAAAACTGATATTTTTCAGAACTTCCTTCTTCCCAAAACTCTTAGAGAGGTTCTTGATAATAAATTCCATAAAGGGCTCCTTTGCTGGTGGTGAGGGAAATGATTGTTTAGTAGCCTAAAACGGCGCATCCAGCTACAACAACCATGTCATTGCGAGGCCGTAGGCCGTGGCAATCTCCTGGTACAACTTTGGTCCTAATTCGCACCAAAATCTATGGATAATCCCATTCTACATTGTACGTTCATCGAACTTT
>JAFTHT010000066.1 GCA_017457285.1 Oscillospiraceae bacterium | reverse complement strand
GCCCTTCCTGATGCCCGTTGAGGACGTCTTCACCATCTCCGGCCGTGGTACTGTTGCTACCGGTCGTGTTGAGCGTGGCGTTATCAACAAGAACGACAAGGTCGAAATCGTTGGCCTGCGCGAAGAGAAGAAGGAAACCGTCTGCACCGACATCGAGATGTTCCACAAGCTGCTGGACTACGCTGAAGCTGGCGACAACATCGGCGCTCTGCTGCGTGGCGTTGACAAGAAGGAGATCGAGAGAGGCCAGGTTCTGTGCAAGCCCGGCTCCATCAAGCCCCTGACCAAGTTCGCTGGCCAGGTTTACGTCCTGTCCAAGGAAGAAGGCGGCCGTCATACTCCTTTCTTCAACAACTATCGTCCCCAGTTCTACTTCCGTACCACCGACGTTACCGGCATCATCTCCCTGCCCGAGGGTGTTGAGATGTGCATGCCCGGCGACAACGTTGTTATGAACGTCGAGCTGATCACCCCCATCGCTATCGAGAAGGGCCTGCGTTTCGCTATCCGCGAGGGCGGCCGTACCGTCGGTTCCGGTGTCGTTACCGAGATCTACGAGTAATTCTTGGTTCTTTCGCAATCACACCCCGGCTTTTTAGCCGGGGTGTTTTTGTATAGTTGGGCATGAAAATATGAAACGACCCGGGAATCGTTGACCAGACGATCCCGGGCCGTTTCGGAGAAAAGAGAGGTAGGAAAATGAAAAGGATGGAAAAACCTATTTATCCTTCCTGTATATAGCATACCATGAGATTTTTAAGGAAGATAGACGATAATTATTAATAAATTTTGAAGTTATAAAACTTGTTTCATTGTCCGTCTTTCAATTAGAATCGTTGCGGGCTGTGTGAAGATAAAATGCCATTGTGGATGCGGCAAGGGGTTATAGAAGCGCGGCAGCCAAATGCATGGTTACGCTGGCGCAGCGGTGGGCGGCGATTCGCTCAAAGGTGGGGTAGTCCATATCGGCGGAGTGATCTGCCTTATCGGAGATGGCCCGTAGAATCACAAAGGGAATACCGTTGCGGTAGGCGGTCTGAGCGATGGCCGCGCCCTCCATTTCGGTGCAAAGCGCCCCGGTGATTTCGATGATGCGGTCCTTCAACTCAGGGTTCGCCACAAATTGGTCGCCGCTGGCCACCCGGCCCAGCTTGGTGTGTCCGGGATTCACAGCTTCGGCGGCTTCCACAGCGAGCTGCATCATCCGTTCATCGGCCGGGAAGGCCACGGTGTCCATACCGGGTACCTTGCCAACGGGGTAACCGAAAGCATGGCAGTCAAAGTCGTGGTACATGGCATCCCGACTTACCACCAGGTCGCCGATGTCCAAATCTGCGCACAGGGAACCGGCAATGCCAGTGTTGACAATGTGGGTGACGCCAAAGCAGTCGCATAATATCTGGGTGCAAATGGCGGCATTGACCTTGCCGATGCCGCATTGCACCACAACAACATCCAGTCCGGACAGTTTACCCTCGCAAAAGCGGGTGCTGGTGCGGTCGGTGAACTTCTTTTCTTCCATATGCTCCAGCAGGGTTTCCACTTCCTCCTGCATGGCGCCGATGATTCCGAGTTTTGTCATAATTTCTCCTTAATCCGGATAGACCAGCCGGTCGTCCGGGCAGTTTTCAAGCAAATTGGCGTATTTTTTGCCCCAGAAGTTCGCCATAGGCAGATTCATGTCCAGATAGTTTCCGCAATCCTTCGAACTGGCTCCCGGCACTTCATCGGCAAAATCCGCAATAAATCGGAAGCAAGCCGACACCAGCGGCAGCACATCCCGGGAAGAAAGGTCCCCGGCCAGCAGCAGATAGAATCCGGTGCGGCAGCCCATGGGGCCAAAATATAGCACCTTGTCCTTCCACAGGGGGTCGTTGCGTAAATAGGTGGCCGCCAGATGTTCCATGGTGTGAATTTCGGCGGTGTTCATCACAGGCTCCTCGTTGGGGCTGGTGAGCCGCAGATCGAAGGTGGTAACGGTTTCCGCACCGATTTTATCCTTCCGGGAAACATACAGCCCGGGCTGGAGCTTGATGTGGTCAATGGTAAAGCTGGTAATCTTCTCCATAATACCTCCTGCTTTTTTACAGAGATTTCAGAATTTCCTTCAAGAATTCCCAGGTTCGGGCGGTGGAGGCGATATCCAGCCGCTCCCGGCTGGTATGGATGTCCTTCATATCCGGGCCGATGGACACGCAGTCCAGCCCCGGCAGCTTATCGCTGAGGATGCCGCACTCCAAACCGGCGTGAATCGCCACCACCTGAGGCTCTTTTTGGAACATGGCGCTGTAGAGCGCCACCATTTTGTCCCGGAGAGGGGAGTTGACTCTGTATTCCCAGGCGGGGTAGTCGCCATATTCCTCGTACCGGGCCTCGTTGAACCGGGCCAATTCCCGAAGCTGTGCCAGCAATTCGGTCTTTTCCTGATTTACCGAGCTGCGGACGGCGAAGGTCAGGCGCAGCTCCCCTTTTTCCAGTTTTGCCACACCCAGATTCAGGCTGGTCTGCACAAGACCTTCAATATCCTTGCTCCAAGCCTGGATGCCGTTGGGGGCGGCATTCAGCAGGCCAATTACCTTGGCGGTGTCCTGGGTGGACAGGGCGTTGCCCCCAAAGGCATCCACATCGTCGCCAAAGATTACAGCCTCCGGCTCGTCGTACTGCTGCCGAATTTCCTGCTGGAGTTGGGCGCAGACGTCGTTAATTCGTTCCAGGTGGCTGCCCATAGCCACCAGGGTAGCGGTGCAGCTGCGGGGAATGGCATTGTCCTTGGCACCGCCGGTGAGCTTGGTCAGACACAGGGGCATGAGATTTTGAATGCGGCTGAGCAGCTCGCCCATGACCTTGTTGGCATTGGCCCGGTTTTTGTGGATTTCCACGCCGGAATGACCGCCCTGGAGGCCCTCCACCGTCAGCTTGACGCAGGGGCCGTAGACCGCCCGGCGGGAAATGGGCACGGTGATGATGCCCCGGGCACCGCCGGCGCAGGAAACTGTGAAGATTCCTTCCTCCTCAGAATCGATGTTGATTAGGGTGCGGCCCTTGAGCTGGGACAGGTCGATGCCGGTGGCGCCTTCCATGCCGGTTTCCTCATCCACAGTGAACACAACTTCCAGGGGAGGGTGGGGGATGGTGGGGTCTGCCAGCAGTGCAAGGGCGTAGGCCAGGGCAATGCCGTCGTCGCCCCCAAGGGTGGTGCCGTTGGCAAACACAAATTGGCCGTCGTGGGTCACATCCAGCCCCTCGGCATCCATATTGATGGGACAGTTTTCGTCCTTTTCGCAGACCATGTCCATATGGCCCTGAAGGATTACCGGCATATGGTCTTCATAGCCAGGGGTGCCATCCTGGAACATGATGACGTTGTTCAACGCATCCTGCACATAGCGAAGCCCATGGTTTTGCGCGAAGGCAACCAGATAATCGCTGATGGCCGTGGTGTTCCCGGAACCGTGGGGGATGTGGCAGATCTCCTCAAAATAGCGAAACACCGGGGCGGGCTGCAGGTTAGATAATTTCCGTTCGTTCATAAATAACGCTCCTTTGTTGGGGGCAAAATGATTGATTAGAGTAGGAAGCACCCCTTGCCCCCCTCATTTATGAGGGGGGGTGGCCGAGCGAAGCGAAGGTCGGGGGGAGTCCGTAAGATGTTACGAATTCGCCGAAAACGTACACAAAATCATAACATTCTAACGCATGCTCCCCCAGTCACGGCTTGCGCCGTGCCAGCCCCCTCATAAATGAG
>JAFTHT010000035.1 GCA_017457285.1 Oscillospiraceae bacterium | reverse complement strand
GGCGCCATGGCTTCCCCCGGGGGGAAGCTGTCGCCGCCGCAAGGCGGTGACTGATGAGGAATGCGGGCGGAAATGTTCGATTTTGTACTGTGTTCAGGCTTTTTAGCAGGTAAGATTCAGCAAGTCTTTACGGATTCGTCACCTCAGGTGATCGCCCGTATTCCTCATCCGACCCGGCTTCGCCGGGCCACCTTCCCCCCGGGGGAAGGCATGGGCGCTCCCGCGCCAGTTCGTTAAACAATCATTTACCGCACCACAAACGACCTTGTCTGGAAAAGAAGGTGATCGATTGCAACAGTTTACAGCCGGAACGCGGATTCTCTTTGGCCTGGAATCCCTGGCTGCCATGGACCTGGGGCGGCTGCTGGTGGTGACGGACCCCTATTTTTACAAGGACGGCACCGCCCAGAGCCTGGCCCGGGGCGCTGCGGAGGTTTCTTATTATTATAATGTATCCCCCGACCCATCGGCCCGGCTGGCGGCGGAGGGGGCTGCGGCGGTGAAGGCGTTTCAGCCCGATACCATCCTGGCCCTGGGCGGCGGCAGCGCCATGGACTGCGCCAAGGCAATGGCCTATTTTTCCGGCACCAGGGCCCGGCTCATTGCGGTGCCCACCACCTCCGGCTCCGGGTCGGAGGTGACGGATTTCGCCATTTTGACCCACGATGGGGTGAAGCACCCCCTGGTGGACCCGAAATTGCGCCCTGAGGTGGCGGTTTTGGATGCCAATTTGGTGGCAAAGCTCCCCAAAAGCCTCATCGCCGACGGGGGCTTTGATGTACTGACCCATGCGCTGGAGGCCTTCGTGGTGAAAAACGCCACCCCCTTCAGCGATGCCCTGGCGGTGGCGGCGTTCCGGGAAACCCTGAAGGGGCTTCTGCCCTCCTGCCGGGGGGATTTGCAGGCCCGGGCCCGGGTCCATTATGCCGCCACCATGGCGGGCCAGGCCTTTACCAATGCCGGGCTGGGCCTGTGCCATGCTCTGGCCCACAGCCTGGGCGGCGCGTTCCATGTCCCCCACGGGCGGCTCAATGCCATCCTGCTCCCGGCGGTGCTGGTCCATAGCCCCTCGCAAAAATATGGGGAATTGGCCCGTCTGGCGGGGCTGGAGGGCAGCGCGGAGGCGGTGGCCCAGCGGAATTTGCGGAACGCTTTGGTGCGTCTGCGCCGGGAGCTGGCGCTGCCCTCCACCCTGGCGGAGGCGGGCGTTTCTCCGGCAGAAGTTCGGAAAAATGCGGAAAAAATTATAAAAGCCGCCCTTTCCGACCCCTGCTGCGACACCAATCCCACCCCGGTGACGGCGGAAATGGCCCGCGCGGTCCTGGCGGAGGTCACGGGCCATGGCTGAGCTGATCAGCGTGGGCCTGGATGTGGGCACCACCTCCACCCAGATGATCGTGTCGAAGCTGGCGGTGGAGAACCGGGCCGGGGCCTTTGCGGTGCCGGAGCTGGCCATCACCGGGCGGCAGATTTTGTACCGGAGCCCGGTGCATTTCACTCCATTATTGGGCGAAAACCTGGTAAATGGAGAAAAAATCCGGGAAATCGTGGCGGAAGAATACGAAAAAGCCGGACTTCGGCGGGAATCGGTGGACACCGGGGCCATCATCATCACCGGGGAAACCTCCCGGAAGGAGAACGCCCGGTCGGTGCTGGAGGCCCTGTCGGACTTTGCGGGGGAATTTGTGGTGGCCACGGCGGGACCGGAGCTGGAGAGCGTGCTGGCAGCCAAGGGGGCCGGGGCGGTGGCGCTGTCGGAGCGGACCGGGAAACGGGTGCTGCACATGGACATCGGCGGCGGCACCAGCAATCTGGCCTGGATCAAGGACGGAAAAATCACCGCCACCGGCTGCCTGAACGTGGGTGGCCGGCTGGTGAAGCAGGACAGCCAGGGAAAGGTTACCTATGTATCCCCGGCGTTGAATGGCCTGACTGATTTGAAAATCGGCGATTTTGCCGGTGAAGAACTAAAAAACATTTCGAAAAAGTTGGTAAATGCTCTGGAAATGGCCGCCGGCCTCCGGGAGCCCACCCCCTTGCTGGAGCAGCTGTGGACGAAGGAGGCTGCCCAAACACATATGTCATTGCGAGACCAGTCCGCAGACTGGTCGTGGCAATCTCCTGAGGTTTTGGATATCCATAGGAGATTGCCACGTCGCTTCGCTCCTCGCGATGACAGGGGTTGGGTCATCTCCTTCTCCGGCGGGGTGGCGGATTGCATTGAAACGGTCCATCCGCCTCTGAAATTTGGGGACATGGGGCCGGTTTTGGGCCAGGCCATCCGGAATAGCCGCCTGTGCGCCGGGGAGTATGTGCTGGGTGCCGAGACCATCCGGGCCACAGTCATTGGCGCCGGATGCCACAGCGCCCAGCTGTCCGGCAGCACCGTTTACCACCGGAATGTGGATTTCCCCCTGAAAAATCTCCCGGTTTACCTCCTGGGGGACCCGATGACGGAGAAAATCGGGGTGCTGATTCTTGGGGAATATCCTCAAAATTACGGCGAAATCACCAAATTAGCGGAGCGGATTTTAGCCAATTATCCCAAAGGCCCCCTGTGCCTCGCCATGGAACAGGACATGGCGAAGGCCCTGGGCCAGGCCCTGGCGCTGCGAATGGAACCCAGCCGCCCCTTGCTGTGCCTGGACCGGCTGCGCCTGGAGCCGGGGAGCTACCTGGATGTGAATGCCCCGGTAGGCCCCGCCCTCCCCGTGGTCATCAAAACCCTGGTGCTGGCAGACGGAGGACACGGGAAATGAGTGAATCCTTCCCCCTGGGGGGGAAAGCCGGGCGCTTCCGCACCATACCCAAACAATGAAAGGAAGTAACATTATGGACACCAATTCTTTAGGTATGATCGAAACCAAGGGCCTCATCGGGGCGATTGAGGCGGCGGATGCCATGGTCAAGTCCGCCAATGTCCAGCTGGTGGGCAAGGAGCAGGTGGGCGGCGGTCTGGTGACCGTCATGGTCCGGGGTGACGTGGGTGCCGTGAAGGCTGCCACCGATGCCGGTGCCGCCGCGGCGGAGAAGGTGGGGGAGCTGATCTCCGTCCACGTCATCGCCCGGCCCCACACTGAGGTGGACGCCATCCTGCCCAAATCCCCCAAGTCCGGCCCCGCGCCTAAGGGCTGATGCTCTACACCGAAGAGAACGTCCGGGCCAATATCCGCAACCGGCAGGGCCAGCGGGTCTTCTTCCTGGGGGAGAAGGACACCCTGACCCCCGGGGCCCGGGATTTTTTGACCCGTGAGAAAATCCCCATTCGCCCGGCGTCGGAGGCCCCCATCGCTGAATACCGACTTCCAAATGGGGCGGTTTTGACGGAAAAACCGGAGCATATGACCCACCTCCATGGGGATGTTCTGGTGCCCAAGACCCACCCGAGAATCGCCTTCCGGGGGGCGGTGGATGCGCTGGAGGCGGAACTTTTGCTCTGCCAAAATGCATTAAATAAACCACATTCCGGAGAAATTGGAGAGATTTTATCTCTTGCCAGACAGCTGATACGCTGCGAGGTTCTGTCGGAAAAGGTAAAATGCGATAAGCTCTGCGGCCTGTCGGCGGAGCAGATCCGAGCCCGGAGCCATCATCCGGCGGACTACTACGGCCAGCCCCATTTCATGCCCGAGGCCACCGATGGCGAAGCGCTCCTGCGGCTGAACCGATGCCGCTGTGCCGTCCGCTCGGCGGAGCTGGCGGCGGCTCACGCCTTTACGGATTCCGAGGGAAATTGCACCCGACCGGACATCCTCCAGGCTCTGAACCGCATGAGCGGCATGGTGTATATTTTGATGATTCGGATGAAGAAGGATTTGGGGTAGTGGTTTGTTTACGGTAGCACCCCTTGCGAAACAACCATTTACCTTCCAAGGAGGGAAGCGATGGAATCCAGGAATCTTGATGCACTGGCCCAGGCGGTGCTGGGGCGGCTTTTTGTGCCCATTGAGGTGTCCGGGCGGCATGTGCATCTGACGGAAGCCCAGGCCCAGGTGCTGTTTGGGCACAAGCTGACGGCGGAGCGGCCCCTGTCCCAGCCGGGGCAGTTTTTGGCCCGGGAGCGGGTCACGGTGGTGGGCCCCAGGGGCACATTTGAAAATGTGGCGGTGCTGGGGCCGGAGCGGGGGGAGGCCCAGGTGGAAATTTCCCTGACCGATGGGCGAAAGCTGGGCATCCGGCCTCCCGTCCGGCTCTCCGGCAAGGTGGAGGCCACCCCTGGGATCACGTTGGCGGGGCCCATGGGAAAGGTGGAATTGAGGGCCGGGGTCATGGCCGCCCGGCGGCACATTCACCTGTCCCCCCAGGAGGGGGAGCGTTTCCGAGTGGCGGACAAACAGGTGGTGCGACTGCAAACTTTTACCGACCGGCCGGTGATTTTTGAGGATGTGGTGGTCCGTATCCACCCGGATTTTCGGGCCGCCGTCCATCTGGATACCGACGAGGCCAACGCCTGCGGCCTGCAAAAGGGCTGTTTCGGGAGGATTTTGCCGTGAGGAACGCCTTGCTCATCGGCACCGAACCGGCGGCGGAACTTGGATTTTCCTACGGAAAGGAGCCCTATGACGCGGTTGTCATCGGCTCGCTGACGATTGGGGAGCTTCTGTGCTTCCGGGATGAACGGGTGCTGTCCGCCCTGGCGGAGGGGAAGCCGGTGTATTTGTACACCCCGGGCCTGCCCCAGGCGAAGAACCGGGCCCTGGCATCCAGCTTGGCCACCGCCCAGCGGGAGCTGAAGAATTGGGGGGTACTGTTCACCGACGGCGGACGGCGGCGGCTCATCACCGCCCAGGAGGCCAGGGCCCTGCGCCAGGCGGGCCAGCAACCTGGCCCCGGGGCGGTGCTGACACCCCTGGCCAAGGAAATTTTGGAGGGATCGAATTGAAGATCGGAACTGTCACCGGCTCGGTATGGGCCACCCGGAAAGCAAATTGCCTCATGGGCCAGACCTTCCTGCTGGTGGACACCGGCGGCGAGGAGCTGGTGGCGGCGGATCAGGTGGGCGCCGGGAAGGGCGACCGGGTCCTGCTGGCCACCGGCACCGTCGCCGCCCGGTACTGCATGGATGCCCCCATCGACGCCGCCGTGGTGGCCATTTTGGATGGGGAGAAGTAAATTGGTAAATGATTGTTTAGCGCACTAAGATCAAGCTGTCATTGCGAGGAGCGAAGCGACGTGGCAATCTCCCGGTATCATCTACGATAAGGAAAAAGTTCGATGAACGTACAATGTAGAATGGGATTATCCATAGATTTTGGT
>JAFTHT010000065.1 GCA_017457285.1 Oscillospiraceae bacterium | reverse complement strand
GATTGTTTAGCGGTGCGTTTGAATTGCGGTGGCCTACGGCCACCGAGCGCCCCGAAGGGGCGCCATGGCTTCCCCCGGGGGGAAGCTGTCGCCGCCGCAAGGCGGTGACTGATGAGGAATGCGGGCGGAAATGTTCGATTTTGTACCGTGTTCAGGCTTTTTAGCAGGTAAGATTTCAGCAAGTCTTTGCGGATTCGTCATCTTAGGTTATCTCCCGCATTCCTCATCCGACCCGGCTTCGCCGGGCCACCTTCCCCCCGGGGGAAGGCATGGGCGCTCCCGCGCCAGTTCGCTAAACAATCATTTATCGAAATATCGAAATTTCCTACAAACCGATGATGATATGAAACAGCTCATTGAGCCGGTCTGTTTGGCCGGAGAGGTAGAGCGCGCCGAAGAGGCATTCCAGGCCGGTGGCCTTGGCGTATTCGGCGGGGGTGGCCCCCTTGGGGACGGCGTGGACGTGGGCATTTTTGCCCCGGCGGTAGTAGGCCAGCTCCTCCTCCGTCAGGTGGGGGTGCAGGATGTCCGCGAATTTCGCCTGGGAGGGGGCCTTCACCAGCTTGACTGTCTCCTTATGAAGGACATCCACCCGGACATTGCCCGTGGCACACAGCCAGCTCCGGCACAGCAGCTCGAAAACCCCGTCGCCAATGTGGGCCAGGCCCAGGTTGGAGATGGCGTTGATCTGCTGGGCCGTCATATTCATTCGGAAGAAATTTTCCACAGTTTTTCTCCTCGATTCAGCAGAAATTGGGCGCAAAGCCCGGTAAAAACCCCGGAAATAATGCTGCAAACGATCATAACCGGCAGGTAAACCGCCAGGCCCGGGGTTTGGGTCAGCAGCACCGCCATGGCCATCTGGCCGATGGAGTGGGCGATGGCCCCGATGGCACCGGCCACCCAGAGCTGTTTATCGGTTAATATTTTCTTTAACACAATGGTCGCGAATATCGCCAGAGCACCGCCGGCGGCGGAATAGAAAATGGTGCTGAAGCCGGCGTAGATGGCTCCCAAAAAAATCCGCACTGCCAGCACCGCCGCCCCATCCCGGCCCCGGAACCGGAACACGGTGAACACGGTGACGATGTTGGCCAGGCCCAGCTTGATGCCGGGGATGGGCACCAGGGCCGGAATCTGGGCCTCGATGACGAAGATGGTCAGGGCGATGGCGGTCAGCAGGGATAAAGTTGTGAGTTTGCGGGTTTTCATAGGCAAATCTTCTCAATCAGGGGCTCCAAAATGCTCCAATCGTCCCCCTCAAATTCGTAATGGGGGCCGCCGGCCACCGCCGGATGGAGGGCCGGATCCGCCTGGGACTGGTCCGGGGGCGTCAGGCCGGTGTGCATATATAAGGTGGCCATTCCAAGCGTTTTCGCCCCGGCAATGTCGGTCTGCCGGTCGTTGCCGATCATCAGGCAGTTTTCCACATTCAGCTTCTGTTCAGAAATTAACGCCTGATAGAACCGGGTGTCGGGCTTGCGGCACCGGTGGTCGGAGGAAATGTAGATGCCGTCCAGCTGTGCCCCCAGGCCCAGATGGGTCAGCTCAAAGGCGGTGAACACCCGCTGAGCGTTGCTCAGGAGCCACAGCCGCAGGCCCTTGGCCCGGAGCTTTGCCAAGGCCTCCAGGGTGCCGGGGTAGAGCCGCAGATATTCCGTGGAACTGATGCGAAAGAGCTGGGCGGCGTTGATGCCCAGAACATCGGCGTTTTCCACATTTTTCTGGCGAAAAAGTTCCGCCATTACCTGCTCAAAGGGGATATCCGGGAAACATTCGTAGCTCTGTCCGGCTTTCGCCTCCCGCCGGGCAAGCTCGGCCTGAAAGGCGGCGCGCAACCCATCGGGGGTAAAATGGGCCCCATAGTAGCCAAAATACAGGGCGGTTTTCTCCCAAACCAGGTCATTTTCCTCGGTGTGGATGTCCACCAAGGTGCCATAAAGGTCAAAAATCAAATCGGTATATCCCATGGAATCACTCCTTTGGGTATATACTACCCGATTTTGGCGCAAAAAGCAATCCTCCCACGGAAATACCTTTGCTGAAAGGTGCCCCAGAGGAATGGGGGCGGAAATTCAACGATTTTTTCCTTTGTCCAGGCCTTTTCCCCACGTTACTGCGCGCCGTTTCTCTGTTTCCAGATATTATCATAAATAGTGAAAATGATATAATATGGAAAAATAATTCAGGAAAGAGGTATTATTATGAAGAAATTGATTCTGGCTCTTCTCTGCCTGATCCTGGCCCTGGGCCTGTGCGCCTGCGGCGATGATCCGGCCCCCGAATCCAACAGCAAGCCCGAAAATGAGCAAACCACCGCCCCCACCGAGACCACCGAAGCTACCGAGGCTACCGAGCCCCTGCCTGAGATTTCCCTGAACGAATACGTGATCTGCGAGGATCAGGGCTTCGAAAATTATGGCAGCCTCAGCGTCTACCTGGACTATGCGCGTCTGATCGATGACCATTCCGACAAGCTCAAAACCAATCTGGACGCCTCCTACTTCGGCGACAAGACCCCCAAGGAGGCCGCGACTTACATTTTCTCCGACATGGAGCCCTACCAACTGGCTTATGAAGCCTCCGACACCCTGCGCACCGGCGACACCGTGGATGTTTCCTGGAATACCGATTCCTATGGCATCGACTCTCTGTCCATGGTCATGGAGGCTTCCTTCACCTACGAAAACTTCACCCATACCGTCGACCAGCTGAAGCCCCTGCGGGAGGTGGACCCCTTCGAAAATGTCAGCTACACCATTTACAGCCCCAGCGGCGTCGGTTCCATGGGTTTCCCCAATTCCCTCCCCGGCTCGGCCACCGTTGAACTGGAGGACAATACGCTCCACTGGGATGTCCATTTCGAGAATGCCACCCAGGGTCTGTCCAACGGCGATGTCCGCCACGCCAAGCTGGAGGATGTGGGCAGCGCCGAATCCCTGGCCCGGGACTATGGCATTATTCTGACCAGAACCGAAGCGGATATTGAGATCAACGGCATGCCCTATCATGCCCAGCAAAATCCCCGTGAGATTCTTCAATACTACGGCGGCAAAGCCCAGGAAGCCGCCGATGCCACCATGGTCTCCTGGACACAGGATTGGATGGATGACCCCTCCAGCGCCAACATTACCTATGTGGGCGCCATGTATCTTTATAATGATGAGGTGGATTTCTCCAGCCATTCCGGCAACGATTACTACGGCAACAACGCCCTGGTACTGTTCTACCATATCACCACCGAGCTGAATCCCGAGGGCTGGTACACTTATTTGGTGACCTTCCGGGATGTGGTCGTAGATTTCGAAGAGCCGATGAACGTAAATTCCCAGAAAATTGTCCGGATGTACATGAATGACTGCTACCGCACAGACCTGCTGGGCTACTATTATGAAACCTACCACAACAGCGAAGGCTACCCCACCTACTACCAGCTTGGGGATCTGTACTACATCGGACATCCGTCCATGGAAGAATGCGTCGAAGCCGTCCGCATCAACTATTTCGAGGGCAGACGCCAAAGCATGGATCACCTCATCGCCGATGAGGTCATGCAGGAATATGTAGAGGAATACTAATAACCAAAGCCGCCGGAACCATCCGGCGGCTTTGGTTTTTATTGGGTGTAAATGAATGGGGACCTCTAAAAACTCCTTTTCGGCGAAGCGGCGTATCTTTTGCCGCAACTTTTCGCCCCGAAAACACCGAAATACATCCAGTATTCCTGGTGTTTTCGTGACTTCAATTTGCGACAAAATATCCACCGCCCGCTCGAAAATCAGTTTT
>JAFTHT010000034.1 GCA_017457285.1 Oscillospiraceae bacterium | reverse complement strand
GCACCAAAATCTATGGATAATCCCATTCTACATTGTACGTTCATCGAACTTTTTCCTTATCGTAGATGATACCGGGAGATTGCCACGGCCCTTCGGGCCTCGCAATGACAGCATGATCTTAGTACGCTAAACAATCATTTATCTGTGCAATCGCTTTTCGACAGACCGCCCTTCCCCCCGGGGGGAAGGGAATTAGAATGGAGGTATTATGTCAACTTTTGAATTTTCTGTCCCCTGTCTGTTTGGGCTGGAGGGCATTGCCGGGGATGAGCTTCGGCGGCTGGATTTGGAGAATGTTCGGGTGGAGAACGGACGGGTGCTGTTCTCCGGCGACGAGAGCGCCATCGCCCGGGCCAACATCGGTCTGCGGACCGGCGAACGGGTTTTGATCGTGCTTGCCGACTTCCCCGCCAAGACCTTCGAGGAGCTTTTTCAGGGGGTCTACCGGACGGAATTGGAACATTTCATCCCCAAAAACGGCGCTTTTCCCGTGAAAGGCCACTGTTTGAACAGCACACTCATGTCCGTTCCCGACTGCCAGGCCATCATCAAAAAGGCCGCCAGCAAGCGCCTCGGGGAACGCTGGGGCCTGAGCTGGCTTCCCGAGGACGGGGCCAAATATCAGCTCCAGTTCTCCCTGATGAACGACCGGTGCCAGCTGTATCTGGACACCTCCGGCCCCGGCCTGCACAAGCGGGGCTACCGGGCCATCGGCAACGACGCCCCCCTGCGGGAAACCCTGGCCGCCGCCATGGTTATGTTAACCAAATACCGGGGCCGGGACTTCGTCTGGGACCCCTTCTGCGGCTCCGGCACCATCCCCATCGAGGCGGCCCTCATCGCCAAAAACCGGGCCCCCGGCCTGCGGCGGCGTTTCGCGGCGGAAGCCTTCGACTGGCTCACCCCGGAAATCTGGCAGAACGCCCGGGGGGAGGCCATGGACAAGGAATTCAAGGGCAACTACCGCATCCTGGGCTCCGACAACGACCCCAAATGCGTTTCCCTGGCCATGGCCAACGCCCGGAAGGCCGGTGTGGCCGACTGCATCGAATTTAAGGACGGCAACGCCACCAAAATGAGCCTGCCCACCGACAGCGGCATCCTGATCTGCAACCCGCCCTACGGCCAGCGGATGATGGAACAGCAGTCCGCTCAGCGGCTCTACGCCGCCCTGGGCCGGCATCTGAAATTCGCCGACGGCTGGAAAAAATACATCATCACCTCCGAGCCGGAGTTCGAGCATTACTTCGGCCGCCGGGCCGACAAAAAACGCAAGCTCTACAACGGCATGATCAAGTGCGACTATTATATGTACCTGGGCGGAAGAACGAAGAAGTGATGTAAAATACACAGCAATTCATAGATACGAGATACGAGATATGAGATACGAGATACAAGATAGTCGTATTTCCCATATCTCATATCTCATATCTCGTATCTCATATCTCTACATAGCGGGAGGATTTTATGACCCATCTATTCATCATCAACCCGGCGGCGGGGAGTCGGGACCGGACTGCGGAATACAGCGAGGTCATCCACAAAACCATGAAAGACCAGGGCCTGCCCTATGAGATCCGGGTGTCCACCGCCCCCGGAGAGTGCCGCCGCATCGCCCGGGAGGCCGCCGCCAAGGGGGAGGAAATCCGGCTCTACGCCTGCGGCGGCGATGGCACCCTCAACGAGGTGGTTCAGGGGGCCGCTGGCTTTTCCAACGCCGCCGTCACCGTCTTTTCCGGAGGCAGCGGCAACGATTTCGTGAAATTATTCGACGACCCCCGGGCCTTTTTCAGTCTGGACCGTCTGCTGGACGCCGAAGAGGCCACCTTCGACCTGATCCGCTGCAACGGCGACATCGCCATGAACATCTGCTCCGTGGGCCTGGACGCCCGAATCGGCACCGATGTGTCCCGGTACAAGCGGCTGCCCCTCTTGCACGGCTTCCGGGCCTACGCCGCCAGCACCCTGGTCAACGTCATCAAGGGCATCGCCGAGCATTACATCGTGGAAATCAACGGAAAGCGCATCGACGGCAAGCAGACCTTCGTCTGCGTGTGCAACGGCCGCTTTTACGGCGGCGGCTTCCAGCCGGTGCCGGAGGCGGACCCGGCGGACGGGCTGCTGGATGTGCTGCTGGTGAAACAAGTATCCCGGCTCCAGGTCCCGGGCATCATCGGCAAGTACAAAAACGGCCGGTACAAGGAGCTGCCCAAAATCGTGCGGCACTACCGCACCAAGGAAATCAAAATCATCTGCGACAAGCCCACCCCCATCAATCTGGACGGAGAGCTGCGGACGGCCCAGGAAGTGACCATGTCCATCGCCGATGAGAAGCTCCGCTTCTTCTACCCCAAGGGCCTGAGCTGGGCCGTGAAGGAACTGGAGAAGGTTTAAGAATCCAGAAAGTAACGCCTTGCCCCCCTCGTTTACGAGGGGGGTGGCCGAGCGTAGCGAAGGTCGGGGGGAGGATACCGTATAAGAAAAGGGAATCGTGCTTTCAGACTCCCCCCGCCCCTTCGGGGCACCCCCCTCATAAATGAGGGGGGCAAGAAACAGGTGCTGGCGAACACAACCATCCATTCCGCCATCCCCTTTCCACTCAATCAGGAGGTGAAATCCATGGAAACCTGCGTGATTTTTTGCGCCGGGGAATTTGAAAAGCTGGCCTGCCCCATCGGGCCCCAGGACTATATTCTGGCGGCGGACGGCGGCCTGCGGCATTTGCATCAGCTGGGGCTGACCCCCGACGGCATCATCGGGGATTTCGACTCCCTGGGCTATGTGCCGGAAAACGCCCAGGTGTTCCCGGTGGAGAAGGACGACACCGACTCCATGCTGGCGGTGCGCCAGGGCCTGAAGCTGGGCTTCCGCCGCTTTCTCCTCTACGGCGCCCTGGAGGGCTCCCGATTCGACCACGCCATCGCCAACCTCCAGACTCTGCAATTTCTGGCGGACCACGGGGCCACCGGCTGCCTGATTGGCAAGCGGGAAGCCGCCGTTGTCATCAAAAATTCCAAAATCTCCTTCCCCGCTGCCCAGGGCATCCTGTCGGTGTTCTGCCTGGGGGCCGACGCGGAAGGGGTCAGCATCCGGGGGCTGCAATACGGCCTGGAAAACGGCACCCTGACCGCCGGATATCCCCTGGGCTGCAGCAACCATTTTATTGGGAATCCTGCGGAAATTTCCGTTAAAAACGGGAGTATTCTGATTATTTATCCCACAGAAGTTGGAATCCCGGAGGTCACGCCATGCTGACCTATCAGCTGAAAAAGGCTCCCGGGGTGCCCCTTTACGAGAGCCTCTACCAGTGCATCCGCGCCGACATCCTCTCCGGCAGGCTGGCCCCGGGGCAGAAGCTGCCCTCCAAACGGGCCCTGGCCGCCAATCTGGAGGTCAGCAAAATCACCGTGGAGGGGGCCTACGCCCAGCTCCTTTCCGAGGGCTTCATCACCGCCCGGGAGAAGGTGGGCTATTTCGTGGAGGCCCTGGAGGCCCCGCCATCGCCCCCCTCCATCCCGGCCCAGCCGGAGCCGGAGGATTCCGATTACATCGACCTCACCGGCGGCGGACCGGGGAAATTCCCCTTCTCCGTCTGGAGCCGGCTCCAGCGGGAGGTCATGCTGGACTATGGCGAAAGCCTCCTGCGGCCCCTGCCCAACCAGGGCTACGCCCCCCTGCGCCGGGCCATCGCCGCCCATCTGGGAGCCTTCCGGGGCATGAACGTGGCGCCGGAGAACATCCTCATCGGTGCGGGAACGGACTTTCTTTACAATTTACTCATTCAGCTCCTGGGCCGGGACAAAATCTACGCCGTGGAGGACCCGGGCTACGGAAAAATTCTGAAAATTTATGCCGCCAGCGGTGCGGGCTGTCTGGCGGCCCCCATGGACAGCCTGGGAGTCATGCCCGAAACTCTGGAAAACGCCCATGTGCTGCACATTTCCCCCAGCCACCATTTCCCCACGGGGCAGGTGATGCCCACCCAGCGGCGGCTGGAGCTGCTGAACTGGGCGGCGAGAGGGGACCGGTGGATCATTGAGGACGACTACGACAGCGAGTTCCGCTTCGATGCCCGGCCTCTGCCGGCGCTCCAATCCCTGGACCGGGCCGGCCGGGTGATCTACATGAACACCTTCTCCAAAAGCCTGGCCCCCTCCATCCGAATCAGCTACATGGTGCTGCCCCCGGCCCTGATGGCCCGGTTTCAGGAAAAGCTGGGCTTTTACGGCTGCACGGTGCCCTCCTTCGAGCAGTACACCCTGGAGCGGTTCCTGAGCCGGGGGCATTTCGAAAAACACATTAACCGGATGCGCAAATTATACAAAAACCGACGCAACCGTTTGGTGGAACTGCTGAACTCCAGCCCCATTTCCGACAAAATTACGATTCTTGAGAAGGATGCGGGGCTCCATTTTCTGCTGCGGTTCGATACAGAGGAATCCGACGAAACCCTGACAGAGCGATTTTGGGCCGCCGGAATCAAAATCCAGCCCCTGAGCGCCTACTATCACGGCCCCGCCCCGGAGGAGGCAAACCACTGTCTCATCGTCAACTACGACCGCCTCTCCGACGAGAATCTGGAAAAGCTGGAACGAAGATTGGAATTGCTTGTAAGGTAGAGGATTGTTTTGCGTATCAGATTAGGATGTCATTGCGAGGCCCGAAGGGCCGTGGCAATCTCCTGGTACAATCTCACAAATACAGAAATCCGGAAGGATGTAAAATGCTTATTAAACCGGTGCATCCACCTAAAATGATAACTTTTCTGACATTCTACCGGGAGATTGCCACGTCGCTTCGCTCCTCGCAATGACAGGGGAGAACGGATTGCCACGACTCTTCGGGCCCCGCAATGACATTCTAAAGTAGTACGCCAAACAATCATTCACCATCCAAGGAGGTACCCATGGACACACAACCTACACCCATCGGGCGGTTTGCGCCCACGCCCTCCGGGCGGATGCATTTGGGCAACGTGTTCGCCGCCCTCATCGGGTGGCTGTCCGTCAAATCCCGGGGCGGCTTTCTGGTGCTGCGGATGGAGGACCTGGACACCCAGCGGACCAGCGCCGCATTTGCGGATATTTTACGGGATGATTTACGGTGGCTGGGCCTGAGCTGGGACGAGGAAACCGCCCCCCAAAGCCAGCGCAGCGCCGTTTATGACCGCTATTTTGAAAAATTGCGGGATCTGGGGCTGCTCTACCCCTGCTACTGCACCCGCAGCCAGCTCCACAACGTCAACGCCCCCCACCTGTCCGACGGCACCTACGTCTACGCCGGCACCTGCCGGAATCTTCAAAATCCCCCCAACCGGCTCCCGGCCTGGCGGGTGATGGTTCCCGATAAAAATTACACCGTAAACGACCTCTGCCAGGGTACATTTATCCAAAATCTGTCCACAGACTGTGGAGATTTTGTGGTGCGCCGGGCGGATGGGTGTTATGTCTACCAGTTGGCCGTCACCGTGGACGACGGGGAGGCCGGGGTAACGGAGGTGGTCCGGGGGATGGATTTGCTGGGCTCCGCGCCCCGGCAGATGTATTTACAGGAGCTGTTCGGCTTTCCCCACCCCCAGTACGGCCATGTGCCCATGCTGCTGGCCCCGGACGGCCGCCGCCTGAGCAAGCGGGACCGGGACCTGGACCTGGGAGAGCTGCGAAAATGGATGAAACCGGAAGAATTGATTGGAAAATTGGCCTTCGCCGCCGGACTTTTGGAACAAAATACCCCCATTTCCGCCAAAGAACTGGCCACCGAATTTACCTGGGACAAGCTCTCCGGCGAGGCGATCTATTTATAGCCGCACCCTCCCCCAGCGTGTCGATAATGTGGTAAATGATTATTTAGCGGCCTAAAACGACGCGCCGATCTCAACAACCGTGTCATTGCGAGGCCGCAGGCCGTGGCAATCTCCTGGTACAACTTTGGTCCTAATTCGCACCAAAATCTATGGATAATCCCATTCTACATTGTACGTTCATCGAACTTTTTCCTTATCGTAGATGATACCGGGAGATTGC
>JAFTHT010000033.1 GCA_017457285.1 Oscillospiraceae bacterium | reverse complement strand
TTTCAGGCCTAATAATGGGTAAGATTTCATCAAGTCTTTACGGATTCAACATCTTAGGTTATCGCCCGCATTCCTCATCCGACCCGGCTTCGCCGGGCCACCTTCCCCCCGGGGGAAGGCATGGGCGCTCCCGCGCCAGTTTGCGAAAAAATCACTTTCGTCAGCGAATATATTAACAGTTTACCACGATATTTGTGGTGACGCAAGGGTGAAAGTGTGGTATAATCCACATATATCCACAAAAAACGGAGGGATCTTATGGAACGAAAGCGCTGGTACAAGGACATGGTTTTCTACCAGATCTGGCCCCGGAGCTTCAAGGATGGCGACGGTGACGGCATGGGCGACCTGTGGGGCGTGCTGGAGAAGCTGGATTACATCAAAAGCCTGGGCTGCGACGGCATCTGGTTTTCGCCCATCTACCCCTCCCCCGGGGCGGACTGCGGCTATGACATCGCCGATTATATGGACATCGCCCCGGAATTTGGAGGCATGGAGGCTTTCCGGCAGGTGCTGGATGGGGTACACCGGCGGGGCATGAAGCTGCTGATGGATCTGGTGGTGAATCACACCAGCGACGAGCATGACTGGTTCCAGAAAAGCCGCCGCCGGATCGAGCCCTACACCGACTACTACATCTGGCGTCCGGCCAAGCCCGACGGCAGCCTGCCCAACAACTGGGATTCCAATTTCGAGGGAAAGGCCTGGACCTTCGATGAGGTGCGGGGGGAATATTATCTGCACCTGTTCGCCGTCAAGCAGCCGGATCTGAACATGGATAACCCTCTGGTCCGGGAGGAGGTTAAGAAAATCCTCCGTTTCTGGCTGGACATGGGGGTGGATGGCTTCCGGGAGGATGTGATTACCTACATCTCCAAAAAGGATGGCCTGCCGGACGACCACCTGTTTCCTATTTATAAAGGAATGCTCCACTACAACCATGGCCCCCGGATTCACGAGTACCTGGCGGAGTTCAAGCGGGAGGTCTTCGACCATTACGACTGCTTCACCTTGGCGGAGGCACCTCTGGTGTGGCCGAAGCAGGCCCTGCGCTACATCGACGAAAAAACTGGTCAAATTGATATGATGATCCAGTTTCAGTGCCAGTGCGCCGACTGCCTGTTCACCGACTATCTGCCTACGAAATTTTCCCTGCGGCGGATGAAAAAGGCCTTCTCCGACTGGCAGTACCGGCTTTCCGGCCGGGCCTGGAATATGCTCTACATCGAAAATCACGACCATCCCCGGATCATCTCCCGGTACGGCAGCGAAAAATTCTGGGCCGAATCCGGAAAAACCCTGGCGGCCGCCTACCTGTTTCAGCAGGGGACACCGTTTTTGTACCAGGGCCAGGAAATCGGTATGCTGAACTGGCGGCCCCAGGACCCGGAAATGTATGAGGATGTCCAGACCCGCTACAACTACGCCCACAGCAACCTGAAAAAATCCCCGGAAGAGCGGCTGAAGAAAATGTGGCGCTCCTCCCGGGACTCTGCCCGGACCCCGGTGCAGTGGGACGATACGGAAAACGCCGGCTTCACCACCGGGAAACCGTGGTTTTATGTAAACCAAAATTACAAAAAAATCAACGTAGCCGCCCAGGAGGCGGACCCGGATTCCATTCTGAACTTCTACCGCAAGGCCATCGGTCTGCGCAAGCAGCTGAAGGTGGTGCGCCACGGAAAATACCGGGAACATTTCCCCCTGGACCCGAAGCTGTATCTCTATAGCAGGAGCCTGCCCTGCCAGAAGCTGCTGGTCATTTGCTCCTTCAGCGAAAAACCCACCAAAATGAAGGTTCCCGCCGGGTTCGACCTGGACAGCGCCCGGCTGATCCTGACGAATTATCAGACCCAGTCTGATCTGCTCCAGCCCTACGAATGCCGGGTCTATCTGTGGAAAAAATAAGCGCAAAAATACCGGCCTGCCGTTTGGCAGGCCGGTTCGGTATCAGAAAAGAATTGGGATGAACTCGCAGCAGAGGACCACCATAATCAGCGCCAGGGGGTATGTGGCAGCGTAGGATACGGCCACGGCCTCACACTTGGTGACGGCCATCAGGGTGCCCAGGGCGGGAGTGCTGGTCATGCCGCCACAGATGGAGCCCAGAGAGCTGAGGACATCAATCTTAAATACCTTGGTGGCGAGGATGTAGCCCACAATCATGGGCAGGATGGTCATGACCGCGCCCAGCAGGAACAGCTGCACGCCGTACTGGCCCAGGATTTCTAGGAAACCCTGACCGGCTTCGGTGCCGGCGCCCATGAGGAACAGGGCAAGGCCCACTTCCCGGACCACTTCCAGGGTCCTTTTGGGTACGTCGATGGCCACAGGGCCCACATGGGCAAAGTGACCCATCACCAGACCTGCCAGCAGGGGACCGCCGGAGGTACCCAGGGAGAAATGAGCGCCGCCGGGCAGGGGAATGGAGATTTTGCCAATCATCACACCCAAAATCGCCGCCACAGCGAAGGCAAACAGGCCAAATTCATCCAGCGGCTTGTAGTTTTTCTTCACCAGCGTTTCACCGGTGGGGGTGCTGGCCTGGCTGGCAGCCATGAGCCGCTCCCGCTCCTTGGCGATGTCGATTTTCAGCAGTTTGGGAATCAACTGGACAAACAGCACCACGCCAACAACGCCGAAGGGGTAGGCGATGCCGTAGCCTACGGAGGCGGTGGAGTCCTTGGTGGCCTCGATGGCGGCGGCCAGACCGGGGGTGCTGGTCAGGGCGCCGGACATCATGCCCACGGACAGGGGCGTGGGGATGCCCGCCAGCTTGATGACACCAATGCAGGTGGCAGCGCCCACCAGGATGATGGCGATGCCCAGCAGAACATAGGAAATGGCGTTTTTCTTAAAGTTCCGGAAGAAGCCGGGGCCGGCGATGAAGCCGACGGCGGTGACGAAGCAAATCAGGCCCAGATTCTTCACCACGGAGGGGACCAGCAGTCCGAAATGACCGAAGACCAGCGCAACCAGCAGCACACCGGAGGTGCCAAGGCTCAGCCCCTTGATTGAGAAGCTGCCCAGCAGGTAGCCCAGGGCGGCAATGGAAAAGATAATCACGAGCGAGCTGGAGAAGACGGTCTTGAACCATTCTAAGATTGCGTCCATAACAGAAATCAACTCCTTAATTGATAATGTATTCCGGATATTATTATAATGTGTATTTCCGAAAAAGCAAGGGATCGGCGGGGAAACGGGAAATAATCTCCACTCGGAACAAAATCCGGTGAAGGGGCTGGGGAGAATTTGTCGTAAATTGCACAGAGCTACGGAGAATCTGGCGGAATTTGGGTGGTGTGAAATGTTGCATAATTCCCGGGGGGATAATTTGTCGAATTTGTGGATTGATATACGCCGGCAAGTGTACTATAATAGTGATACCGTAGTACGGTGAAATTAGGTTATGAAAAGTGAGGGAATGATGATGAAGATTATGCCTGATACCAGCACGAAGCTGGGCGTTTGGGTCAAGTACATCAGTGTGCTGCTTTATCTGGGTGCGGTTTATTTTGGTGGCTGTGAGGCTTGGAAGTCCTATGCCTGCTCCTTGGCGGCTGGCAAGGATATGTTCAATGGTACTCTGGTTGCCCTGGGCATCGGCGGCGGCATTGCTGCCGGTCTGATTGCTGGCATTTGGCTCATTGGCTGGGTGATTTGCAACGTGGTTGCGAAGCCCAAGACCGAGCAGAAGGCCTAAGTATTAACCGAGCAATGTATTAAGGAGCGGTGGCAACACCGCTCCTTTTGCGTTATACCCAATCCAAAATCTTCCTTAGAAAAAGATGACCCTCCGCCCGGCGGAGGGTCATTCGTCTTTGGTGACGGATTGCTTCATTTGGTAATCGATTGCATCGCAAATGAATCGGTTCAAACTCTTACCCTGGCTAGCCGCGAAGTCTTTAATAATCTGCCGCTGTCCCTTTTTAACAATCACATTGATTCGGTCATAAGCTTTTTTGTTGTACCGGGCCGTGGCTTCCTTTTGCGCATCGGAATACTTCATACCATCACTCCTTGATGATATACTAACGTAAGTATATGTAAAACCGTATAATTACTCATGTAGATATTTGTAAAAAATGCGAATTGATATAATTGAGTAATTATAATATAATTGGATTATCCAAACTAAAAATTGGAAATAAAGATAGGAGAAAACGTATGGATAACAATAATTACAAGGGTAAAGGCATAGGAATGATTGTTTCCGCAATCATTGGCGCAATTGTGGCATGGTTCATGCTGTCCATGTCTGCGGATGCGAAGGAGGACTGGCGCTACTATTGGGACGAGGATTATCACAATATGATGCTGATTCTGAATTATGCCGGTTGGGGCATGGTGATTGGCGCGGTCATCGACTTTGTTTTGGGGTTGGTTTTCCTGAACAAGACGGAAGAGGTTCCGGCATGGAATTCCAACCTGATTACCTGTCCTGATTGCCACAAAATGGTTTCCAGGCAGGCGGAGTCCTGCCCTCATTGCGGCAGACGAGGTGTGAACCAGTCCATCTTTGGCGGAAGCTCCTCTTCTGCGCCCGCAACCCCTGCGGCCAACCAATATATCCCCACATGGAAACGAATTGAGATGATGGAGGCTGCTGAAAAGAACCAAGAGCCGGCCAAGTGTGCGTTTTGCGGTGAGACCCTAATCGAAGGACGGAACTTCTGCAGCGCTTGCGGACGGCGGCGGGATTAAGAGGGGCCGCTGATGAAGCTTTGTAACAACTGTGGCGCAGAGCTGCAAGCAAGTACGCAGATATGCGGGGGCTGCGGAAAACGGATTGACCAGTCTGAATCTTCGGCCACAAGTCCGCTGCTCAGGCGGGCCAGGCAGTTTCTGGAGGACAGTGATTGGGGCAAAGCGGACGATTATTGTGAGCAACTGCTGGATCAGCAGCCGGAAAATGCGGAAGCCTTTGTGGTGAAGATGATGGCTCGGCTAAAAGTGAGGAACGAACAAGAGCTGGGGAACGCACCGGTATCCGTTGGTGATTGGAATTCCTATCGTAATGCTTGCCGCTATGCAGACGAGAACCTGCGAAAAAAATTGGAAGGCTATCTGCGTTCCACGGAGCAATACCTTTTGCGCCGGGAGGAGGAAAAAATCCAGCAAGAGGAGATTCGGCTACAGGAGGCAATCCGGTTACAGAACCAGGTAGCCTATGCCGAGGCCTGCCGACTCCAGCGGGCCTATCCGGCGGAGCCGAGCCTGAAGGAGGCACTACAGCGCTTTGAAAAGATGCTGGATTACCTGGATTCGGCGGAGCGAGCCCGGGAATGTAGGCAGCGGCTGGAAATGCTGAAGCTGGAGGATGAACAACGGGCTTTTGAAATGGAGCAAGCCAAAAAGCGAACTAAGCGGGGTCTAGCTTTGGCTGTAGCGGTAGTGGTGCTGGCTCTGATTGTAGTAGCAGTGGTGGTGATTCGGAATGTGAACGAATCCAACGCAGATAGACAGGCCCGGATTGCCCAAAATCTAGTTGGCATGACTTTCGAGGGTCAATACTCCCAAATTTCCGGCAGTGGCTCCTGGGGGGATGCCCAAACGTGGTATAAGTATGAAACTACCTACCGCTTCCGAAAAGGGGGCGAGGTCAAAATCCACAGGATTACTCGCTACGATGAATATCCTTTCATCACCTACAACGGAGTCCAGCAATGGGAAAGTGTTACGGAAGATGACGAAACTGTCCGGTATGGTGAGGTGAAGGTGTCGTTTTTTGGGGATGTGACGGTCACCATTGATGGTGTCACCTGTAAGTTGGTCGTGGATGAAAACGATATGCCCGTGTCGATTGAAATTGATGGGCGCAAATTTGAAAGGCAATAGTGCTTTGTCAAATTAGAGAAGGAGCGGATGAAAATGTTTTGCAGTAATTGCGGCGAGCGAATTGCGGGCCACGGCCGGTTCTGTGCCAGCTGTGGAGCCAGCGTGACAGGAGAGATAGCAAAAGAGCCCCCGATGGCAGCCTCCATCCTCAATCCGGTACCGGAGAGACTGCCGGAAACCCAGAGCTGGGGCGAGCGGTTCCGCACGGGCTGGAGAGCCATGACCAAATCTCCGCTGTATTTGGTATTCGTCGTGTGCTTCACGCTGGTTCAACTGATGAATTTGGTTGCTATGGATAGCGCGCTGGATTCCACCTTCGCTGTGGCTGATTTTCTGGATGGAGAGGGTGCGAGGATTTTTAATGAGGTAGGCGCAGCCCTGGATGCGATGCAATTTATCATTGTTCTTCCTGGTGTACTGATGGCAGTAGGATTCTGGCTGATTTACATCGATTCGTTCAGCTCACCACTGGAACCCATTAAAACAGCCGGACTGTATGTTATTCTGGGTGTTTACATCGTCAACCTGTGCGGTGTTATCCTGATGTGGCTGATGTTGAATTCCGGCGTAAGCGATTTGCGAAATCAGTTGGGCACCTATATCCCGGATGAGCTGGAGTCGGTATTCAGTACGGTTAAGGGTACGATTTTTATCGTCTGTCTGATTGCGGCGGCGTACAATGTGCTTGTGATTGTGGCGGTATCGAAAATGCGGCAAAGTGCCGACGATTGTGAGTGCGTGGGTGCAAGCCTGGCCATGGCGGTGGGCATCCTAAGCATCCTGTCTGCGATTGCCTCTGTCCTTGGCATGCTGATGTCCGAGTTCTCCTTTGGCGGACTTCTGGGCTGCGGCTCCTCTGCGCTACTGGGTGCGGTGCTGATTACTTATAAAAACGGAATGGACGAGCTGGAGTATTTGCACATTCATCAGTACTCCAACGGCTACGCCCAGGGTGCCAGTGCCGCGGTAATCGTGGGGGCTTATCCCACAGCGAATACCGCCAGCCCCAATTATCTGCGGGAAACGGGCCAAACAACAGCCTGTAATCCGAGCGGCTATATCCCCACCTGGAAACGGCTGCAAATGGAGGAAGAGGGGCAAGAATAGGAGGAATTGGTGTGCGGTGTAACCATTGCGGACAGCCTATGAATATGAGCGAAAGGTTTTGCACATATTGTGGGCAAAATAATTCGTTGTTCCCAAACGAGAAAACGGATGCCTCAACCAAAACGCGCTCAGCAAAAATCTGGGCAATCGAAGCGATTGTGGCGATTGTCGTGGTTTTGGCGGTCGTGTGGGTCAGACAGAACAGTTATAAAAGGGTATTGGATAAATATTTCGAAGCATACGAAACCCAGGATGTGGACCTGATGTATTCAATCTATGCTGAATATTGGAAGGATTTTTATGACGAGGGTTTTTACGATGGATATGCGTATGACCGAATCAAAGAAAAAATAGATAGTGCAAAGAGTAAATGGGAACAGCACGGAGATGATATTAAGATAAAATACAAAGTGGAAGAAACTCGTCGGGCCACAGAGGAAGAGCTAGAGGAGCTGGAAGAGGAGATCTACGATGATTATGCATATTATGTCCGGGACAAGGAAGAATTTGAGATTACAGATGCCTATGTGTTGGAAATCTCTTTTACAGTAACCGGCGATGAGGGGAGCGGCGAGTATCATGTCAATGATGGCCTGCTCTTGATAAAAGAAGATGGCAAGTGGCGAGTGACAGATGGATGGATTAGCTGTTCGTTCTACGGAGATTAAACATAAGGAGCGGTGGCAACACCGCTCCTTGCATTTATGCGGATTTTTTACTCCGTCGGAATGACTGAATTATTGCAAAAATTTTTGTGAAAAATTCTGAAATTGTTCTTGACATTTGGAGAAAAGGGTGGTATCATATCCTAGCGTGTGTAGGGATACTATGCGCGTATGCGATGATGCAGGAGATTGCGTCGAAAGACGGTAACTTCTGCGGAGTATGTCCGGTCATCGGGCGGCTGAACTGCTTCTGTTTGCGCTTGCGTATATCGCTGGCGACAGGGGAAAGGTCGGCCTTGCGTCGGCCATTTTTCATGGCCCAGAATGATACGCACGGCGGCGTGAACAAAACAGTTCGACCGTACCCAGATACCCACGCAAAACTGAGTACGAAATTTTAGGAGGAAAACAACCATGGCAAACCAGGAAATGATCCGCATCCGGCTGAAGGCTTACGATCATCAGCTGATCGACTCCAGCGCGGCCAAGATCGTGGAGACCGCGAAGCGCAACGGCGCCGCTGTTTCCGGCCCCATCCCGCTGCCCACCAAGAAGGAAGTCGTTACCATCCTTCGGGCTGTCCACAAGTACAAGGACTCCCGTGAGCAGTTCGAGCGCAGAACCCACAAGAGACTGATCGATATCCTCAACCCCAACCAGAAGACCGT
>JAFTHT010000061.1 GCA_017457285.1 Oscillospiraceae bacterium | reverse complement strand
GTCCAGACGGCCGCCGATGCCGATGATGATGTTACGCAGGGACTGAGCGCAGAAGTCGATGATCCAGCCCATCTCCACCCGCTTGGGGTCGATGTCCAGACGCTTCAGGCCCTTCTTGGCCAGCCACTCGTCGGTGTTGTTGCGCTCGTGCTGCATACGGGCAGTCAGGGCGACCATGGCCAGGTTGTGGGCGTTCATGATGTCGTTGATGTCGCCGGTCAGACCCAGGGAGAACTCGGTCATGGGCATCAGCAGAGCGTTGCCGCCGCCGGCAGCGGTACCCTTGACGTTCATGGTGGGGCCGCCGGAGGGCTGACGCAGAGCGCCGCCGGCGTTCTTGCCGATGTAGCCCAGACCCTCGATCAGGCCCAGAGAAACGGTGGACTTGCCCTCACCGAAGGGGGTGGGGGTCACAGCGGTGACCTCGATGAACTTGCCGTCGGGCTTGTCCTTCAGGCGGTTCATAACCTTGATAAAGTCGATCTTGGGGGTCTTGCCGTAGGGGATGATCTCATCCTCCAGCAGGCCCAGCTTCTGGCGGAAGAAGTCAACGGAAGGCAGAGTCTTTTCGGCCTCCTCAGCGATCTGCCAGTCAGCGAACTTGGTGGGGTCCAGCTTCACGAAACCCTTCTCGTCCACATACTTGCCATTCTCATCAAAAACGATTGCCATGGTAGGTGTCCTCCTTGATTTTGGTGCCCTTGGGGCACATGATTGATGTTTTTATTTATCTCAGCCTGCCAAAGAAACGCTGTCATTCCGAGCCGGTGCGCACACCGGCGTGGGAATCCCCTGTGAAAAGGGGCATCCCGAAGTTTTGGGAGATCGCCACACCAGTCTGCGGACTGATTTCGCGATGACAGGTTTTTTGAGCTGCTGTGATTTAATTTTCCACCACCGTCACATTGGCGGCGTCCCGGATCAGGCCCATGACCTTGCCGGTGATGATGCTTCTGACGATGGCCTGCTCAAACTCGGCATCGTAGTAGGGCTTGAGCTGCTCCACGGTCATGTCGTTCTGCCGGGCCACCACAGCCACGGCATCGGCGATGTCCTTCTGGTCCGCCTCCAGCTTTTCAAGCTCGGCGATTTTCTCCACCGTGGCCCAGCTTTTCAGGGCGGACAGGGCAGCGCTGCGGGATTCCTCCCGGAGGGCAGCCTCGGTGGTATTCAGGAAGGAGCAGTACATCTCCAGGGACAGCCCCTGCTGGGAAAGCTGAGCCTTCATGGTCTGCATCTGGTCGTCCATGGCGGACTGAATCTGCTCTTCGGTGAACGCTATATCTAATGTATCCGCTGCCTGCCGCAGCAGCCGGTCCTGCAAATCCATCTCGCCCCGCTGGTCGGAGTAGGCCTGGAGGCTCTCGGCCAATTTCTGACGCATTTCGGCGAAGGTATCGCAGCCGCCCACTTCTTTGGCGAAGGTATCGTCCAGCTCGTAGGGGGTCTTGACCCGGATGGCGTGGAGCTTGCAGCGGAACTGGGCCGCCTTGCCCGCCAGGGCTTCGGAATGGTAGGCAGTGGGGAAGGTCACATTCACCGTCACTTCTTCGCCGGGAACCTTGTCCAGCAGCTGCTCCTCGAAGCCGGGGATGAACATCCCGCTGCCCAGTACCAGGGTCTGATTCTCGGCGGTGCCGCCGGCGAACTGGTCGCCGTCGCAGAAGCCGGCGTAATCCAGCACCACCTCGTCGCCCATTTCCGTGGGCCGGTCGGTGACCAGGGCGATCCGGGGACTCTGCTCCTGAAGCCGCTGAAGCTGGCGGTCGATTTCCTCGCCGGTGACGGTATGCTTTTCAAGATTGGCCGCAAGGCCCTTGTATGTAAAACTCATAATAATCTCCTAATATGCAAAAAAGGCAATCCAATCCCTGCGGATCGAACTGCCCAGACGGTCGGCTGAAACACACCACACTCCCCCGCAGTAGACTCCGCGAAAACCGTCAGTCATGTGGCGCTACATACATGATAAAACAGATTTTTCCGTTTGTCAAGACAAATTAACGCCGGTTTGGGGGAGAATTTTGCGGTTTTGTGGCCGTGGATGTTTGTGCGCAGAAGGCGGACAAAACCCGGTCCGGTTACAATTTTGGTCGTGAATGGTTGTTTGGCTTAGGATGCACCCCTTGCCCCCCCTCATTTATGAGGGGGGTACCCCGGCGTAAGCCCGGGGTGGGGGGAGTATGCAGCTCACAATGATTCGGACTCCCCCCTCATAAATGAGGGGGGCAAGGGTGGTACCGCAAGCAATGACTCACAGCACCTTCCCGCCGTTGACGGTGAGGCGGAATTTGCAGCCCAGCATTTCCGCCGCGCCACGGCACAGGAGCATCCGGCCCAGAAAAATGTCGAAATATTCGTACATGGTGCAAATATTCTCGTCGATCTGCAAATTCAGGGCGATTTTCTTCTCCTCCGGTTCCACCTTCAGGCTGGAGCCGGTGACGGCATAATTCACCCGGTCGTGGATGTCGAATTTCTCCGGCTCCTTGGTGCGGACCCGGTTGCGGCGGACGTCAGTTTTGTCCGCCAGCACCAGGGCGGCAGAAATGGGGTCCTTGGCACCGCCGGTGGATTCGTCATGGTTGCCGATGGCGGCGATAACGGCGATCCGGTCCGCCATGGTCATCTCCCCTTTGAGCAGGTCGTTGGCCAGGATGGCGCCGATTTCCGCGTGATGGGTGCGGTTGATGGCGTTGCCGATGTCGTGCATAAATCCGGCAATTTTCGCCAGCTCCTGCTCATGCTCCGAATAGCCCAGCTTTCGCAGGATATACCCCGCCCGCTCGGCCACCAGGGCGCAGTGGGCCTTGGAGTGGTCCGTAAACCCCAGCACCCCCAAATTGGCATTGCCCCGCTCCAACAGGGCCAACACCTCCGGATGATGGGTGATTTGTTCGTAAGTCATGGTAAATACCTCCAGTCTATACTGTCATTGCAAAAAAACACTGTCCCTACGTTCACAACATTGACAGGAGTGACGGATTTCGCAATGACATCAATTTTCCTTCACCAGCATGGGCGTCAGCTTGGGTTTGCCGTAGCGGGTCATGAACCGGGGGCATTTGATCAAAAATGCGTAATAAATATTGTACCCGCAGCCCAGCAGGGTTTCGGCGTTGCCCTGACCCTTGGAGATGATGAGATCCGCCTGATCCATGGCGGCTTTGGCCTCGGGGCCCAGCCGGGGGATGTCGGTGCCGGCCACGCAGTTGCCGTTGTCGATGACCGGGAAGGGGATGCCCAGGGCGGCGGCATCTTCCCGGGTGGCATCGTTCTGGGTGGGGCCCCCACGGACGCAGAAGGTGATCTGCAAATCCGGGAAGGCCCGGTGCATCTGCTCGGCAAAGACCCGGTCGAAGCCGATCTCCCCGGCGTTGTCCGTCAGGTAGAGCAGTTTCTTTGCTTTCGACAGCTCTTTGTAAAAATCTCCGTAGTTCTCCAGCTCCATTTCCAGGGCGGATTCCAGCATTTTGTCCAATTTTTCAAAGGAAACCTCCCCTTGCAGGGCGGAAAAATCGATATAATTGCCCAAAATCGCCAATTGGAGCCCTGCCAGAACCGGGTCGGGGGCGGTTTCGGCCTTTTCCCGGATGGCATCCAGCCGCTCCAGGACGAAGCGGTTGGAATCCTCCTTTTCCTGCCGGAACCGGTCGGCCTCCAGGCCATAGAACCGCTGGTACAGCTCGTTGACGGCGGGGCCGATGGAGGGGGTGCTGTCCGGCCGGGCCAGATACAGCTCCATCAGCGCCCGGGCAAAGGCGGTTGCGGTGTCCTCATCCCCCAGGCTCCGGGCCAGCTCCACATTCCGCCGAAAATGGCACAGCATACACTGGGCGTCCATTCCAATACTCATAACATTCTCCGTTTCTGTGGGGTTTCTTCACAAATCGACCCCAGCGTGCCGATATCCTGTAACATGATTCGCTCCTGGGATTTCCATCTTATTTTCTGTATCATACCAGCAAAAAGGGAAAAAGTAAACCGAAGGATGTGATAATTTTGCAGCGGATTTTTGCGCTATTCTTATGTATGTGCCTGGCCTGCCCGGTTTATGCCCGGGCTGAAAAATATGTGGCCCTGACCTTTGACGATGGGCCCTCCGGCCGGTACACCCGACGGCTGCTGGATGGGCTCCAGGCCCGGGATGTGCAGGCCACCTTCCTGCTGTGCGGCTACCGGCTGGAACAGTACCCGAAGGAAGCCAAACGAATCTTCGACGAGGGCCACGAAATCGGCCTCCACGGCTTCAGCCACCGCTCCATGGCGGACATGGACAGCGAGCAGCTGGAACGGGAGCTGGCGGACACCCTGGCGCTGCTGCCGGAGGGCTGCCGGCCGGTGTTTCTGCGGCCGCCCGGGGGGAAATCTTCGAAAATCCTGGAAAATGGGGCGAAACGGGCCGGATTGGGGATTCTGAGCTGGTCGGTAGACCCCAAGGACTGGGCCAGCGCCGATGCCAAAGCCATTCAGGAAACGGTGATTCGCACCGTCAGGGATGGGGATGTGATCCTGCTGCACGATATGTCCGACAGCTCCGTGGATGCGGCCCTGAGCATCATCGATGAGCTGACGGAGCAGGGCTTCACCTTCGTCACCGCGGCAGAACTTGCCCGGCTGAAAGGCATCACCATCCAGCCGGGCAGGGTTTATACGAGATTTTGAGAAATCGCCTTGTAAGTGCGGCTTAGGCGTGTAAATGATTGTTTAGCGGCCTGGCTATGCACCAGCACCTTGGCCCCCTCATTTATGAGGGGGCTGGCACGGCGCAAGCCGTGACTGGGGGAGCATGCGTTAGAATGTTATGATTTTGTGTACGTTTTCGGCGAATTCGT
>JAFTHT010000032.1 GCA_017457285.1 Oscillospiraceae bacterium | reverse complement strand
TTTCAGGCCTAATAATGGGTAAGATTTCATCAAGTCTTTACGGATTCAACATCTTAGGTTATCGCCCGCAT
Source organism: Oscillospiraceae bacterium (assembly GCA_017457285.1). Classification (GTDB taxonomy): domain Bacteria; phylum Bacillota; class Clostridia; order Oscillospirales; family Oscillospiraceae; genus Faecousia. Next base: position 35,628 of record JAFTHT010000032.1, on the reverse strand, counting down.
TCCTCATCCGACCCGGCTTCGCCGGGCCACCTTCCCCCCGGGGGAAGGCATGGGCGCTCCCGCGCCAGTTCGCTAAACAATCATTTATCTCACCAAAGAAAGAGAGAACCACCCATGCGGATTGGTAGTATTGAAATTGAAAACCCCATTGCCCTCGGTCCCATGGCGGGGGTGACCGACTGGGCCTTTCGTACGGTATGCGCCCAACATGGTGCCAATTTGACGGTCACGGAAATGGTTTCCAGCCGGGCTCTGGTTTACAAGGATAAAAAAAGCGCTGCTCTCTTGCGGAAAAACGAAGGCAGCATCTGCGGTGCCCAAATCTTCGGCAATGACCCGGCTATCATGGCCCAGGGGGCCCAATTGGCCCTGGAGATTTCCGGCTGCGACTTTCTCGATATCAACATGGGCTGTCCCATGCCCAAAATCGCCAATTCCGGCGACGGCTGCGGCCTGATGCGTACGCCGGAGCTGGCGGGGGAGATTGTCGCTGCCGTCACCCGGGCGGTGGATGTGCCGGTAACGGTAAAATGCCGTCTGGGCTGGGATAAGGGCAGCATCAACGTGCTGGAGTTTACCAAGCGGATGGAGGATAACGGCGCGGCCATGGTCACCGTCCACGGCCGTACCCGGGGGATGCTTTACTCCGGCGTGGCAGACTGGGATATGATTACCAAGGTTAAACAGCAGCTTTCCATTCCGGTGATTGCCAACGGCGATATTGTCAGCGGCGAGAGCGCCGTGAAATGCCTGAAGCGCACCGGGGCCGACGGCATTATGATCGGCAGAGCTACCTTCGGTGATCCCTGGGTTTTTGCGGAAACCCGTGCAGCCCTGGAAGGGGAGGAGATTCCGGCTCGCCCGCCCCTGAGCCACCGTGTGGATGTGGCAGTCCGGCAATTCGAGTTGGCCAGAGAAGACAAAGGCGAGCACATTGCCTGCCTGGAGGCCAGAAAACATTTCGCCTGGTACTTACGGGGCGTTTCCCACAGCAGCTACTATAAGGCCCAAATTTCCGCCATCAGTACCATGGAGGATGTGTACCGCATTGCCGATGGGATCAAAAAAGATTTGCGGTAAATGATTGTTTAACGGAGTAAATGTAAGATGTATGTCATCCTGAGCGAAGCGAAGCGGAGTCGAAGGATCTACGCACTAACGATATGTTTAAGGGCAATTTCGTGCGAAGATCCTTCGACTCGCTGACGCTCGCTCAGGATGATAGAACTGTAGGTTCGTGCGTTAAATAATCATTTACGATTCTCCATGAACTGCCATACATAAATATTCCGCCTTTTCATACCCTAACCGAGAGGTGAATGGGATGAAACGGCGGTTTTTTGTATGCATTTTGTTGATTTTGGGTATAGCCATGCCGGTTCAGGCGGAGCCCATCCGGTGGGTGGATTTTGATGTGCCCTATGAATCCCTGAAATATGCCATGGAGCAGGACATTGCCACCTTCGACCAGGAAAAGCATATTTCCTGGATTGATGCCCTGGCGCTGGCGGCCTGCCGCACCGGGGGGAAAAGTGACCTGAAAGGGGTAAAAAAGGCATTTTCCGACCTGAAAGGGGAGAAATCCCCGGCGGAACTGTTGGGGCAGACCTACAAATACTACGATTACTACCATGCCTCCTATGAGGCCGCCCTGGGCGGGTTACTGGGTAGCTTTGCCATTGAAAAGGATGGCCAGTGGGTGGCTTCCTATGGCCTGAAAGCCTTCTCGCCGGTAGCGGCGGGGTATGGCTACAGCCACTGCGACGATTTTGGCATGAGCCGCTCCTTTGGCTTTGCCAGAAAACACCTGGGCAACGACCTGATGGGCGGCCTTGGCACTCCTATCGTAGCGGTGGAAGGGGGCGTGATCGAGGCCATGGGCTGGAACCGCTACGGCGGCTGGCGCATCGGCATCCGTTCCTTCGATTCCAGGCGCTACTATTACTATGCCCATTTGCAAAAGGATCACCCCTTTGCCGATGGTTTGGCAGTAGGGGATACGGTGCAGGCCGGGGATTTGATTGGTTTTATGGGCCGCACCGGTTATTCAGATAAGGAAAATGTCAACAATATCGAAACGGTCCACCTCCATTTTGGCTTGCAGCTAGTCTTTGACGAGAGCCAAAAGGAGTGCAATTCGGAGATTTGGATCGATGCTTACCAGATTGTCCGCCTCCTGTCCGCCCACCGCTCCAGTATCCGAAAAACAGCCACCGGCTGGGAGCGTGTATATCCCTATCAGGATTTGGATGTGGGGTGTTATCCGAAGCAACGATAGCGCCTTTGAAAATATGCTATATTTCCACGCAAAATGATAAAATATATCCAAAATAATCCCCGGGACTGATTAAAACAGTCCCGGGGGAAGATTATTAACGCTGGATTCGACCGGAGCCGTCGCCGCCGGCCAATTTTTCTACTTCCGCAACGCTGACCATGTTGTAGTCACCCTCGATGGAGTGCTTCAATGCAGAGGCCGCCACGGCAAATTCCACCGCTGCCTGGGTATCCTTGCCGGTGAGCAGGGAGTAGATTAGGCCGCCGCCAAAGCTGTCGCCGCCGCCCACACGGTCGATGATGTGCAACTCATACTTTTTGGAGAAGCAATATTCGTCCTTTGCCACATTGTATAGCATGGCGCTCCAGCCATTGTCGAAGGCGGAGTGGCTTTCCCGCAGGGTGATGGCTACCATCTCAAAGCCAAATTTGTCCGCCAGCTGCTTGGCGACGCTCTTATAGCCCTCGTGATTCAGGCTGCCGCCGTAGATATCCGTATTTTCCGCCTCGATACCGAATACATCCTTGGCATCCTCTTCGTTGGAGATGCACACATCGATGTATTGGGCCAAATCAGTCATAGCCTCCCGGGCCTGGGCACGGGTCCACAGCTTGCCCCGGTAGTTCAGGTCGCAGGAAATCTTGATGCCCTTGGCTTTGGCGGCCTTGCAGGCCTGACGGCAGATTTCCACCAGATTCGGGCCCAGCGCCGGCGTAATACCGGTGAAGTGGAACCACTCAGCCCCATCGAAGATGGTATCCCAGTCAAAATCCGCCGGGTCAGCCAGCTGGATAGCGGAATGGGCCCGGTCATAAATGCATACAGAGCCCCGCTGAGAGGCGCCCTTTTCGTTGAAGTAAATGCCAACCCGGTCGCCGCCCCGGACGATTCTGGTGGTATCCACGCCGTAGCGGCGCAGGGAATTCACTGCCGCCTGACCGATAGAATGGGCCGGGAGCTTGGAAACAAAGGCCGCATCCAGTCCGTAGTTCGCCAGGGACACCGCCACATTGGCCTCGCCGCCGCCAAAGGTGAACTCCACATGGTCGCATTGGACGAAGCGCTCATAGTTATAGGGCTGCAGCCGGAGCATCAGCTCGCCGAAGGTGATGATTTTTGCCATTATTTCCGGGCCTCCTTAACGATTTCGACAGATTTCTTGCACAAATCGGTGATTTCATCCCATTTCCCCTCGGAAATCAGCTTATCGGGGCACATATAGCTGCCGCCGCAGGCGCAAATGACGGGGCAGGCAGCGTATTCCGCCAGATTTTTCAGGCTGATACCGCCGGTGGGCATCACCTTGAACATGGGGAAGGGGGCCGCCATGGCCTTGATCTTCGCCAGGCCGCCAGACTGCTCCGCGGGGAAGAATTTCAGGACCTCCAGACCCAGCTTGTAGGCAGCGTGGTAGTCGGTGGGGGTGGTGCAGCCGGGGAAGCAGGTGATGCCCTTCTCCTGGCAGTATTTCACGATTTCGATATCCAATCCGGGGGTGACTACGAATTTACCGCCAGCGGCAATGGTTTTGTCCACCTGTTCGGTAGTCAGCACGGTGCCGGCACCCACCAGCATATCCGGGTGACGTTCTACCATGATTCTCATCGCCTCGTCTGCTCCGGCGGCCCGGAAGGTGATTTCCGCCACCGGAACGCCACCGGCGCACAGAGCATCGGACAGGGGGGCGGCATCCCGCAGCGGGTTGGTCAGCTTGATGACCGGCACAACGCCGATGGCGCTGACCTGTTTTTGCAATTCGTTCATAGCTATCAAAACTCCTTGTTGGAATTTAATTTATCACGTCAATATCATACCCCTAATCCAGCTGTTTGTCAATGGAAAATTCGGCATATTTCACAGAAGAATGAGGAGAATGATAATAGAAACTGTACAAAATGGTTGACAATGGAGAATGAGGCTGGTATGATAACAAGAGAAAATTTAGGAACGGAGGAACCAATATGCGCCCCTTCATGGACAAGGATTTCCTGCTGAAAACCGAAACCGCAAAGACCCTCTATCACAATCATGCGGCGAAAATGCCCATCATTGACTACCATTGCCACATTGACCCCAAAGATATTTATGAGGACCGCCGCTTCGACTCTATCACCCAGGTCTGGCTGGGTGGCGACCATTACAAATGGCGGGCCATGCGTTCCTGCGGCGTGGCGGAGAAGTACATCACCGGCGATGCCACGCTGGGGGAGAAGTTCCAAAAATGGGCGGAAACCATCCCGAATCTCATCGGCAACCCCCTCTACCATTGGACGCATTTGGAGCTGCAGCGGTATTTTGGGGTTTATGAGCCTCTGACCGGCGACAACGCCATGGAGATTTATGAAAAATGCAACGCCATTCTGGCGCAGCCTGAAATGTCCGCCCGGGGCCTAATCAAAAAGTCCAATGTCAAGCTCCTTTGCACCACCGATGACCCGGCGGACGATTTGCGTTACCACGAGCTGATGGCCGCCGACCCCACCATGCCTGCAGTGGTGCTGCCCGCCTTCCGGCCGGACAAGGCCATGCGTGCCGACAAGCCGGATTTCCCCCAGTATGTTGCGAAGCTGGAAAAGGCGGTGGGTTATCCCATCGACTCCATCGACGATATGCGCCGGGCTCTTGCGGACCGGGCCGCTTATTTCCAGGCCCACGGCTGCCGCACCGCCGACCATGGCATGGACTATGCGTTCTATGCCGAAGCCGCCGAGGATAGGCTGAACGACATTTTCCTCCGGGCCAAATCCGGCAAGGGCATCACCTGGGAGGAACAGCTTGCCTACCATACCGCACTGTTGGTGGGCATCGGCAAGGAATACAAGAAATACGATTGGGTCAACCAGCTTCATTTCGGCTGCATTCGGGACAATTCCAAAAAGATGTACGACAATTTGGGTCCCGATACCGGCTTTGATGCCATCAATGATGCCTCCAACGCCCTGGGGCTGTCCCGTTTGCTCAGCGCTTATGAGATGAACGATGCGTTGACCAAGACCATTGTCTATTCCCTGAATCCCTCCGATAACGGCGTAGTGGGTACTCTGATTGGCTGCTTCCAGTCCGACAGTCCCATCCCCGGCAAAATTCAGCAGGGATCGGCCTGGTGGTTCAATGACCACAAGTCCGGTATGGAGGCCCAAATGACCAGCCTCATGAGCCTGGGTGCCTTCGGCACCTTCAATGGTATGCTCACCGATTCCCGCAGCTTCCTGAGCTACACCCGTCACGAGTATTTCCGTCGCATTCTTTGCAATCTTCTGGGCAAAATGGTGGAGGACGGGGAATATCCCGCCGATATGAGCCACCTGGGCCGGATGGTAGAAAACATCAGCTACAACAACACCTTGCACTATTTCCGCTTCGATGAATTGCTCCAAAACTGAATAACATTTCCCCCCGAAGGGTGAGTCAGGACTCACCCTTCGGGGGGAGATACATTATTGATAGACCAGGCCGGTGACCCGCACAACCTCAACAGAGCAGCTGCTAAGCTCAGAAGGGGAAAGTAGGTATTTTGAGCCATAGAGAGCCAGTTCCAAATCGAAAGAATCCTCCCAATTGCCATCGTTGGGGAGGGCGATTTTTACGGTTCTGTAATTGGTATCTTTATGAGGCTCTTTACCGGTTTGTTGATTTTCCAGCTTGAATTCCCAGCCGTAGGCTACAGGGCCGGGGATGCAGGTCACATCAGTAGAGATTTTTAATGTAATCGATACATTATCAAATTTCGCATCGCTTCTATTGACCACATTCAGCCGGACTTTGGCATTGCCGCTATATGTATTGATCATAAGTACAGGAGTTTCAGTAACCTCGCATTCTGTGACTGTGGTTTGGAAAGCGAGATAGTCTTTGATGTTTTCGGTTGTCAGGCTGTAGGGGACAGGTTCCTTAGCACTTTCGCTTTTGTTTCCGCAGGCACAAATGGGTAGGCACATCAGGATTGCCAGGATTAGGGATAATGTTTTTTTGTAGATAATCCTTCTTTCTTTAGAGAATATGGCGATATTTGCCCTGAATGAATTGTACCATAACTTATGTAACATTTCAAGTTACAAATGAAACTTTTTACGTTGTCGTAATTAGTACATCCAGCAGATATACTAATTAAGGGTGAGTGTATGCAGGAGCAACAGCGTGAAAAGTATAAATATTTGGGCTTAAATATCGCCTACTATCGTAGAGAAAAGGGATTATCCCAAAGTCAGCTTGCGGAAATGGTCGATATCAGCAGGACCCACATGAGTAGAATTGAAACGGCAGACTGTGCCGTTTCCCTGGATGTGGTCTTTGAAATCTGTGATGTTTTGAAAATTAAACCTTCAAAATTATTTGATTTCAGGGATTAAAGCGGATGCGATGAACGGAACTTACGAAATATGCCGCTACGACCAAAAACGATAAAAACGCATACCATTGTTTTCAGGCAATGGTATGCGTTTTTTTATCTTTTTAAGAATTTGGAATATCCATCTCCATACTGGACGCATCGGGAGACCCGGCTCAGGGTAGCAGAGGAGATTTCTGACTGGGCCATAACCTGATTGTAGGTCTTGCCCTCCAGCAGCAGCTTGGCGGCATGGACCCGCTCTGCCATTTTTTCGATTTCCCTGGCAGTGCAAAGGTCGTTAAACAGGCTTTTGCAGTCCTCTATGGTTTCCATGCGAAGAATCAGATGGTACAAGTCCCTGATTTTCTCGTCCATTGGCTCACCTCAGAACATGGATTGCGCGCCGTGGAGAAAGGCCTTCGTTTTTTCGCTCTGGGGATTTTCGAAGACGCGTTCCGGGGGCCCCATCTCTTCGATGATGCCGTCTGCCATATAAATGACCATGTCCGCCACATTTCGCGCAAATTCCATTTCGTGGGTGACCACAATCATGGTGGTGTCCTTGTCCTTGAGCCCACGGATGACCCGCAGGACCTCGCCGGTCAACTCCGGATCCAGCGCGCTGGTGGGCTCGTCAAAGCACAGCACCTCCGGCGACAGAGCCAGCGCCCGGGCAATGGCCACCCGCTGCTGCTGTCCGCCGGAAAGCTGGAAAGGGTAGTTCTCCAGCCGGTCGGACAGGCCCACCTGCTCCATAAGTCTGCGGCCCAGGGAGTCAATCTCCTCCGGGGTGCCTTTTTTCAGCAGGGTAGGGGCCAGCGTCACGTTTTCCAGAGCGGTATATTGAGGAAACAGGTTGAAATTCTGGAAAACCAGGCCAAAATGAAGTCGGTTTTGCCGAATTGCCTCGTCGGAAAGGGTAGTGGAATCAGCCCCGTCAATCAGGGTTTTTCCACCAACGGTGATGGTACCCCGGTCGGGAATCTCCAGGAAATTCAGGCACCGGAGCAAGGTGGTTTTACCGCTGCCGGAGGAGCCGATGATGGCCAGTACCTGGCCTTTCTCCAGAGAAAAACTGATATTTTTCAGCACCTCAGTCTTGCCGAAGCTCTTTTGGATGTTCTTCACCTCTAGTAGTGCCATAACTTAACTCCTGAAATAGCTGAGCTTCTTCTCGACCCGGCCCAGCAGGATGGTCAAAAATCCGACGAACACCAGATAGAATACGCCGGTGTAGAACAGGGGCCAGACCATCGCCTTGGTGGCCGCCAGTTCCTTGGCTTGCTTGATGATTTCGCAAACGATGATGCAGTTGGCCAGGGCGGTATCCTTGATCAGCGTGATAATTTCGTTGGACATGGGCGGCACGATTCGTTGGATAACCTGCTTCAAAACGATGTGCCGGAAAATTTGGGGCTTTGTCAGGCCAAGCACATAACCGGCCTCGTACTGCCCCTTGGAGATGCTCTCAATACCGCCCCGATAAATCTCGGAAAAATAGCAGGCATAGTTAATCGAAAACGCAATCAGCACGGCGATGATTCGTCCTGCGTCCTTGATGCTGTAATGGATAAAGAAATACCGGTCCAGCTGGCTGAAAATGGGGGTATCAAAGAGCAGACCCGGAACGTAGTAGATAATGAAAATCTGCAACATCAGCGGGATGCCCCGGACGATCCACACAATTACCTTGGATATGGCCTTAATCGCCTTGATTCGGCTCATGGAGCAGAACGCAATGGGCAGCCCCAAAGGCACGGCGCACAGCAGCGTCACGCCGAAAATCAGCAAGGAGATTAAAAAGCCATCAAAAAGAAAGGCAGTTACTTCTAAAAATGTCATAATAAATTACTTTTTCTGGTCGGAAAAATCGGTAATTGCGGTGTTGGAAACGCCATATTTTTCAGCCAGCTTGGCAATGGTGCCGTCAGAGGCCAGCTTTTCCAGCTGCTCGTTGACCTTGGCGGTCAGGTCGCTGCCCTTCTTGAAGCCAATGGCGTAGTATTCCACGTCGCTGCTCAAGCCGTCCACGATGGCGAGGTCTGCGTAATCGCCCTTGCCCACATAGCTCTTAGCCAGCTGGGCATCCAGAACGGCAAAATCAGCAGCACCGGAGTTGACCTCCAGCAGGCAGTCGGTCTGCTTACTGGCACCCTTGGTGGTAACGCCGTCGAAGGTACCGGCATAGGTTTCACCGGCAGATCCGCTTTCCACGGCGGCCATCTTGCCGGAAAGATTGGTGGTGGCAGTAATGCCGGAATCCTTCTTTGCTACGATGACCTGACGGTTTTCCATATAGTTGTAGGAGAAATCTACCTTCTGGGACCGGAGGACGCCGTCGTCATCGGCGGTGTTGCAGGTGAAGCCGTTCCAAATGCAGTCGATGGTGCCGGATTCCAGGTCGGTGTACTTGCTATCCCAGTCGATTTCCTGGAAAATGACCTTGTAGCCCAGGTTTTCAAAAACAGCCTTGGCAAGCTCCGTGTCGAAGCCAATCAGCTCGCCGTTTTCATCCAGATAGTTCATGGGCGAATAGATGGTGTAGCCCACCACGATGGTTTCTTCTTTCTTGCAGCCGGCGAAACAGGTGGCAACCAGCAGGAGCGCAAGCAGCAGTGCGGTAATTTTTTTCATGATGTATGTTCCTTTCTGTATCCCGGGAAACCGGGGATTCTATGGGGTTATTATACTTTACCAAACTAAAGTTGTAAAGTGAAAAATGCGCCACAATGATTTTTCATCACGCTGCATAAATTCACAGGCCCCCATAGTCAATCCATTGTACGAAAGTGCGACAAATCGATGCAAGAGTATGTTGCGACCAAGCGAAAAATGTGCTACAATCATGATAGAATTATAAAAAGGAATGAAGAAAAATGGTGAAAGAATTGGTTCATGACCCAATTGTGCTGGCCCAGCCCTCCGCTCTTGCCACCGCTGCGGACCTGCAAACGGCCCAGGATTTGCTGGATACACTGGCGGCCCACAAGCAGACTTGTGTGGGCATGGCGGCCAATATGATCGGTGTTTCCAAGCGAATCATCGCCTTCGATCATGATGGAACCTATGGACTCATGCTGAATCCGGAAATCGTCAAGCAATCCGGCGAATATGAGGCGGAGGAAAGCTGTCTGAGCCTGCTGGGCGGTCCCCGCAAAACGAAGCGCTATCAAAAAATCAAGGTCCGCTACCAAACCCCGGAGCTGCAAATCCGGCTCAAAACCTTCGAAGGCTGGACGGCCCAAATCATCCAGCATGAAATCGACCACTGCAACGGCATTTTGATTTGATTTCCAAAAGGGAGGGTACATCGATGAATCTGACCACAGAATTGGTCCAGCGGGACTTGGACGCGCTGCCGGCGTCATATAAAACTGCCCATGTGGACGCTTTGATTCGCCAATATATCAAGGCGCAGGTGGACGTATCTCCGTTGCGGCCCTACATTCTGACCCACCAGCAGTTCCACCGTATTTATTTCTATGTTTCTCTTTCGCGCTTACCGGATGCCAGGTCCCGTATGTCCTTCATCCATGATAATCTGCTGTTCTCGGACTGGTGGCATACCGACCAGCTCATCGGCTATGTTGCGGATTTACCTTTCGATACGGCGCTGGGCCATGCATCCGCTTACATTGGGGCGGAGGACCCCTTCGTGCGCCGCTGGGGCTATGTGCTGTTCATCTCCAGGCTGTGCAGAGGCCATGCGGCTGAACTTCTTCCACTGATGCATAATGATGAACATTATTATGTGCAGATGGCCCAGGCCTGGCTGATGGCGGAGCTTGCGGTTTTTGAGCCGGAAGTCGTGTACCAATGGTTCCCCGGGAATGACCTGCGCTACGATATCAACGGCAAAGCAATCCAGAAAATCAGCGATTCCTTCCGAATCTCAAAGGAGTGGAAGGAGCGCTTCAAGCAGCTCCGCCCGGAACTGAGGAAAAGATGAGCAGAAAATTAAGAAGGGTTCGTTACGCAACGAACCCTTCTTCTCGTTATCCTTCAAAGGCACCAGCCAGCCATCGGGCCACACCATCATCCTGGTTGCTGCCAATCACAGCGGTGGCCAGGCTTTTAATCTCCTCCTCCGCGTTTTCAACGGCATATGCTTCATCAGCCACCCGGAACAAATCCAGGTCATTTTTTCCATCTCCGAACACCACCAGCTTATCGCAGCCCAGCATCCTTTTGAGCTGCACGGCGGCATTGGCCTTGGAGGCTTCCTTCGGCATAAATTCCAGAAACAGATTCCCGGAATAAATTTCCCGGTAGAGGATGCAGTGAAAAGTATCCTTGTATTTCTCGTAAAATGGCACCAGATGCTCCGGCTCATCCACGCAGGTGATGTAGTAGGGCTGGCCCTCAAACAGGCATTCGCCGTTGTGAACTACCAATTCTCTGGGGTCATTTTGCCGTGTAGCAAGAAATGCCCGCATCCCGGGGGTAGCTTTTTCCGCCCAATAGCGAAATTTCTCCAGCCCTTCGTTCATAGAATAAACCAGCGGAAAAATACCGTTATTCATCAAATCTTCCAGTAAATATCGATATTCATCCCCAAAATAGTTTCCAATGACAATCTGGCCATCCTCCAGCCGCCGCATAAAGCCGCCGTTGTGAACGATAACGGGCAACCGCAATTTGAGCCCCATCGTGACGGCGGAGGCGGTCACGATGGATCGTGCCGTGGCATAGGAGAATCGCAAGCCATTTTCCACAAGGGAGTTAATTGTGTGGACGGTAAATTCAGAAAGCGTCTGATCCCGCCGCAACAGGGTGCCGTCCAAATCGGAGATATAAAGTGTTTTCATAATCATAAATGTGGTTGCAAGGGGGCGGTTATACCTGATTTTCGCAGAGCCAGTCCAAGGATACGCCCAATGCTTTCGATAGCATCAGCAGCTCCGCATCACAAACATGCCGCTGACCCTGTTCGATGCGGGATATAATCAAGGGCGTGATTTCCATACCCAGAAAATTAATTTCTCTGGCCAGATCCTCCTGGGTCATAGGCGGTTTATGCATCGCCCGACCAAGTCTTACCCGGTCACCGCAAATGTTGCCCTTTATCAAAAACATCGTCTTTGCCATACGCGCACCTCAATATCTATTTTGGATATTATTTATCTATATTGTTGATTTTATTTCAAAAATAGATATAATGAGAGATAGAATGGATAAATAAAATCCAGACTAGATATTCATTGAAAATTTAGGAGGAAAATATGGCAAGTGTGCGTGAATATTGTGAAATGATGAGTACGGAACAACTTCAAGCGCTGCTACAGAAGGAATATGAAGGAAAGGGAAACCTGCCCCTGCTGGCGATTCTGGATATTTGCGATCTCCTGTCAGAACGGGACCCCAATAAACCCAATGTCGAGCAATTACTGCATAAACTCTGTGAACACTATCTCCAATAAAAATGACCTCTGGGCCAACATAGCTCAGAGGTCGTTTTAATTGGTTGAAGCGAAATTACTTCAGGCTTTCCTCAACAGCAACGGCCACGGAAACGGTCATGCCGACCATGGGGTTGTTGCCTGCGCCCAGGAAGCCCATCATTTCAACGTGGGCGGGGACGGAGGAAGAGCCAGCGAACTGGGCGTCACCGTGCATACGGCCCATGGTGTCGGTCATGCCGTAGGAAGCAGGACCAGCGGCCATGTTGTCGGGGTGCAGGGTACGGCCGGTGCCACCGCCGGAAGCGACGGAGAAGTACTTCTTGCCCTGCTCCATGCACTCCTTCTTGTAGGTGCCGGCAACAGGATGCTGGAAGCGGGTGGGGTTGGTGGAGTTGCCGGTGATGGAAACGTCAACACCCTCGTAACGCATAACAGCCACGCCCTCACGGACATCGTCACAGCCGTAGCAGTTGACGGCAGCACGTTCGCCCTTGGAGTAGGGGATCCGCTCCACGATTTTCAGCTCGCCGGTGTAGTAGTCGAACTGGGTCTTCACATAGGTGAAGCCGTTGATCCGGGAGATAATCTGAGCGGCATCCTTGCCCAGGCCGTTCAGGATGACCCGCAGAGGCTCCTTACGAGCCTTGTTGGCGGAGCGGGCAATGCCGATGGCACCTTCCGCAGCGGCGAAGGACTCGTGGCCAGCCAGGAAGGCGAAGCACTTGGTCTCGTCCCGCAGCAGCATAGCGCCCAGGTTGCCGTGGCCCAGACCGACCTTACGATCCTCAGCAACGGAGCCGGGGATGCAGAAAGCCTGCAGGCCGATGCCGATGGCCTCAGCGGCCTCAGCGGCGTTCTTGACGCCCTTCTTCAGAGCGATGGCGGCGCCGACACAGTAGGACCAGGCGGCGTCCTCAAAAGCGATGGGCTGAATGCCCTTGACGATCTCATAGGGATCAAAGCCGGCGTTCTTGCACAGCTCACGGCAAGCCTCAACGGACTCCAGACCGTACTGAGCCAGGACGCCATTGATCTTGTCGATTTTTCTTTCGTAACCTTCAAACAGAGCCATTGTCGCGTCCTCCTCTTATTCGTGGCGGGGGTCGATGTACTTGGCGGCATCAGCGAAGCGGCCGTAGGAACCCTTGGCCTTCTTCAGAGCCTCGTTGGCATCGTCGCCCTTCTTGATGAAGTCCATCATCTTACCCAGGTTGATGAACTCGTAGCCGGTAATCAGGTCGTCCTCGTCCAGAGCGATGCGGGTAACGTAACCCTCAGCCATCTCCAGGTAACGGGGGCCCTTGACCTTGGTGGCGAACATGGTGCCGACCTGGCTGCGCAGGCCCTTGCCCAGGTCCTCCAGGGAGGCGCCGACGGCCAGACCGTCCTCGGAGAAAGCGGACTGGGAGCGGCCGTAAACAATCTGCAGGAACAGCTCACGCATGGCGGTGTTGATGGCGTCGCACACCAGGTCGGTGTTCAGCGCCTCCAGCAGGGTCTTGCCGATCAGGATTTCGGAAGCCATAGCGGCGGAGTGGGTCATGCCGGAGCAGCCCAGAGTCTCGACCAGAGCCTCCTCAATGATACCCTCCTTGACGTTCAGGGTCAGCTTGCAGCAGCCCTGCTGAGGAGCGCACCAGCCGATGCCGTGGGTGAAACCGCTGACATCCTTAATTTCCTTGACCTGCACCCACTTGCCCTCTTCGGGAATGGGAGCGGGGCCGTGATAGGCGCCCTTGGCCACGGAGCACATATGCTGTACTTCTGCACTATAAATCATGGCAATTTTCCTTTCTTTCAACAGGCGGTAATCCGCCCTAGAATTCCGCATATATTATACATTCTGCATCCATGAATGTCAATTCCCAATGACGAAAAAAGTAGGGGAGGGCAGAAACCCGATGTCACTGAGTTAAGGAACACGCCCTTCCCGAAAAGGCGTTATGCCTGAATGACTTTCACAAAGGCCCCTCGGTCTGCAGCCTTGAAATAGGCAGACCCGGCGACCAGCACATCGGCCCCGTTCTCCTTACAGACGGCGCAGGTATTGGCATCCACGCCGCCATCCACCTCAATGTGGCAGTCAGGGTTGATGTCATCCAGCCATTCCCGGAGCTGCTTGATTTTCGGCATCATGTCCGCCATAAATTTCTGGCCGCCGAAGCCCGGCTCCACGGTCATCACCAGCACCATATCGCACTTTTCCAAATAGGGAATCGCCGCTTCAACGGGGGTCTTGGGCTTCAGCACAATGCCTGCCTTACAGCCCAGGGCGTGAATTTTGTCCAGGGCCTCCAGGGTGTTCTGGGGCTGGTCGGCTTCGATGTGGATGGTCAGCCAGTCCGCGCCGGCTTTGACGAAATCCTCCACATACCGGATAGGCCGGTCAATCATCAAATGCACATCCAGGGGCAGGTCGGTGACAGGCCGCAGAGCCTTGACTACCGGGATGCCGATGGTGATATTGGGCACGAAAATGCCATCCATCACATCCACATGGACCCAGTCGGCACCGTTTTTCTCAATGTCATGAATATCCCGCTCCAGATTTGCAAAATCCGCCGAAAGGATAGAAGGGGAAAGCTTTGCCATAGTAAATACCTCCGTTTTCTCGGAAGGTAAATGATTGTTTACGATAGCACTCCTTGCCCCCTCATAAATGAGGGGGGCAAGGGGACTTCCAATTCTAAACAATCATTTATCTCACAAAATCATTCAACTATAAAATACCACATCATCAAACAAAATGCAACGCATGAATTTCGGAAAGGAGGCCATACTATTTGCGAACCCAAAACAAAGGAGGAAAACGACTATGAACTGCCATGCCAATAAGTGCATCGAGTGTACCGTCAAGTCCTGTGCTTACCACTGTGACACCGAAAACTTTTGCTCTCTGGACCGAATCCTGGTAGGCACCCACGAGGCAAACCCCACCATGGACCAGTGTACCGACTGCAAGTCCTTCCGCAAGAAGTAAAACGATCCGCGGCGGCTTCGGCTGCCGCGATTTTTTTGTTGACGATTGAATCCGAAAGAGGTATGATGATAGAAAGTTTTTCCTTATGACATATTCCATTCATAAAATCTGCTTAATTTGATTATATTAGAAGAGAATCCATAGGAGGATCATCATGGAAATCGACGAGAATCAGGGCCAAGAGCCCGTTGCTTCCGCACCGTCCCCTCAGGAAAGCGAGCCTGCCCCGCAGCAGCCCCCTCAGCCGCAACCGCAGCAGCCCCCTCAGATTCCCCCGGCGTATCAGTCCTATTATGGCTATCAGCCACCCTATGTCTACCCCAATCAGCCCTACCGGTACGTTCGGCCGGTTCCGCCCCCAGTGCGGCCGAAGCCGCAGGAGCCTCAGAAGCAGCAGGGGACGCCCTTCTGGAAAAAATTCGTTGCCGGAGTATTGGTGCTGGCCCTGGTGGCCTGCGGCTGCGGCATCACCGCCTCTGTGGTGGAGAGCCGGATTGAAAAGAAGAATGAGAGTCTGAACCTTTACTATCAGAATAAAATCTCTGTTCTTCAGCAGCAGCTACAGGAAAACACCGACCGCACAAACCAGAAGCTGGACCAGATTCAGAGCCAGATTCAGGGTGAGAGCCCTGTTGCCGGGCCCATGACCCCTGCCCAGGTCTACGCCCAAAATGTCAGCAGCGTTGTGGCGATTAACAACACCACCAGCGGTGTCTTCGGCACCACGGCGGTATCCTCCGGCTCCGGCTTCGTGCTGACAGAGGATGGCTATATCGTTTCCAATTATCATGTGGTGGATGGGGCATCCAAGCTGACGGTGACCTTCTCCGACGGCAAGGAGCATTCTGCCACCTACATTGGCGGCGATGAGGCCAATGATATCGCCCTGTTGAAAATCAGCGCCACGGGTCTGCGGCCTGTGACCGTGGGGCGGTCTGATGATTTGATTGTGGGTGCCCAGGTGGCCGCCATCGGTAATCCCTTGGGTGAGCTGGCATCCACCCTGACCGTGGGCTTCCTTAGTGCCAAGGATCGGGTGATTGTGTCCGAGGGCAGCCAAATCAACATGATGCAGACCGATGCCGCCATCAATCCCGGCAACTCCGGCGGCCCCCTGTTCAATATGGAGGGCCAGGTAGTGGGAATTACCACCGCCAAATATTCCGGCACCACCTCCTCCGGCGCCTCCATCGAGGGCATCGGCTTCGCCATTCCTATGGATGATGTTATCGATATGCTGATGGACCTGAAGGAACATGGATATATCACCGGCGCGTATTTGGGCGTCACCGTAACCAACGTCAGTCTGGATGACGTTAAGCAGTACGGCTTGCCTATGGGCGTACTGGTAAATGACGTGGTCAGCGGCAGCTGCGCCCAACTCGGCGGTATTCGGAGCCAGGATATCATTGTGGATCTGGGCGGCTACGAAATCGAAAATGTGAACGACCTGACCCGGGCTCTTCGGAAGTATGAAGCGGGGGATACCATTTCCGTGGTGGTCTATCGCCACAGCGCGGGCGGTGAAGTCGTGCTGTCCTTGACATTGGACGAAAAACCCCGCAGTCCCCAAAAGACCGTCACGCCCACCGGCCTGCCCTCCGGCGGCTCGGCGGACGAATGGTTTGGGTATTTCTTTGGAAGCTGAAGCCTCTAGAGGCCGAGGGCGGATATATCAGAATCGGCACCGGAGCAGCGAACTGCTCCGGTGCTTTTTGCTCAAAAATTAACAAAATCGGGCAGAAATGGTTGGATTTAACGGGAAATGCGTTGCGATTGTGGAAAGGAATGATGAAATGAGTGAACCATCATCCAAGGGGAAAGGGCCTTGGAAACGCAGAGTGCTGGTATCCATCAGCGTGATTCTGGCATTGGTTTTGCTGGCACTATCAGGCTTGCTGATATATGGCAGCTATTTACTGGGAAAAATCGACCATCGCACTGAGCATCCGACCCTGTCCCAGGAGGAAGCGGAGAGCATTATGCAGGAGGAACAGGAGCCTCTGGATCCGGAATCGGATGGTACGATTGGGGACGCCGTGGTTCCCTCCAACCCGGTGGAGCCCCTGGAAAAAGGGAAGCATATCGTGAACATCCTGCTCATCGGCCAGGACCGACGCCCCGGAGAGGGGACCCAGCGATCCGATTCCATGATTCTGCTGACCTTCAACAAAAGTACCCGGAAGCTCACGCTGACCTCTATTATGCGGGACCAATATGTGTATATCCCCGGCTATGGCAACGACAAGCTGTGCCATGCCTATCAGTATGGGGGTATGCCACTGCTGAACCGAACGCTGCTGCATCATTTTGGCCTCCGGGTGGACGGGAACATTGAGGTGGATTTCTCAGGATTCCAAAGAATCATCGATTATTTGGGTGGGGTGGAGCTGGAACTGACCGCCAGGGAGGCCGCCCATCTGAATAAGGTATGGGGCTGGCAGCTGCAAAAGGGCAAAAACCTGCTCTCCGGCCAGGAGGCGCTGACCTATGCCCGCCTGCGTTCCATCGATTCCGACTACGCCCGGGCCCAGCGGCAGCAGAAGGTGTTGATGTCCCTGTTTGATAAGTACAAACGCCAGAGCCTGACGAAAATTTTGTCCCTGACGGAGAAGCTGCTGGAGCTGGTGGTGACGGACATCCCCCGAAATCAAATTATGTCCTATGTATTGGAGCTGGCCCCCATGTTCTCCGGTGCAGCTGCAGAGAGCTTTCGGATTCCCGTGGACGGTACGTTCAAGGGCGGATATATCAAGGTTTCTGACACGCATAAGCTGTGGTGCCAGCATCACATCGATTTCGAAGCAAACCGCCGGGCTCTGGAGCGGATTTTCAGAAAGTAATCACATCATAAGGCGATATCTGTAATCGGTCAATTAAAAATTTCCTTATTGCGGGCAAAATAACATCATGGACAGAAAAAATGTTTGCGAAACTGGATAAAAACAATTGACAGTAACTGCCAGAAATGGTATAATATACCGCAACGGGAGGAATGAGAATGGAATTGACCAAAAGTGAGATGGAGATCATGGATGTCCTCTGGAATCAGGGTTGTCCCGTTTCCCGGTCTGACCTACTGGCGAAACGGGCGGAGAAAACCTGGAAGGATGGCTCGGTCCACATCCTGCTCAATAGCCTGCTCCAAAAGGGGGCTATTCGGGAGGCGGGCTTTGTGCGGCGTAACAAGACCTATGGCCGCACCTTTGAACCTACCCTGACCCGGGAAGAATACTATGCCGCAACGGTATTCAGCCACCGGTATAAGCCGGAGCTGGATGGGTTGATTGGGGCTCTGCTGTCCCGTCCGGAGGTGGATAGCAAAATTCTGGATTATGTCCAGTCCCTGCTGGACCAGTTGCGGAAAATATGATCTGCAAAAAAGCATGCCTGTTGCGTTTTGGCAACAGGCATGCTTTTTTATTTCATGGATATGGTAACGGTTTCAGATGTTACGCTGTGCCCATATCGGTCGGTGATGACGCAGAAGACTCTGCGCCCGTTCCTGGCAGCGTTCATGGTAACGGCGTAGCTCTTACCTCTAAAGGTGTTGGTCAGGGCGAAGGTGTCGCTGCCCTCGTTGGCGTAGTACCATTGGTAGGTCAAACCATCACCCTGAGCCTGGATCGTCAGCTTTGCGGTGGCACCGTAGGCGACGGAAACATCCGTGGGCTGCATGGTGATTTTCAGGGGTGTTCTCATGGTCAGGGTGACCACATTGGAGGTTACGGAGTTGCCGAATTTATCGGTAATGACGCAGTACACCCTGCGGCCATCCCGGGCGCCGTTCATGGACACCGAATAGGTATTGCCGCTGAAGCTGTGGGTCCTGGTGAACCCTGTGGCACCCTTGTTGGCGTAGTACCACCGATAGGTCAGCCCTTCACCCGCCGCTTTTACCGTTATGCTGGCGGTGGCATCCCGCGCCACACAAGCGGTGGAGTTCTGCCACAGGATGGTCACCGGCATGCTCAAGGTAACGGTGTTGGTGGTGACGGATGCGCCGTAGGCATCGGTGATGACGCAATAGACCCGGCGACCGGCCCGGGCACCGTTCATGGTCATGGTGTAGCTGTTGCCGCTGAAGGTTTTGGTATATGTAAAGCTGTCAGAACCAAGGTCAGCGTAATACCACCGGAAACGCAGGCCGTCACCCTGGACCCCAACGCTGACCTCAGCGGTGGTGCCGTAGGCCGCCATTACGGATTTAGGCTGACGGGTAATCTTCAGAGGCGTTTTCAGCCCAATCGTTACGGTGTCGGAGGTAATGCTCTCGCCGAACTTGTCTGTGATGACGCAGTAAATCCGGCGACCTGCCCGGCTGTTGTTCATGGAAACGGCGTAGGTGCCGCTTCGGAAAGAGCTGGTGTAGGTGAAGGTATCGACACCCTTGTTGGCAAAATACCATTTGTAGGTCAGTCCATCACCGGTGGCGGTGACGGTTGCCCTGGCGGTCGCGCCATATCCAACGTTCACGCTGACCGGCTGCTTGGTAATCCGCAGGGCGGTTTTCCGAATCAGGGTAACGGTATTGGTCTGGACGCTGAAGCCGTATTTGTCGGTGATGACGCAGTATACCCGGCTGCCGCCTAGGGCATCGGTCATGGTTACGCTGTAGGTATTTCCGGAATCGGAAGAGCATTCGACGAAATGATTGCTGTTGGCATCGGCACGATACCAGCTGTAGCGCAGTCCGTCGCCGGAGGCCGTTACCTGCACCGAAGCCAAATCCCCGGATGCGGCGGCGGAATCAGAGGGCTGGGTCGTGATGGCGACCTTCTTGAAGGGGGCAAGGGTTACCGTGCCATAGGAGAATTCTTGCTGTGCAATGTCAGCCCAGGTGCTGTTCCAGCCAGGATAGCGCAGGGTGGTCGTGGTGCGGTAGAAGTTGGTTTCGACAAAGGTGGGGATATCACCCTTGAAAATGACCTCGCTGAGATTGGTACCCGCGGCAAAGTTGAATGCGCCGACGGACTGAACAGCCTCCAGGGTAACAGCGGTCAGATTGCTGCAGCCGGAAATGGAGCCCTCTTCCAGCGTCTTGACGGATGCGGGCAGCACCAGCTCAGTCAGGTTGTCGTTGTAGTAGATGGCGTAGTAGCCGATGGTGTGAACCGTATCCGGCACCGTAATCTGGGCGCAGGCGGGGGCGGCGATTAAGGTGGTCATGGCTTTATCGTACAGCACGCCGTCCTTGATGGTGTAGGCGGGATTATCCTCGCTACAGGTAAAATCCTTCAGATTGGTGCAGGCGGTGAAGGCGAAATCACCGATTTGGGTCAGGGAGGCGGGGAGGTGGATTCGCTCCAGATTTGCACAGGAGTTGAAGGCACTGTCCCCAATCCGGGTCAGGGTTTCCGGGAGGATGACCACCCGCATCTCGCCCCAGACAAACACGTCGTCCCCAATGGCAACAACGGTTTTGCCGTCGATGGTTTTGGGGATTTCCAGAATGTCGATTCCGGTCAAATCGCCGTCGTATTGATAGATTTTGATGCCGCCGGAAGTGGAACTGTAGCAGTACAGGGAATTTCGGCGGGAAACGGAATAATACCGGGGGGCGGAGCCGGAATAACCTGCGTCCAGCTCGTAGTATTCACCCTCGGAGATGGTGATGAGGGCATTTCGATGGCCGGAGCCGGCACCGGGATCCTTATTGCCGTTGCGTGCTTTTGCCTCGATTCCGATTCGGTCGCAAACCTCCAGAATCAGGCCGGTACTGGCCCAGCAGTCACCGCCGCCGGTAACGATCATGCCGGTGGCGCTGGAATAGCTGGCGCTGTAGTTAAAACTGGCAGGGAACCGGCAGACGGCATCTAGCAGCTGTTCGGTGGTCATATCGTCGGTGATGTTTTCGGCGATGTAGTTGTCGATTATCTGATCGGCATAGGTTGTAGCGTAGTCGTGGACTTCAATTGTAACATCGTAGGTCACATCATCTGCCATGACCCGGACGACGGAGATGCCGAAATCGTATTCGGTGGTAATTTCGACAACCTCCAAATCCGGATTGAGCCAGGTGGAGCCATAACCGCTGGAGTACCAATACCAGGTGGTGACGGAAGGTGTCACCAGACCGGTGTTGGACACGGTGACGCTGTCACCGCTGAGCAGGTAGAAGTAGACTCTGGAAGCCTCCGGTGCTTTCAGCTGGATGGAACCGGCATAGCTGTCCGGGATGCTGATGTACTCGGCGGCCCATTCATCCATGGCGTAAATAGAGCCATCGGTGTCTGTGGTGGGGTCGATTATTATCGTCTGCTGGGCAGCATTGGCGGAAACTGACGAAATCGTGACCGCCGTCAGCACCACGGCCAGGACAAATAGGTGGCGAAGGATGGATCGAAGTTTCATTTTACATACCTCCCAATTAAAATAACATTACTTCATCACGTCGGTTGATGAAGTTGTTGTGGACATATGTCCGGTCTTTTCTCTGTTATTCGATTTATTTCGCGGAAAGGTTTACGCTTCGGCGCAGGATGGTATAGGCTGGGACGGGTTGGGGGAGGGGCAGGTAGAATTTCATCTGGGGGGTGCGGGGTTCGGGGAGGGGATTGCCGTCGAGGTCGGTCATGTTTTGGGCGGTGATGGGGAAAGGACGCAAATTCGGTCCCACAGCCTCCAGCTGGGCGCCTTCGGGGAATTTGTTCCGGAGGCTGCACAGGGCCAGACCCTGTTCGTCGCAGCTTTCGACAATGGCGCAGATCTGCCAGTCCCGGATATAGCGGGAATTTTCCACATATTGACCCGGTTCGCCAAAATAAAACCCGGTGGAGTAGATCCGGTGGGAGACGTGTTCCACCTCGTTTCGCCAAATTGGGTCTGGATTTCGACCGGCGGCGACAGCATCAATGCAATGCCGGTAGGCGCCGGTGACGATGGCGGCATAGTAGGCGGATTTGGCCCGGCCCTCGATTTTAATACAGTCGATGCCCGCATCCATCAGTTCTTTTAGATGGTCAATTGTACACATATCCCGGGAATTCAGGATATATGTACCCTTTTCGTCCTCAAAAACTGGGAAATACTCCCCGGGACGCTTTTCCTCCATCAGAGCGTACTGATACCGGCAGGGCTGGGCACAGGCGCCACGATTGGAGTCTCTTCCTGTCATATAATTGCTCAGCAGGCACCGGCCGGAGTAGCTGACGCACATGGCGCCGTGACCGAAGGTTTCAATTTCCAGCTCTTTTGGACATTTTTCACGGATGCAACTGATCTCCGAAAGGCTCAATTCTCTGGCCAAAACCACTCTTTTTGCCCCCAAATCGTACCACGCAGTTGCACACTCATAGTTGGCGATGGACTGCTGGGTGGAAATATGCCGCTGGCATTTGGGGGCATATTTTCCGGCCAGGGTAAAGGCTCCCAGGTCCGCCAGAATCAGGGCATCCACCCCGGCATCCTGGAGCATTTCCAGGTGAGCCGGGAGCCGTGCCACCTCTTTGTTGCGGGGCATGGTGTTGACGGTGGCGTGGACCTTTACTCCATGGCTATGGGCGAAGGCCACAGCCTTGGGCAGCTCCTCCGCCGAAAAATTTCCGGCGAAGGAGCGCATTCCAAAATCGGTTCCCGCAAGATATACCGCATCGGCGCCGTAGAGCACGGCCATACGCAGCCGTTCCATATCACCGGCGGGGCTTAATAATTCCAGTTTTCTCACTAGGCACCTTCCTCGGCGGCGGACTCTTCGGGGTCGATGCCGTTCTTGATGTCCTCGATGGCCTGCTCATGATCTGCCAGGTTTGTGGTGAAGAAGTGCTTGCCGGAGGCAGGGTTGAACACATAGAAGTAGTAGCCGGTATCCTCCGGGTTCAGGGCGGCGAAGATGCTGTTCTGGCTGGGGTTGGAGATGGCACCGGGGGTCAGACCGGGCCTAGTGTAGGTGTTGTACTCGTGGTCCAGCTTCAAATCTTCCTCGGTCAGATCCGATTTGCCCAGAGCATAGATAATGGTGGCATCGATGTTCAGATAGGGGTAGTCGTTGGGGTCCGTCAGACGGTTGTAGATGACGGAGGAGATGGTATAGCTCTCCAGATTGTTGGCAGATTCCTTTTCAATCATGGAGGCAATGATAATGACTTCCCGGATGGTGAACTTGTGGTTTTCGATATAGGCGCTGGAATAGCCGTTCTCCCGGAACATTTGGGCAACCTTGTCATTCAGGGTAATCAGGCTTTGCTTCATCTGTTCGTTGAAGTTGGCGTTGAAGGAGTCCAGCATCTTTTCGATGACGCGCTCGGGCTTGTCATTTTCGTAGAAATCGTAGGTGTTGGGGAACAGGTAGCCCTCCAGACTGTATTTGTGGCCCCATTGCACCCCTTCCAGGAACCAATAGTCCAGGCTGGCTCCGTCCAGATTGGCCACATAGGCTTCCAAATCTGCCACGGTGCAAACCTTTTTCTGCTCCAGCAGCGCAAAAATCTGGGCGCAGGTATAGCCTTCGGGAATCCGTAGGTCGGACACAATGGCCTGGGCAGGCTCATGGGGGGACAGGACAGATACCAGGGCCATGTAGTCGTAGACGATGTTCTTCTGATCCTCCTCGGCATCCGGGGGGTTGAGGGTGTAGGTGCCGGGCTGGATTTTTTCCATGGCATCGGTGAAATTGGCATAAATTTTGAACAGTCCGGCGTAGCGAATCAGGCCGGCATCCTTCAGCTTGTCGGCCACATCGTCGAGGGTGTCGGTTTCCTCGATGGTGATGGTGACGGTCTTGGGCTCCCGGCCCAGGGCCAGCACATCCGCGGCGCACAGCCACGCCATTCTGCCGATGGATACGCCGATGGCAACGATAATCGCCAGCCAAATGGCGGTGGCGGCCAGGTGGGGCAGGCCGAAAAAACCGTAGCCCTGCTTGCGCTTGGGCCGGCCCTTCTCCAGAGGATCCGGGGGGGCTTTTGGGGGCTCTGCCAGAGGCGGCTCCGGGCCGGTTTCGTCGGCTGCTTCCGGTTCCTGCAGAGCTGGGTCGCTGAGTAGCTGCGCCAACAGCGCGTCATCATCCAGGGGAGTCTCCGAATCGGACAGAGAGCCGGCCGGCTCCAAATGGGGCGGCTGTTCCGCCGTGAAGGATTTCGGGTCCGGGAGTTGGGATTCCAGGATGGCTTCGTCCAGGCCAAAATCTTCGGCCTTGGTTTCCTGGATAATTTGTTCCAGCTCCAAATCATCGTGATGGGTCAAACCCGCTGCGGCAATGGCCTGTTCGTCGGCACTGATTTCTTCCGAAGAAGAAAGGAGCGAATCCAGCCATTGTTCATCCTCGGGGCTTAATTGAGCGGGCATGACCGGCTCAGCCAAATCCTCGGACAGGATGTTTTCCGCAGGTAGCTCCGGTTCCTCAGCGGGGGGCAGGGTGTTTTCCGCAGGCAGCTCCGGTTCCTCAGCGGGGGGCAGGGTGTTTTCCGCAGGCAGCTCCGGTTCCTCAGCGGGGGGCAGGATGTTTTCCGCAGGCAGCTCCGGTTCCTCAGCGGGGGGCAGGATGTTTTCCGCAGGCAGTTCCGGCTCCGTATTCGCCAGAATCAGCGGTTCCAACGGTGCAATCTCCATCACCTCGTCCGGCAGCTCCGGCAGCTCTGAATCAGAGGAGAGGGCGGGCATTTCCGCCGGAATGACTTCTTCGGCGTCAATCTCTGGGAGGTTCTTTTCTTCATCCATGGTTGCTTCCTCCTGTCAGCGGATCACGATCTGGTTTTTGACCCGCTCCGCTTCGTCGCTGCCCTTCAACGCCGCAATCAGAGCCAGGCCGAAGGGGATGGCGCAGCCGGCGGAGGTGCCGGTAATCAGCTTTCCATCGGTGACAGCCGGGGCGTTGGGGACCATATTGGCGCTGCCCATGCCGCTTTCGCAGCCGGGGTAGCAGGTGGCGCTTTTGCCGTCGGTAATGCCCAGGTCCGCCAGCACCGTGGGCCCGGCGCAGATGGCGGCAACGTATTTGCCATTTTCCCAGGCAAAACGCAGGGCCTCCAGGGCAGCCTTGCTTTTGCGGGCGGTAGCGACACCTCCCAGACCACCGGGGAGGACGATCATATCCAAATCAGTCAAATCCATTTCGCCAATGGTAATATCGGCCTCCACGGGAATGCCGTGGCCACCGGTGATGGTTTTACCGTCCACGCCCACGGTCAGGGTGGGAATATTGGCACGGCGCAGCAGGTCGATGGGGGCGATGGCTTCAGTTTCTTCGAAGCCGGTTCCTAACAAAATGTATACCATGATATCATTCCTCCAGCAGCTTCGCCACATGGGCGAAAATTTCTTCGTGGATATCTTCTATGGAGCGCATGGCTCCGTCTTTGACACAGTTGATGACCGTCCAGCCGTAGAATGCGGCGGCGTCCCGGCCGCTCTGGCGGCAGGTGGCAAGGTATGCCATGTCCTGCTCGTGGATATCGGCGGTGGTGTTGGTGTCGGCTTCCCGGCGGCGCATGAGCTGCTCGGTGAAGTCCGTTGGCACATCCAGATAGATGGTCAAATCGGGGCGGGGGAGGCCCAGGCGGTCATACTCAAATTCATAGAGCCATTGCAGGTAACCGGCTCTTGCCGCCGGGGGCTCCTTGGCGGCCTGGTGGACGGCGTTGGAGGTGGTGTACCGGTCGGACAGCACCAAGCCGCCCTGCTCGTACCAATTTCCCCAGTCCTGCTTGTAGGATGCGTAGCGGTCCACCGCATAGAAAGCGGAGGCGGCGTAGCTGTTGACATCCCCGGGGCTGGTGCCGAATTCGCCCCCCAGATACATCCGAATCAGCGCGGAGCTGGGCTCGGAATACCGGGGAAATACCAGCTTTCGAAACGCGGTGCCCTGAGTGGTGAGCCGGTCGGTCAGTTTTTTGAACTGGGTGGACTTTCCGGAGCCGTCGGTGCCCTCGATGACTATCAGTTTACCCATTTTTCCAAATTCTCCTTCTCCGCTTAATATATTACATTATAATATACCACATTTCCTGGGGTTTGTCCACCGGAAGTGCCGGGGGAATTGAGAATTTTCTGTGTCGGCCCTTAACAAAATGTTTCCAAATAATTGACCTTTGTTCCTTGACTGTAGCAAAAGTTGTGCTACAATATATATTATAATGTATCAGAGATTACAGAGGTGTTTATTGATAAATGTTGAATATTAAAATACCCAAGTGGGCGAAAATCACCGGTATCACGATTCTTAGTATCATTTGTGTAGTGGCGCTGTTGCTGGGGGCACTGTGGCTGTATATCGACAGCAAGCTCAACAAGATGAATTATGTTACGGATGAGACGACAATCGCATTGAGCGATGCGGTCAGTGATGCGCTTGAGGGGGCGCAAACCATGGCCTCCGGTGAGATTCTTCCCACGCTGGTGCTGCCGAACTTCCCGATGGACCCCACGGGTCCCTTTTCGCCTACCGTTGATGTGAGTAATCCCACCGGCGGTGTGGGCGAAACACTCCCCCCTGATGAGACGCTGCCGACTTTGGATCTTCCCACATCGCCCCAGAACCCGTCTCAATCTCAGACGGAGTCCACAACTCCGGTGATTCCTGATTCGCCCCAGGCGGATATTATCAACATCCTGCTGATTGGACAGGATCGCCGGGAAGGGGAGGGGCGCTGCCGTTCCGACTCTATGATTTTGCTGACGGTGAACAAGACTACCAAGACCATTTCCATGACCTCCTTCATGCGGGATTCGCTGGTGGAGATTCCCGGTTACTTTACATATAAGCTGAACCATGCCTATCAGTTTGGCGGCATGAGCCTTCTGAACGATACGCTGCGGAAGAACTATGGCGTGTATGTGGATGGGGATATTGCTGTGGATTTCTCCCAGTTCCAGCAGCTGATCGATAAGCTGGGTGGTGTGGATATTACGCTGACGGAGAAGGAAGCTAATTTCCTGAATCTGGGCAACAACTGGAATCTGAAACCCGGCAAGGCGCGGCTCACCGGTGAGCAGGCCCTGCGCTACTCCCGGCTGCGCTCTATTGACAATGACTACAAGCGGGCCGGTCGGCAGCGGGAGGTGCTGCAGTCTCTGATCAACCGATACATGAGCCTGCCGGTGGGTGAAATGGTCAATATGCTGGATTTCATTCTGCCTTTGGTCAGCACCAATATGTCCAAGAACGAGATTAGGGATTTGGTGTTTGATTTGGCACCGCTGCTGTCTACCTGCAAATACGAGAATTATCAGATTCCCGCAGCGGGGACCTTTACCGGCGGCTATATGGACATCGGTAATGGACGCAAGGATTGGTTCCAGTACAATATCGATTTTCGGAAGAATCGTGAGATTCTGTGGGAGATTTTCGACGCGGATTAATGGTGACAGGAACGGCAAAGCCGTTCCTGTTTCTTTTTGGGACTTTACTTTTTTCGACTTTTCCCGTATGATATCCTTATTAACAAAAGGGAGGCTGGAGGATGAAACGGTCGTTTATTTTCATACTTGCGCTGCTTCTGGTGTGCCTGGCGGGATGTCCGGCACCGGCGGTGACTACCAAGCCCAGTACTACGGTGGCGCAGACCACGGCGCCTTCCGGGACAGAGCCCGGAGAATCGACCCAGACTGAGGCAACGGTGCCCAGCGTCAGCGAGCCTGTGACGGAGCAGCCTGAAACGGAGCCTGCTGTGACCGAGCCCAGCAAAACGGAGCCCCCTGCGACTGTTCCCACAGAGCCGGAGCTGCCGGAGGGGTGGGAGCAGATTGATGGTCAATGGTATTTTTATGAAGCGGGTATTCCGCATATGGGCTGGCTGAATCTGGGCGATGGGCTGTATTGGTTCGGGGCTGATGGAGCCATGTGTACCGGGTGGGTAGAGGTCGAAGGCGCGATGCGGTTTTTTACCGAGAATGGTCCCCTGGGTAGCGGCTGGCTGGAGCAGGATGGCGTGATGTACTATCTGGACCAGGGTGGCATTCCTGTGACCGGGTGGCTGGAGCTGGAGAATCAGACCTATTATTTCGGTTCCGAAGGGACGATGCATACCGGATGGCTGGAAGCGGATGGTGACCGATATTATTTCAAAGAGAATGGTGCCATGGGCCGGGGCAAGGTGACGGTGACGGGGGGAGAAACACGTTATTTTACTTCCTCCGGCAAGGAGGTCATTTTGGTAAATCCCTGGAACTATGTGCCGGAGGACTATGAGCCGACCCTTGGCTCCCATTTGGACTACTGGCAGGTGGCCCAGGAGGCCCTTGCGCCCCTGGAGCGGATGCTGGCGGATTGCAAAGCCGCGGGACATAAGGCGGTGGTAGTGTCGGCTTACCGAACCAATGCCTATCAGGCGGGGCTGTATCAGCGCCGGGTGCAGCGGTTCCTGGATCAGGGCTACTCCCAGGCGGATGCTGAGCGGGAGGCGGCTATGCGGGTGGCGGTTCCCGGCACCAGCGAGCATGAGCTGGGCCTTGCGCTGGATATTGTGGACGTGGATTACCAGAAGCTCACCGAGAAGCAGGAGACGATGCCGGCACAGCAGTGGCTTATGGCCCACTGCTGGGAGTATGGCTTTATCCTGCGCTATCCCAACGAGAAGAGCGAGGCCACCGGCATTATCTATGAGCCTTGGCACTACCGCTATGTGGGCACAGAGCTGGCGCTGGAGCTGCGGGACGCGGGGCTTTGTTTGGAGGAATATTTGGATAACCTGACGACAGAATAGCACTTACTGCGTAGTGCGTGGATTTATCCATGCCCTACGACGTTGTTTAGCGGTGTAAAAAACGAATGTCATTGCGAGCCAGTACGCACATGGGCGTGGCAATCTCCTGGATATTCTGGGCACCTATGGAGGTTTGCACATTGTGCGTAACCGTAGGGGATTGCCAGCTATGCACTAAGAATCCGTAAGCGGCTGCGCCGCAACGGCTTCTAAGACGTCGCTTCGCTCTTCGCAATGACAGGAGAGAACGGATTGCCACGTCGCTTCGCTTCTCGCAATGACAGGAGAGAACGGATTGCCACGTCGCTTCGCTCTTCGCAATGACAGGAGAGAACGGATTGCCACGTCGGCCTACGGCCTCCTCGCAATGACATCATTTTTCGACAGTCTGAACCGGGCCTCTTGGCCCGGTTTTCTTTATGTGATGAGAGGGTAAAAAGGTGACATGGAATCATTCACAAATTTTGTAAATTTCGATTGTTGGAATTGTACAAATGTTTCAACTGATATTTCATTACGCTTGACACGACGAACAAATGTAGCTACACTATAGACAGGAAATAAATACCACGGTAGAATGAAGCGCCTGATCAGCGTTTTTTGAAAAGGCCGGTGGCGGTGAATCGGTACCGTTCGCAGTCACCCCCGAAAGGGATGCGGTCAGCGGTTTCCTGTATGGGCAAAAGGAACCGTGCCATCAAAAATGGATATAACTATGAGTGGCGGGTTACGCGTACAGATTCGCTGGGCTATGCCTATGTAACTACTCCCACAGTTCCTACAACAGTGGGCGCACATGTCAGTTGTGAGATTTATTGTGAAGAATGTGGTGTGTATGGACGCACGAATTCTGGATCTACAGCCGAGGGATATATGGTTCCGAAAACTGCCTATGTGGGGGTAATGGCTACGTCTGATAATGAATTCACAGATAATATGGGGACACATTATGGGACGGTCTGGATGGCCTCCGGATCATTTTGGGTTTGTGGATCGCTAGTCGTTTCACATGTAAGAGAATACAAATCATCAACCTGAGTGTGGTATTTATAAGGATTCACTTTCTGGACCTTTGCCAATCTCAAAGGGTTTGAACCCAAAACAAAGTTGTTAGATGTAGCACACAAGTAGTGTCAAATTCCATATTGCAACACCAGTCTTTGGACTGGTGTTGCAAAGATTTTGTATACTTACATAGGCGTTTGATTGTTCGATACTTTAACAAGTATGGTGATTTAATGAGAAAAAAAGTAATAATGGTTGCCGTTTATGCTGGCTTGCTGCTTTTGGCTGGATGTAAACAGGTCGATATACCCGTTGAAGATTTGGAACCAACAGTGGTTTATGATTGGATGGCTGGGGAAAGTCCGATACCCAATAAACGAATGGGTATCCTGCGTGGTGGCTTAAATGATGAGGAACATGCAGTCGGACCTGATGGAATCTACTTTATTCCGCCGATGACGAACGATTCTGAGGACTATGTATCGGTATCGGATGACAGTTTTATCCTGTTTGCGGAGCATGGCAGCAATGCGCTCATTAAACTGTGCGGTAGAGCGGACTGTACGCACGATAATGTACAGTGTGATGCATATCTCTATCGGGGAAGTGAGCTTTCCTATTACGGGGGTTATTTGTATGCGGTATCCGGTGAAGGACCACACTCCCAAGAAACAAAACTTGTGAGAATGGCATCGAATGGACGATTACATGAAACGGTATTGGATTTGCTTCAATTTGCGAAATCCCACGGTGGCGATTTTGTTTATTGTGATATGATAACAGATGGTTACTGCTTGTTTTCTACGCATTACTGGAAAGAAACAGAGAGTGGATTGGTTGGGGAACGCTTGCAGTCCTATAAATATAAATTAGATGGCTCTATGAGAAAACCAGAAATGATGGAATTTGGGGTTGCTTACCAGTGCGGAGATGTCGTTTTAAGCATATCCAATGAGATTCGAGATGATAATGATTATCGGAGCTGTTGGAATCTTGATCTGGAAACGAATACAAGGACTTACCTGGCGGAGCATCCCAGGATTCCGGGGTGGTTTGGCGATAAAGAGGCGTACTATTTTCGGGATGGAGCAATTGTACGGCTGACTTATGCTACTGGCAAGGAAGAAGTCATGGCGAATACGGACTTAGATGGGAGATACTATGCGTTTGTATTTCCTGATTGCATAGTGCTGGCATCACGAGATGATTCGGCGGAGGCGGATAATCATTTGTATTTCTACAATTGGGCTTTTGAATTGGTTGATACTGTTGAAATTGCGTATCCGCATAGCTGCCGTGCGGAATTTTTGATAATAGCGGAGTCAGCAGAAAGGATTGTACTTACTGATCGTGCTGCAGATGGGACTCCGAAATATTACATCGAAAAATCGGAGCTTGGCACGGGGAATGCCAAGGTTTATCAATACGATTTGTCGGCGGTTTCATGATGATGCTGTTCCCTCGGGTGCAGGAAACAGCCCCTGAGGGAACTTGAAAAGCGAGGCGATGATGGTATGAAATTACGAATCAGGGTTATTTTGACTCTTGTGTTGGCGCTGCTACTGTCCGGCTGTCAAAAGAGAGCGGAGCCGGTTCAGCCAGAGATGACGGAACCAACAGTAACCTATGATTGGATGGCTGGGGAGAGTCCGGTGTCGGATGAACGTGTGGGCGTGTTTCGGTCCAGTGTGACGGCGACACATCATGCGGTCAGTCCCCGAGGAGCTTACTTCATCGGCGCAAATG
Organism: Oscillospiraceae bacterium; assembly: GCA_017457285.1. GTDB lineage: Bacteria > Bacillota > Clostridia > Oscillospirales > Oscillospiraceae > Faecousia. The sequence goes on along the minus strand of JAFTHT010000032.1, from coordinate 4,247 downwards.
AGCTGCGGGATTCCTATATCCTCTATGTTGACCATGGCTCGGATCAGGTCATCAAGCTCTGCGGACGTGTTGACTGCACGCACACGACATCGGATTGTAATGCCTATTTTTACCGTGGAACGCATCTATCCTACTATGACGGATATTTATATGTGGTTGCCGGGGACGTGGAGCGGTACATGTACAGAATGGATTCTGATGGATCGAACCGGGTAACAATCATGGATTTTCAGGAAGTTGCACGGGAACATGGTGGCGAATTCATTGGGAGCGTGACAATCTCCAAGGGGATATGCTTGCTTCGGGTTTGTAAACACGTTCTCGAAGATGGCAGATACGTCCAGGAATGGGTGAAGACGCTGATATACAAGCTGGATGGCTCCCTGGGTGACCCTCAACCGGTGGAGATTGGTGCGTCGGTGTTGTATCACTGCGGTGATGTGTTCTGCGCGGTTTCTGCTGCCGCAGAGGATGGTTCGGAAAACACTTATGACTGGAATCCGGAGACCGGAGAGCTGAAGTATTTGACCAAGTATCCCGGCGTACCGGGTTATTTCGGAGAGCAGAATGCCTACTACTTTCGGGATGGAGCGATGTATTGCCTGAACTATGCCACCGGCGAGGAAACGGCGGTGTTTGAGACGGATTTGGAGGGGCGGTACTATGCGTTCTGTTTCTCTGACTGTATTGTGCTGGCAAGCTGGAAATATGGGAAAAATACAGATAATACCCTGTATTTCTACAATTGGGAATTTGAATTGGTTGGCACGATTGTGATTCCCAACGAACGGCTCCAGTCACCCCAGAGCATGCTTATCTCAGAAACTGCTGAGCGCATCATCCTTTCTAACAAGGGTGACGGACCGCCGCTCTACTACATCGATAAATCTGAACTGGGTACGGAGGAACTGCGGATCCATCACTTTGATTTACCGGAGTTGTAAACAATTTGGCAAAAGCACCCTCTGGCATCGGTCGCAGGCGGTGAAGCGCAATTTGCGAATCATGGGACGATTTTTGAAACCTTGGCACCTTGAGTTGTGGTATGAGAAATGAGGACATCCTCAATCATTTCATTTGGATGCTATCCGGGAGCTGCGTGAATCCTATCGGAAATGTTATCCGCAGTTGCAGTAATTGAGAGGGTGTTCGTTCAGAAAGGGGCACCGTCATGCAGAGGATTCCAAAGGAGGAGCATATGGAGCTTCGCATTGAAAATTTGACAAAAAAATACGGCGAGAAGGTGGCGTTACAGGATTTTTCCTACATCTTTACCCCGGGTATTTACGGTATTCTGGGTGCCAATGGTGCGGGCAAAAGCACGCTGATGAATCTGATTACCGACAATGTTAAGCGCAACGAGGGGCGAATCCTCTGGGATGGACAGGAAATTTTGAAGCTGGGGGTGTCCTTTCGGGCGCAGCTGGGCTATATGCCCCAGCAGCAGGGGATGTACAGCGATTTTTCCGCCCGGGCTTTTCTGCGTTACATGGCCCAGGTCAAGGGGCTGAAGCGCAAGCAGGCCAACACTCAGATTGAGGAGCTGTTGGAATTGGTGAATCTGAAAGAGGATGCCCACAAAAAGCTTGGCGGATTCTCGGGCGGTATGCGTCAGCGGGTCCTGCTGGCCCAGGCGTTGCTTGGGGAGCCCCGAATCATGATTCTGGATGAACCGACTGCTGGCCTGGATCCGAAGGAGCGGCTGCGTCTTCGGAACTATATCGCGGATTTGGCTGAAGACCGTATCGTTTTTTTGACTACCCATATCGTTTCAGACATCGAATCCATCGCCACAGATGTGCTGCTGATGAAGAATGGTGTCCTCGTGAAGCATGGCACGCCTGAGGAGCTGATTGCAGAAATCCAGGGCAAGGATCTTGAGGATGTGTACATGGCCTATCTGGGGGTGGATTGATGTGGAAGCGAAACGAGTGTTGGGAAGCAGACTGTTCCTTGCGGTGCTGGCTGGGTTGCTGGTGCTGAATTGTTTCTTTTTCCTTTACCAGCGGCCGGATACCTGGGAGGAGCCCCTGGTTGACGGGGATGTATATCATGAGCGGCTGGAAGCGCTTTCAGATAAAAGCTGGGAGGAAGCACTGGCCTGGTGCGTCCAGTATCAGGAGGATGCCTCCAAGGCCATGTTCGAGGAAAAATGGGATTTCGATAGTGAAGCGGAGGAAATTCGCATCGCTGCCGGAGTGCTACAAAAGCAGTATGAGCATTTGCTGGGGTATCAGGACTATCTGGATGGAGTCCAGCGGTATGCGAAGCTGCTGCAGAGTGTCAGTCTGTTCTCACAGCCCGGGACTTTCGCTTATGAGAATACGGTAAAGACCGCACGGGATTTTGCCAGGATGGACGGCGTTGAGGTGACGTCCGGTCATGATTTGGCAGTCACGGAGTTTTTTGCGGATAAATGGACGGATTACAGTATCCTGATTCTTATCTGCGTGGTCTGCGGCCTGTTCGTGGCGGAGCGGAAAGAGGGGCTTTGGCCTATGGTCCATGCGGCCTCCGGCGGTCGGTGGCGGTTTGCTTTACGGCGGACGCTTATCCTTCTGGCCGCGGCTTGGATCAGCACCGGAATCCTGGTCGGGGCAAGGGTGCTTCTTTGTGGTATGGAATATCATGGGCTTGGAGAGTGGGGCAGAACGTTGCAGTCCATTCCCATGTTCCATAATGTGCCCATTCCTATGACGATTGGTCAGTTTTGGCTGTTTTATATCACGGTGAAGGCCATGGGCGCATTTATGATTGGACTGGTGCTTTGGATGATGCTGTCGGCCATCTCCAATATTGGGCTGGCGCTGTGCGCTGCGGGACTGGTGCTGGGGGTGGAGTTTGCCTGTATGGCGATTCCTTCCAGCTCTATGTTCGCTCCTGCGCGGTATGTGAATATATTCAGCTATGTGGATTTCACGGCGGTATTTACCCGGTACCTGAATATTTCGGTGTTTGGCACACTGGTTGCTGGAAGCGATTTGGTGCTTGTGATATTGCCGTTCCTTTGCGCGGTGTTTATCGGATGGAATTTGCTGATTGCACAATGTAAGCGCCCGATAACCAGAATGAACCGGCTGCTAAAGTGGCTGGATTGGATTGCGAAGAAGCTCAGTCCCTATTTCGCCAGGGGCGGAGAAATTTGCAAGCTGCTCATTAAACGCCGGGGCATTCTGTTGCTAATTTTATTGGTGCTGGTGGTACAGAGATTCGAGGCACCGCCCCGGGCTTATGTTGCATGGGATCCGTTCATCCAGTTTTATCAGGAAAAATACGCTGGCCCCATCACGATGGAAAAATTGGCGCTGATGGAAGAGGATTTGGCGACCTGCATGGATATGTACAACCGGGAAGGGCTGCAAATCGTTTTGGATGATGCGAAAAGCGCGCCGGAGGGGGCGTGGATTGTTCCGTCCGAGCCCTATGACGCCATCTGGAGCAACAATGAAGAAAATCATCATCGCAATACAGCGCTAATTGCGATGCTGTTCCTTGTGCTGATTCTGGCTCCAATTGCCGCCCAGGAGCGGCAGAATGGTATGACGGTTCTTTTGCGCAGCACTTCCGGGGGAAGGAAACGACTGATGCTGCGAAAGCAGTTGCTGCTGGTTGCGCTGGCAGCGGTAGTGTGGGCTCTGGTGTATGGCACGGAGTTACATCGGACCATCGAGGAATACGGCGCTTTCAGCTGCTTGCGTGCACCGGCTTACAGTATGACGCTGTTCCGAGATATGGGACTGTCGGCACCCTTGGGATTGACCATCGGAGTGTACTATGGGGCTAAGCTGCTGATTATGGTGGCAATTGGCGAAGTATGCTATTATTTGTCGTCTTGTTGTACAAAGAACCGGGATGCGATGCTTTTGTGTGGTGGTGTGCTGCTGATTCCTGCCGCATTGGCGGCCATTGGGTCTGGGATTGGTGAGTATTTGTCGTTCCTGCTTCCTTTGGGTGGTATTGAGTTGATTTTATAATATTATTGAAGGCCGCTGCGGAGAAACGCAGCGGCCTCTTTTCAACTGTCATTGCGAGGAGGCCGTAGGCCGACGTGGCAATCCGTTCTTAAAAAGATTCCGAAATCAACGAGTTTATTGGATAAAACCCAGCTTTGAGAAAACGGATTCCCACGGTCGCTTCGCTCCCTCGGAATGACAGACTACTTTTTTGACACGTTGTGAGGGAGGGGCGTTTGCCCCTCCCTCGTGGTGTTTTTATGCGATGGATGCGAAGTACTGCTTGGCGTAGTA
>JAFTHT010000031.1 GCA_017457285.1 Oscillospiraceae bacterium | reverse complement strand
TGATCGTCGATTTTACCGGGAGATTGCCACGTCGCTTCGCTCCTCGCAATGACAGGTGGACGGACTGCCCCGCATCCGAAGGATGCTCGGCGGCCCATAGGCCGCCGCATTATTTATCCTCCGCTAAACAATCATTTACACCCGCAAGAAGCTTTTTGACGGCGGTATTCTGGCTCAAATCTCCATAATCACCGGCAGAATCATGGGGTTGCGCTTGGTGTGCTTATAGAGGTAGCCGGAAAGATCGTTTTTGATGGCGGATTTGATGGTGGCCCAGTCACGGCGGCGCTTGTTGCCGCAGCGCTCGATGGCCTCCATGGCCACGGCCCGCAGTTCGTCCATCAGCTCCTCCGATTCCTTCACATAGATGAAGCCCCGGGTGATGATGTCCGGCCCGGAAATCACGGAGCCGTCCTGGCTGCTCAGGTTCACGCAGACCACGATCATGCCGTCCTGGGCCAGATGCTTCCGGTCCCGCAGCACCACGCTGCCCACATCACCCACGCCGGTGCCGTCCACAAAGACCTTGCCTGCGGTGACGGTGCCGCCACACTTGCAGGTCTTGCCGGTGAACTCAAAAACCGTGCCGATTTCGCCGATGTGAATCTGTTTGGGGGTCATGCCCATGGCCTTGGCCAGCTTGGCGTGGATTTGCAGATGCCGCTGCTCGCCGTGGACGGGCAGGAAGAACTTGGGCCGCACCAGGCCGTGGATGATTTTCAGCTCCTCCTGGCAGGCGTGGCCGGAAACGTGGAGCCCCTCGCTCTTTTCGTAGACCACCTCGGCACCCTTGCGGTACAGCTCGTTGATGATGCGGCTGACGGCTTTTTCATTGCCGGGGATGGCAGAGGCGGAGATGATGATCCGGTCACCGGCGGTGATATCCACCTGCTTGTGGGTGGAGAAGGCCATCCGGTACAGGGCCGACATATTTTCGCCCTGGCTGCCGGTGGAAACGATGACAACCTTGTTTTTGGGCAGGCTCTTGATGGCCCCCAGCTCCACGATGGTACCGGCGGCGACCTTCAGATAGCCCAGCTCCTGGGCGACTTTGAGCATATTTTCCATGCTCCGGCCGGTGACGGCCACCTTGCGGCCGTATCTCTGAGCGGTGGACAGAACCGCCTGAATCCGGTGCATATTGGAGGCGAAGGTGGTAACGATGATCCGCTGGTCGCAGTTTTTGAACTGCCGGTCCAGGCTCTCAGCCACCAGGGTCTCGCTGGGGGTGTAGCCCTGGCGCTCTACGTTGGTGGAGTCGGCCAGCAGGGCCAGAACCCCTTCGTTACCCAGCTCGCCCAACCGGGCCAGGTCGATCATGCCGTCCTTGGCGGTGGGATCGATCTTAAAATCGCCGGTGAACACCACAGTGCCCACGGGGGTGCGGATGGCAAAGGCCACCGCGTCGGCGATGGAGTGGTTCACATGGATAAATTCCACGGTAAAGCACCCGGCCTTCACCACGTCGCCGGGCTTGTGGGTGTGCAGCTTCACAGCGCCGGACAGGCCATGCTCCTCCAGCTTCAGCTTGATGAGGCCGTTGGTCATGGCGGTGCCGTGGATGGGGCAGTTGACCTGCTGCATACAGTAGGGGATAGAGCCAATGTGGTCCTCGTGTCCGTGGGTGATGAACATACCCCGGAGCTTTTTTTGGTTGGCCACCAGATAAGAAAAGTCCGGAATCACCAGATCCACGCCGTACATATCTTCCTCCGGGAAGGCCACGCCGCAGTCCACTACGATCATGTCCTTGCCGTATTCCAGTACAGTAATATTCTTGCCGATCTCATCCAGACCGCCAAGGGGAATAATTTTCAGTTTTTCTGCCAAAAGATAAACTCCTTTCGATTTTTCCAAACGTGCGCCCAAAATGGCCGCAACAAAAACAGGCAACCGAATCCCAGCCTTCTGGCCCTGCATCGCCGTTGGGGGAGGGAAACGCCTGCATATGTGTGAGATTGGTGGGAAACCGCCAGCCGCAGCGATTTCCAGTTGCCCGGGGCTGCCCACCCGGCGCATACTGTTCTTATTATAACACAAAACCTCCAAAATGTACACAAGAATTTTTCGGGCGATTCCGCCGGAATTTTCCATGCCCCTTACTAAAATTTTGGAAAAAAGCAAAAAATCCGGTTGCACCCTTGGTTAGGATTTGCTATAATACTAAAGATATTGTGGCATACCAGCGTTATTGCGAACTCTGTCGTTGCGTAGCCGGCAATCCGTTCTCCCACAATGCTGCAATGAAAGCCTGTTGAAGAATTTTGAATACGGAATGCCACGGCCTTCGGCCTCGCAATGGCATGAAAATTCTCAACGTTCAATTTCCAATTTCCAAAGGGGGCGTTTCCATGAATAAAAAACTGGCCCGTCGCCTGCAGCCCAATATGGGACTGTTCTTCATTCTGATGATTGGCTTCTGCGCCATGGCGGCCATTATGAAATATTATAAGCTGGCCGTCATCGAGGCGGTGCTGACGGCGGTTTACTACGTGTTCTATCTGATTCTGCGTAACCGCCGGAACAAGGATATCCAGGCTTTCGTCCAGAACACCTTCAACACTCTGGACGTGACCAAGGGGGCCGAAAATCCGCTGCCCATGGTGCTGATTCGTCTGGTGGACGGGGGCATCATCTGGGCCAGCGATAAATTCGCCAGCGTAACGGATTTCCGGGAAAAGATGCATGAACAGCGAATTGGCGATGTGGTTCCCAGCCTGTCCATCGATTGGCTCACCTCCGGCAAAAGCGAGTATCCCTACGATGTGACCGTCAGTGGCCGCCGCTACCGGGTCTACGGCACCACCATCCGTACCGGCGACACCGGCACCACCATGCTGGGTATGCTGTATTTCGCCGATTTGACGGAGCTTTACCAGGTGCGGGATGAATATATCCGCTCCCGGCCCGTGGTTTCCATCATCCTGGTGGACAACTACGAGGAGCTGACTATGAACCTGTCCGAGAGTGCCATCTCCACCATGAATGCCGAAATTAACGACGCCATCACTAAGTGGACGGAAAATTTCCACGGTATGCTTCGGAAGCTGGAGCGGAACCGGTTCCTCTTCGTCTTTGAAAAGCGCTATATGGAGGAGGCCGAGAAGCAGAAATTCTCCCTGGTGGAGGAAATCCACGAGGTGGTCAACCCCTTAGGGCTGGCGGCATCCATCTCCTTCGGCCTGGGCGTGGACGGCGCGTCCTTTGAAGAGAGCTACAATTTTGCCGCCCTGTCCATCGAAATGGCCTTGAGCCGTGGCGGCGACCAGGCCGTTATCAAGGACCGGCTGAACTTTACCTTCTACGGCGGCCGTGCCAAGGAGGCCGACCGGCGCAGCAAGGTCCGCTCCCGTGTCACCGCCAATTCCATGATGGAGCTGATTGGCCAAAGCAGTACCGTGTTCATCATGGGCCACAAAAATGCCGACCTGGATGCGGTGGGTGCGGCCATGGGCATCGCCTGTATGTGCCGCAAGAAGGGCAAGAAGGCCCATATCGTCATCGACCGGGAGCGCAACGCTGCCCACCGGCTCATTGAGGAAATCGTTAAGGTGCCGGAGTATCAGGATGTGTTTATTTCCGGCCAGGATGCCCTTTTGCTGTGCGACAACCGTTCCACCCTGATTGTGGTGGACACCAACCGCCCCGACCAGGTGGAGAGCAAGGCGGTGCTGGAGGCCATTTCCCGGGTCTGCGTGGTGGATCACCATCGCCGGGCGGCGGATTATATCGAGCCTGTGGTGGTCAACCTCCACGAGCCCTATGCTTCTTCCGCTTCCGAGCTGGTGACGGAGCTGCTGCAGTACGCCGTGGAAAAGCCCGACGTGTTGCCCATCGAGGCCAAGAGCCTGCTGGCGGGCATCTTCCTGGATACCAAGAGCTTCAACGTCCGCACCGGCGAGCGGACCTTCGAGGCCGCTGCGGTGCTTAAGCGCATGGGCGCCGACACCACCGAGGTCAAGAAGCTGCTGCAAAGCGACTTCCAGGAGACCATGTCCAAGTACCAGATTATGAAGGCCTCCCGGCTCTACCGGCAGGAGATTGCCATCGCCGCTCTGAACACCGGTACCACCCGGCCTCTGGCGGCCCAGGCGGCGGACGAGCTGCTGAATATTTCCGGTATTACCGCCTCCTTCGTGCTGTATCCCCAGGATGACCAGGTCATCATTTCCGCCCGGTCCATGGGTGATGTGAATGTGCAGATGATCCTGGAGCCTCTGGGCGGCGGCGGCAACACCGCCACAGCCGGTGCCCAGCTGAAGGAGCGGACCGTCAAGGATGCCCTGGATGAGCTGGTGGCATCAATCGATAAATACTACGAGACCTAAAGACTAAGGAGATAATGACCATGAAAGTGATTCTGTTGCAGGATGTGAAAGGCAAGGGCAAGAAGGGCCAGATGATCGAGGTTTCCGACGGCTACGCCCGGAACTTTATGCTGCCCAAGAAGCTGGCCATCGAGGCCACTGCCGATGCCATCAACACCATGAAAATGAACGACAAGGCCACCCAGGAGCGGATCGCCCGGGAGAAGGCCGAGGCCCTGGCTGTTTCCAAGCAGCTGCGGGAAATGACCCTGACCGTCCTGGCCCGGGGCGGCGGTAACGGCCGTCTGTTCGGCTCCGTCACCAATCAGGAAATCGCCGATGCCCTGGCCAAGAACACCGGCATTAAGCTGGATAAGCGGAAGATCGTCATTTCCGATACCATTAAAAACGTTGGCACCTATACCGTCACCTGCAAGCTGGGCTACGAAATCACCGCCCCCCTGACGGTGAAAATCGAGGAAGCCTAAAGATTTCCCCTACAGAGATTATTTTCTAAGGAGAGGAGAACAACATGGACGAAGAACTGATCCATCGCCAGCCGCCCCAGTCGTTGGAGGCGGAGCAGGCGGTTTTGGGGTCGATTTTGATTGACAGCCGTTGCGTGGCGGACGTGATTGGCTTGGTGAAGCCTGAGGATTTTTATCTCCAGCAGAACCGGGAAATCTATGAGACCATCTATACCATGTTCAACTTCTCCCAGGCCATCGACGCGGTGACGGTGCTGAACAAAATGAAGGAGCTGGGGGTCCACCGGGACGATTCCCGGGACTATGTGCTCCAGCTCATGCAGATTACCCCCACCGCCGCCAATGTGGTGCGCTATGCCAACATCGTCCGGGATATGTCCATGCTCCGGGGCCTGGCCCAGGCGGCCACGGATATTTCCGAAACGGTCTACGCCCAGACCGGCACCCCAGCAGAAATGCTGGAATCTGCCGAAAAGAAGATTTACGCCCTCCGCAAGGGCGAGCGGGGGGATTCCCTGGAGCATATCGGCACCATTCTGCCCAAGGTTTTCGACCGGCTGGACGAGTTGTACCGCTCCGATTCCATGATTCCCGGCCTTTCCACCGGCCTGCGGGATTTGGATGTGAAAATCAACGGCCTGAATAAATCCGACCTGCTGCTGATTGCGGCCCGTCCCGCCATGGGCAAGTCCTCGTTGGCCCTGAACATCGGCGTGAATGTGGCGAAAAAATATGATAAGACTGTGGCGGTATTCAATCTGGAAATGTCCCGGGAGCAGCTGGCCATGCGTCTGCTGTCCGGCGAGAGCTTTGTGGACAGCCAGAAGCTGAATACCGGCAAGCTCAACGACGATGAATGGGAGAAGCTGGCCATGGCCTCCGCGGCCCTGAGCCAGACCGATATCCGCATCGACGACAACCCCTCCGTCACCGTGGCGGAGATGAACGCCAAGCTGCGCCGGGTGGAGAATCTGGGCCTGGTGGTCATCGACTATCTGCAGCTGATGACCGGCTCCGGCTACGGCCGCAACAGCGACAACCGTGTGCAGGTGGTTGGCGAAATTTCCCGAAGCCTGAAAATCATGGCCAAGGAGCTGAACGTGCCGGTAATCTGTCTGAGCCAGCTGTCCCGTGCGGTGGAAAGCCGTACCGACAAGCGGCCCATGATGTCCGACCTCCGTGAATCCGGCGCCATCGAGCAGGACGCGGATGTGATCATGTTCATCTACCGGGACGACTACTATAACCCCGATACCGAGGAAAAGAACGTGGCCGAGTGCATCGTGTCGAAAAACCGCCACGGCGAAACCGGTACCGTCAAGCTCCAGTGGCTGCCCCAGTTTACCACCTTCGCCGACCGGGAGTGGAAGCATGCTGAGTAAGCTGAGCGCTTTCCTGGGGCAGTATGAAATGGTGGCCCCGGGGGATACTGTCATTTGCGCGGTATCCGGCGGCGCAGATTCGGTGGCACTGCTGTTTTCCTTATATTTATTAAGAGAAAAAATGGGCATTACCCTGAAAGCTGCCCATTTTAATCACAAATTGCGGGGCGATGAGTCCGATGCGGACGAAGCCTTCGTCCGGGAATTTTGCCACCGCTACGATATTGAGTTGTATATCGGCTCCGGTGAAGTGACCGCCGGTAAAAAGGGCCTGGAGGCCGCCGCACGGGATGCCCGGTACGCCTTTTTGCAGACCCTTCCCGGCAAAATCGCCACCGCCCACACCGCCGACGACAATGCGGAAACGGTGCTGCTGCACCTGATTCGCGGCACCGGTCTCAAGGGGCTGGGGGCGATTGCGCCGGTAAGAGGAAATCTGATCCGGCCCATGCTGTCCGTCACCCGGCAGGAGGTGCTGGATTTCCTGGCAGAATACAACCTGCCCCATCGGGAGGACAGCTCCAATCAGGGCGATGCCTTCCTGCGAAACCGCATCCGTCACCATGTGATGCCCCTGCTGAAGCAGGAGAATCCCCGGTTGGCACAAAACCTCTCCGCCATGGCCCTGCGGCTGCGGCAGGATGAGCAGTTGCTGTCAAATCTGGCGAGTGTTGAATATCCTTTATATATAGAGGAATTGAGGGCCATGCACCCCGCCCAGCGGAGCCGGGTGCTGGAGCGGTTCCTGAAGGACTGCGGCGTTCGGGAGCCGGAGGCGGAGCATATCGCCCTGGCGGAGGCTCTGGTCTTTTCCGAAAAGCCCTCGGCCTATGCCCGGTTCCCCGGGGGCATCACCCTCCGCCGATGCTATGATACCCTGCAAGCCCAGCCGGAGGAGAATGGTTTTGCCCCTGTGGCCCTTTGCTGCCCCGGGATTACGGAAATTCCGGGCTATAAGATCATCTGCCAGCCGGCACAGGAAATCATCAACCATGAAACCACCTTTACCGTGGCGGTCAACGGTACCGTTATGGTGCGGCCCCGGCTGCCGGGAGATACCCTCCGCCTCAGCGGTGGCAGGAAAACCCTGAAAAAACTGTTCATCGACCGCAAAATTCCCGCCCACCAGCGGTGCCGCATCCCGGTGCTGGCAGACGGTGAGGGCGTGCTGGCCGTCTGCGGTGTTGGCGTAAACTTAGACCGGGTCGCCCCCCAGTGGCAGATCCGTTTTGAAAAAACAGAAAGTTGAGGAACATATGATGGAGAGAGATATCAAAGAAATTCTGCTGACCGAAGAGCAGATTCAGGCCCGCATCGCGGAACTGGGCGCTGAGCTGAGCCGGGAATATGCGGACAAAAATCCTGTGGTTATTGGCGTTCTGAAGGGCGTTGTGGTGTTTTATGCCGATATGGTTCGGAAAATCACCGTGCCCTGCGAGATGGATTTCATGGCCATTTCCTCCTACAGCGGCACCAATTCCACCGGCAAGGCCATCGTGAAGAAGGACATCGGCGTGGATATCAAGGGTCGCCATGTGCTGATTCTGGAGGATATCTACGACACCGGCAATTCTCTGAGCTTCACCTATGAGTATCTGATGGCCAAGGAGCCTGCCTCCATCAAAATCTGCACCCTGCTGGATAAGCCCGGCCGCCGCAAGCCCGGCATCACGTTGCAGCCCGAGTATGTGGGTTTTACCATCCCCAATGCCTTCGTGGTGGGCTATGGTCTGGACTACAACGAAAAATACCGCAATCTGCCCTTCGTGGGCATCCTGAAGCCCGAGGTTTATCAAAAGTAAGGAGACGTAATCTGCTTTGAAACAACGCAAACCGATTGTTATTATTCTGTATTTGGCGCTGTTGGCCCTGGCGTTTTCGCTGATTCTGGGGCTATTCGATTTCGGCGGCGACCTGACCTATTCCGAAGTGGTGAAGCTGCTGGAGGATGGAAAGGTCAAGAGCTTTGTGGTGGACGACGGCACCATTACCATGACCCTTCACAGCGAATATCAGGGCAAGACCAAGGTGTCCGCGGATTTGGCGGATGTGGAGGCGTTCCGCACGGAAATGAGTGCTACCATCCGGCACTGGACTGCTGATGGAAAGCTGGAAAGCTACGATTTCAAGCCCGAGGGTCAGCGCAGTGCCTTTGAGCTGGTGCTGCCCATGCTGATCGTGGGCATTGTGCTGATTTTGCTGTGGGTGATCTTCATCGGAAGAGCCGGCAGCGGCAACAATCTGAGCAATTTCGGCAAGGCCCGGACGGTTCTGGGCGTGCCGGATGGCAAGAAGGTCACCTTCGCCGATGTGGCCGGTGCCGACGAAGAGAAGGAGGAGCTGCAGGAAGTGGTTGATTTCCTGCGGGACCCCGATAAGTATACAAAAATCGGCGCCCGGATTCCCCATGGCCTGCTGCTGGTAGGCCCTCCCGGCACCGGTAAGACCTTGCTGGCCCGGGCTGTGGCGGGGGAGGCGGATGTGCAGTTTTTGTCCATCTCCGGCTCGGATTTTGTGGAAATGTATGTGGGCGTCGGCGCCAGCCGTGTCCGTGACCTGTTCGATCAGGCCAAGAGAATCGCTCCCGCCATTATTTTCATCGACGAAATCGATGCCGTAGGCCGCAAGCGTGGCTCCGGTCTTGGCGGCGGTCACGATGAAAAGGAGCAGACTCTGAACCAGCTGCTGGTGGAAATGGACGGCTTCGGCCACACCGAGGGCGTCATCGTCCTGGCCGCCACCAACCGGCCCGACATTCTGGACCCGGCCCTGCTGCGGCCCGGCCGGTTTGACCGGCAGATTTATGTGGGCGCTCCCGATGCCAAGGGCCGTGAGGAGGTCCTGAAGGTCCATGCCAAAAACAAGAAGCTGGATGGGGATGTGGATCTGAAGAGTGTGGCCCTGGCTACCACCGGCTTCACCGGCGCGGATCTGAGTAACCTGCTGAACGAGGCCGCGATTATGGCGGCGAAGGATGACCGCCCGGCGCTGACCATGGAGGATCTGAACGAGGCCATGATGAAGATCACCGCCGGGCCTGAAAAGCGCAGCCGTATCCGGCTGGCGCGAGATCAGAAGATCACCGCCATCCACGAGGCGGGCCACGCCGTGGCCATGTACCGCCTGCCCACCGCCGACCCGGTGCGGCATATCTCCATCATCCCCCGGGGCCAGAGCCTGGGCGCTACCTGGTCCACCCCCAAGGAGGATACGGCCCACCTGACCCGCAACGAGATGTATGAGCGTATCGTCGGCCTGTTGGGCGGCCGGGTGGCAGAGGCCCTGTATGTGGGGGATATTTCCACCGGCGCATCCAACGACATCGACCGGGCAACCAAGCTGGCCCGGGATATGGTGGCCCGGTACGGTATGTGCGAAAAATTGGGCACCGTGTCCTACCTGGACGATGGGGAAGTTTTCATTGGCCGGGATTACCAGTCCACCAAGAGCTACTCCGAAAAGGTGGCCGGCACCATCGATGATGAGGTGAAGGCCCTGATCGACCGGGCCTACGACCATTGCAAGCAGCTCCTCACCGACGACGGCGAAAAGCTGCATGCGGTGGTGGATTTCCTGATGACCCACGAAACCATGTCCGGCGCTCAATTCACCGCCTGCATGGAAGGAAAGCCCATTGACGAGCAGTCCACAACTTCTCTGTTCGATGTAACCGAATAAGCGAATCGCCACAAGGGTCGTACCTTGTGGCGATTTTTGTGGATGGAGCATAGATTTGTTGATTTTTGCGTTGAAAATGGGTATCATAAGGAGCAAGGAGTGATGTTATGCTTGAAAAAATCAGACAGCGGATGGCGCGGCTGAAAGAGGTGGCGCCTCAGTCCGTTGGGGTGATGCTGGATTTGGAGCTTGTGGGCTTTGAGGACGGGGAATATATCCTCCGGGGTAAGACCTTTCCCTGGATGCAGAATGGCCATGGCACCCTCCATGGGGGCTTTATCGCTACGTTGGCAGATCATGCCATGGGGCTGGTTTCCAACAGCGCACTGCCTGGAGAAGGGGTGGCACCGGCCATTGAGCTGCAGATGAACTATCATCGGCCGCTGATTCCCGGGGAGGATGTGCTGATTCGGGTGCGGCTGCGGTCTGTGACCCGGAGCTTGATTCACACTTCGGCGGAGCTATTCCGGGCCAGCGTTCCTGAGAAACTCTGCGCCAGCAGCCGCGCCACGTATTTTTATAAACTTTGGTCTGATGAATGATTGTTTCGCGTACGAACCTACCGTTCTGTCATCCTGAGCGAGCGTCAGCGAGTCGAAGGATCTACGCACTACATTACCCTGAAACATATCGATGGTGCGTAGATCCTTCAACTCCGCTCCGCTTCGCTCAGGATGACATACATCTTACATTTACTCCGCTAAACAACGAACTGCCTGTTGCATTTTTGCAACAGGCAGTTTTGTTACTTTGTCATTTTTTCCTGCTTGACTTTGTGGTCGATGACGTGACGGGAGGCCAGTTCCTTGTGGATGTCCTCCAGGGAGATGCCCATTTGGATCATCATGACCATCACATGGTAGGCAAGATCTGCCACCTCGTAGATGGTTTCCTTCTTGTCGTCGTCCTTGGCGGCGATGATGACCTCGGTGCATTCCTCGCCCACCTTTTTGAGGATTTTATCCAGACCCTTTTCGAAGAGGTAGGTGGTATAGGAGCCTTCCTTCTTCTCGGTTTTCCGGCCCTCGATCAGGTTCATCAGGCCCTGATAGGAAAATTCGTGGCGGTTCTCGCTCTGGAAAAGGGGATTTTCGAAGCAGGAATCGGTGCCCAGGTGGCAGGCGGGGCCCTCCGGCTCAACCATCACCACCAGGGCGTCCTTGTCACAGTCGGCGGTGATGGAAACAATGTGCTGGTAGTTGCCGCTTGTTTCGCCCTTGAGCCACAGCTCACTGCGGGACCGGCTCCAGAAGCAGGTCAGCTCCTTTTCCATGGAGATGGCCAGGCTCTCCTTGTTCATATAGGCCAGGGTCAGCACCCGTTTGGTGATGGCATCCACCACAATGGCGGGGATCAGACCCTTTTCGTCAAATTTCAGTTCGTCGATGTTCAGCATATTTTTCTCCTTACAGTCTGGTGGAAATATTGGCCTTTGCCATTTCGGCCTTCAGGTCTTTGATGGCCACTTCGCCGAAGTGGAAGATGGAGGCGGCAAGGCCTGCGTCCACCTTGGGCAGGGCGTTAAAAAGGGTGATAAAATCGTCGATTTTTCCAGCGCCGCCGGAGGCGATTACCGGAACATTCACGGCGTTGCAGACCGCTTCCAGCATCTTCAGGTCGAAGCCGCCCTTGACGCCGTCGGTGTCGATGGAGTTGACCACGATTTCACCGGCACCGTTGCCCACGCAGCGGCGAATCCATTCGATGGCCTCCATGCCGGTATCCTCCCGGCCGCCTTTGGCAAAGACACGGAACTGGCCGTCCACCCGCTTGATATCGGCGGAGAGGACCACGCATTGGTCGCCATAGAGCTTGGCGGCTTCATAGACGAGGTTCGGATTCCGGATGGCACCGGAATTGACGCTGACCTTGTCGGCACCGCATTTGAGTACCCGGTCAAAATCGGCTACGGTGTTAATGCCGCCGCCGACGGTCAGGGGGATAAAGACGGACTTGGCGGTTTCCACCAGGATATCGGTGAAGAGCTTGCGGCCGTCGGAGGAGGCGGTGATGTCGTAGAACACCAGCTCGTCGGCACCGCATTCGCTGTAGAATTTGGCCAGCTCCACCGGGGAGGATACGTCCTGCAGGCCGCCGAAGTTGACACCCTTGACCACCCGGCCGTCCTTCACGTCCAGGCAGGGGATGATGCGTTTTGTAATCATTTTGCTACCTCGATTGCTTCCTTCAGGTTGATGGCACCGGTGTAGTAGGCCTTGCCTACGATGGCGCCGTGGATGTTCAGGCCAGCCAGGTGGGTGATGTCGTCTATGGTGGAGACACCGCCGGAGGCGATGATGTCCATGTTGAACCGCTCCGAAAGCTTGCGGTACAGCGCCCGGTTGGTGCCCTGCATGGCACCGTCCTTGGAGATATCTGTGCAAATCAGGGTTTTTACCCCGATTTTTTGCATTTTTTCGCAGAAATCAAAGGCGTTTTCTTCGCTTTTGACCGTCCAGCCCTTGATGGCTACGTAGCCATCCTTAATGTCGATGCCCACGGCGATTTTGTCGCCATATTGCGCGACGGCCTCCTGGACGAAGCCCGGCTCTGTCACGGCGGCGGTGCCGAGGATCACCCGGTCGATGCCTGCGGACAGGTACTTTTCGATGGTTTCCATACTGCGGATGCCACCGCCGATTTCACAGAAGAGGCCCGTGGCCCCCTTGATGGCGGTGACGGTTTCAAAATTGGGGGTGGTGCCCTCTTTGGCGCCCTCCAGGTCCACCAGGTGGATGCATTGGGCGCCGCTCCGGGCGAAATCCTCGGCAACGGCAACGGGGTTATCGTTGTAGATGGTCATTTGGGCGTAGTCGCCCTTGAAAAGCCGGACGGCTTTGCCGCCGTAGAGGTCGATGGCGGGATAAATCAGCATAGGGTGCCCTCCTTCAGTTCGGTGAAGGCTTTCAGAATGGCAAGGCCAACCTTGCCGCTTTTTTCGGGATGGAACTGGCAGCCGAAGACGTTGTTCTTCGCTACGGCGGCGGTGAGCTCCGGGCCGTATTCGGCGGTGGCGATGACGTTTTCGTCGCAATTGGTGGCATAGTAGGAATGGACGAAGTAGACGCAGTCCCCGTCGGCGATATTCGCAAACAGGGGAGAGGATTTTTTGAACCGCAGGCCGTTCCAGCCGATGTGGGGGATTTTGTAATCGGCGGGAATCACACCGGCCATGGGGACCACCTGGCCGGGAATCAGGCCCAGGCCCTCGTGTTCGCCGTATTCGTAGCTTTTTTCGAAGAGCATTTGCATCCCAAGGCAGATGCCAAGCAATGGCTTGCCGCTGGCGGCCAGGGCTTTCAGAACCTCGTCCAGGCCGGTGGAGCGGAGCTTTTTTGCCGCGTCCTCAAAGGCACCTACGCCGGGGAGGATGATTTGGTCGGCATTTTTCAGGATTTCCGGGTCGGCGGTGATGGTGACCTGGGCGCCGATGGCGTTCAGGGAGCATTCCAGGGAAAAGAGGTTGCCCACGCCGTAGTCAACGATGGCGACCATCACAGCACCCCCTTGGTGGAGGGAATCTCATCGGCGAAGTCCGGGTCGATGGCCACGGCGGCTTTCAGGCTCCGGGCCACGGATTTGAAGGTGCCCTCGATGATGTGGTGGGAGTTGGTGCCCGCCAGCTGGCGGATGTGGAGGGTGCAATTGGCGTTGCGGATGAAGCCCAGCCAGAATTCTTCCACCAGCTCTGTGTCGAAGGTGCCAACCTTTTCCGTGGGGATCTGCAGGCCATAGCCCAGGTAGCCCCGGCCGGACAGGTCCACGGCAGAGAGAATCAGGGTTTCGTCCATGGGCAGGGCTACGTCGCCGTAGCGGACGATGCCCTTTTTATCCCCCAGGGCGTTGGAAAAGGCCTGACCCAGGGCGATGCCGATATCCTCGACGGTGTGGTGGTCGTCCACATAGGTGTCGCCGGTGCAGGTCAGGTTCAGGTCGAACCGTCCGTGACGGGCGAACAGGGTCAGCATATGGTCTAAAAATCCGCAGCCGGTCTGGATGGCGCTCTTGCCGGTGCCGTCCAGATTCAGGGACAATTGGATGTCAGTTTCTGCGGTTTTTCGTTTAATTTCGGAAGTTCTCATAGGGATTCCTCCAGAATTTCTTTGGTGGCCCGGATGAAAGCGGCCATTTGGGCTTCATCGCCGATGGTGATGCGGACGTAATCCGTCAGCCGGGGGGTGTCGAAGTGGCGGACAAGGATGCCCTTGGCCTTCAGCCGTTCATAGAGCTGTTTGCCCGGGACGGCCTCGCTCTTTGCAAAGACGAAATTGGTCAGGGAGTCCAGCACGGTAAAGCCCAGCTTGCGAAGCTCCGCCGTTGTCCAATCCCGGTTTTGGATGATTTTTTGACAGTTGGAGCGGAAATAATCCGTATCCTCCAGGGCACCGACTCCTGCCGCCATGGTCATGCGGTTGACATTGTAGGGGTTGACGGAGTATTTGATGGTGTTCAAATCCCGAATCAGCGCCCGGTTGCCCACGGCGAAGCCCAGACGGGCACCGGCCATGGAGCGGGATTTGGAGAAGGTCTGCACCACCAGCAGATTGTCGTATTGTTTGGTCAGCGGGATGGCGGTTTCGCCGCCGAAGTCGATGTAGGCTTCGTCGATGACCACGATGCTGTTGGGGTTGCTTTTGACGATGGTTTCAATCTGCCCCAGGCTCAGGCACAGGCCTGTGGGGGCGTTGGGATTTGCCAGAAAAATGGTCTTGTTTTGGTTGACATAATCCTGGATATCCACGGTAAAATCCTCTTTCAGGGGAATTTGCCGGAAGGGAATGCCGTTCAAGGCGGCAAAGACCTTGTAAAAGCCGTAGGTGATATCCGGGAAAATGGCGGGGTGGCTTTCGTCGCAGAAGGCCATGAAGGCGAAGTTCAGCACCTCGTCGGAGCCGTTGGAGAAGATGATCTCATCTTCCGCAACGCCCAAAACGGCCGCGGCCTGAGTGGTCAGAGCGGCGCAGGTGGGGTCGGAGTACAGCTCCAGCTTTTCGGCCTCCGCCCGGGCTTTTTGCTGGGCCAGGGGGGACGGGGGGAAGGGGGATTCGTTGGTGTTGAGTTTGATGTAGCGCTGGTCCCGGGGCTGCTCGCCGGGGGTATAGGGGGTCAAAGCGGAATATTTTTCGCTGAAAAAGCGGCTCATTGTTCTTCCTCCGTGCGAATTACGGCACTTTTTGCGTGGGCGGTCAGGCCCTCGGCGGTGGCGAATTTGGCAACATCCTTGGCAACTCTTGACAGGGCATCCCGGGTGTAGTAAGTGTACTGGGTCTTTTTAATGAAGTCGTCCACACTCAGGGGGCTGGAGAACCGGGCCATGCCGCTGGTGGGGAGGGTGTGGTTGGGGCCGGCGTAGTAGTCGCCCAGGGCCTCGGGGCAATTGCGGCCCATGAAGATGGAACCCGCGTGACGGATGCTGTCCAGATAGTCGAAGGGATTATCCACACACAGCTCCAGATGCTCCGGGGCAATCTCGTTGGAGATTTCAATGACGGTTTTCAGGTCTTCAGCCACGATGATTTTGCCGTTGTTGTCGATGGAGGCCCGGGCGATATCGGAGCGCTCCAGCATGGGAATCTGGATTTCCAATTCCGCCTGAACCGCCAGGGCCAGGGCTTCGGAATCGGTGACCAGCACGGCGCTGGCCAGCTTGTCATGCTCCGCCTGGCTCAGCAAATCCGCTGCCAGGTGACGGGGATTGGATTTGCCATCGGCGATAATCAGGATTTCGCTGGGGCCGGCAATCATATCGATGGACACCTGGCCGAACACCTGCCGCTTGGCCTCCGCCACGAAAGCGTTGCCGGGGCCAACGATTTTGTCCACCCGGGGGATGCTCTCGGTGCCGTAGGCCAGGGCGGCAATGGCCTGAGCGCCGCCTACCTTGAAAATCCGGTCCACACCGGCCACAGAAGCGGCGGCCAGGATGACGGGGTTGACTTTTCCCTGGGCGTTGGGGGGCGTGACCATCACCAGCTCCCGGACACCGGCGATTTTTGCCGGAATGGAGTCCATCAGCACGGTGGAAGGGTAGGCGGCGGTGCCGCCGGGGACGTACAGGCCCGCCCGGTCCACGGGGATGATTTTCTGGCCCATGAGGATGCCGTCCTCATCGTTGATGATGAAGCTGTTGCGGACCTGACGGCTGTGGAATTTGCGGATATTGTCGGCGGCGGTGCGGAGAATCCGCAGGAAGTCCGGGTCAACGGCGGCCACCGCTTCGTCGATTTCTTCTTTTGTCACCTGCAGCGCGGTGAGCTTGGCTTTGTCGAACTTTTCGCAGTATTCAAACAGGGCTTTATCCCCATTTTTTCGGACATTTGCAATGATTTCTGATACAATGTCCGTCACATTCACGGCGGGCTCCACCCGGGCGAAAATTTCCTCCGGGGCCACTTCGCCGTATTTCATAATCTTAATCATTTCGCTTCCTCCATTTGCGCTTCCATGCTGCGAAGGATTTGGTCGATTTCCGCGCCCTTGAATTTGTAGCTGGCCTTGTTGGCGATGAGCCGGGCGGAGATGGGGACGATGGTATCGTAGACTTGCAGATTATTTTCTTTCAGGGTGGTGCCGGTTTCCACGATGTCCACGATCACATCGGACAGGCCCAGAATTGGGGCAATTTCAATGGAGCCGTTCAGGTGGATGATGTCGATATCCCGGCCCTTGGAGCGGTAGTAGTTGCTGGCGATGTTGGCAAATTTCGTGGCCACCCGGAGGGTGCGGCGGGTGTCGTCCCGGAAGCCGGCCATGGCGGCCACCGCCATGCGGCATTTGCCCAAATTCAAGTCGAACAGCTCGTAGATATCCGGCTCGTATTCCAGCAGGATGTCTTTTCCGGCGACACCGATATCGGCGGCGCCCCGTTCGACATATATCGCCACGTCCGAGGGCTTGACCCAGAAGTAGCGGACGCCCCGCTCTTCGTTTTCGAAAATCAGCTTGCGGTTGTTTTCCTTGATGGAGGGGCAGGGAAAGCCGGCCTTTTCGAACATGGCGTAGACTTTTTCGCCCAGGCGGCCCTTGGGCAGTGCGACGTTAAGCATTGGTCGGCTCTCCTTTCGTCAGATTCTTGATTTCCTTGTAGCGCAAATCGGTGGGGATGGTTTGCTGAACGGTGACCCGGTTGCCTGCGGTGGTGAGGGCGTTGACCTGCTGGCGCAGGGAGGGCAGGGGAGTGGTGTTGTCGTAAAGCAGGACTACGTCCACATCCCACTCCTCGCCGGGCGCTTCCAGACGTTCCAGCATATCCATGTAAACGGCGAAGCCGATGGCTTTGTCAGTGCGCTTCATTTTCTTCATCAGCTTGTCGTACTGGCCGCCGGACAGGACGCTGCCAGGGAGGCCGTTGACAAAGCCCTTGAAGACGAAGCCGTTATAATAATGAATGTCATCAACTACGGAGAAATCAATCCGCAGCATTTGCGCCATGTCGCTGTCTGCCAGGGACTGAATCACATCGGTGAACTGGGCGAGGGTGGTGGGGCTGACCTTGCCGGCCAGCAGCGATTCCAGTTTGGGCAGCACCTGGGCGGGGGCACCGCCGGTGCAGACCAGCTCCCGCAGCAGGGCGGTGTTTTCCGGGCTGATGGCGGCGTTCTGGCACAGGGCGGTCAGCTCGTGGATATTCTTCTCGCTGATGAATTTTACCAGAGTGCCCTTCTGGTCCGCCGGGATGCCGATGCTGTTCATCAGCTCCGCCAGCAGGCCCAGGTGGGAGATGTCCAGGATGGTTTCGTCAGAAATGGAGCGCAGGCTCTGGGCGGCCAGCTCCAGCACCTCGCTGATGCAGTAGCTGTCAACGGTGCCCAGGCACTCCAGGCCCATCTGCTGGATTTCCCGGAAGCCGTGGGCCCCCTTGGTGACCCGGTAGACATTTTCGTTGTAGTAGAGCTTCTGAACTCCGGGCAGCTCCTTGCTGTTTTTGACGATGGACAGGGTCACGTCGGGCTTCAGGGCCATGAGCTTGCCGCCCAGGTCGGTGAAGGTGATCACATTGTCGGAAACGAGGAAGTCCTTGTTTTTGGCGTAGAGGTCGTATTCCTCGAATTTGCTCATTTTGTAGTGGCGGTAGCCGTAGCGGCTGTAGAGGGTCCGCAGGCTCTGGGCTACCCGCTCGCAGGATGTTTGCATGGTTAGTTGTCCTCCAATTTTTCAATCGCGGCCTTGTAGCCGCCGGTGCCGTGATTCAGGCATTTGCTGACCCGGCCGATGGTGGCGGTGGAGATGTCCACCTGCTCCATGATTTTTTGGTAGCTCAGCCCCTGGGCCAGCAGCACCGCCGCATCCAGCCGTTGGGACATATCGCTCAGCTCCTTGATGGTGCATAAATCCTCAAAATAGGCATAGCATTCGTCGATGGTTTCCAGGTTCAGGATGGTCTGAAACAGCCGGTCCAGAGAAGGGCTCCGCTTCATGGCGATACCTCCGTGTTTTGATGGAGGTATTTTACCACTTTAGCAGAGTAAAGTCAATGGTTTTTTGGAAGGTTGTAGGGAATGACAGTTTCCGCTTGGCGGACAAATGTGTTTTGTGGAAAATGACAGGGCTTGTGTGGTTGAGGGAGAATCTGTGTGAAGGAACGATAAATGATTGTTTAGCGCACTAAGATCATGCTGTCATTGCGAGGCCCGAAGGGCCGTGGCAATCTCCCGGTATCATCTACGATAAGGAAAAAGTTCGATGAACGTACAATGTAGAATGGGATTATCCATAGATTTTGGTGCGAATTAGGACCAAAGTTG
>JAFTHT010000030.1 GCA_017457285.1 Oscillospiraceae bacterium | reverse complement strand
GCCTACAACGGTCCTTCCCTGATCATCGGCTACGCTCCCTGTGAGATGCACTCCATCAAGGGCGGCATGACCAACTGCCAGGCCGAGATGAAGAAGGCTGTTGACTGCGGCTACTGGAACCTGTTCCGCTTCGATCCCTCCAAGGAAACCGGCAAGTTCCAGCTGGACAGCAAGGATCCCAAGGACGGCTATCAGGAGTTCCTGATGAACGAGGCCCGTTACTCTCGCCTGACCCGCGAGTTCCCCGACCGTGCCACCGACCTGTTCGCCAAGAACGAGGCCGCTGCCAAGGAGCGCTGGGAGCATCTGAAGAAGCTGGTCGAGATGTACAAGGACTAAGTTTTTATCCCCAAAGTAACGACCGCCCCTGGAAACAGGGGCGGTTTTCTTAAAAAGGAGTGAACGTTATGCTCTGTACGATTATCGATATCCGGGGCGATTACGCCTTCGTGAAATACGATGATACCGGTGTCATTTCCGAAGTAGCCATCGCGCTACTCCCCTTCGGCGCCGATATCGGCGACCGGCTGAAATTTGAGGATTACGAATTTCAGCCGGTTTGATGTAGCAAATAATTACTAAAATCATTTATTTGGTGCGGTAATTACTTCGCTAAGCAATCATTTACAAACCGACAAGCAAAATCCCCGCTGGCCAATGCCAGCGGGGGATTTTTTAGTCTTCACCGTCATTATTCGGTGTCTTTTTAATCAGTTTCCGAAGCTCCCGTTTTTGTTTGACCCGCCTGCGAGTTTCCGCAAGCCGGTTTCGCACCTCCGGCGGCTGTACCTTCAGCTTCTCCTCATCAATCCCCCGCTTCTCTAGTCGGCGGGTGGTCAACTCCCTCAGAATCGTGTACAGCACGGAAAACAGCGGAATCATCATCAGCATACCGGCAACGCCCAGCAGCTCGCCGCCGACCGTCACCGCCAGCAGCACCCACATACCCGGCAGGCCCACAGAGGTGCCCACCACCTTGGGGTAAACCACATTATTTTCAATCTGTTGAATGATTAGGAACATCACGATGAACCACAAGGCCCGGATGGGATTATCCACAAAAATGAAGAACGCACCCAATCCGCAGCCTACAAAGGCACCCACAATCGGAATCAGTGCTGTAATGCCAATCAGTACACTAACAAGCGGGATGTAGGGCATCCGAAAAATCAGCATCGCCACCGCAAACATACATCCGAGGATGCATGCCTCCAGACACTGCCCGGAAATGAAATTGGAGAAGGTCTTATTGGTCAAACGCATGATGCGAATGGCGGTATCGCAGAACTTCTCAGGAAGAAACGCATACATCAGTCGCCGAACCTGCCGGGCAAGAATCTCCTTCCGGGCCAAACAGTAAATTGCGAACACCAGCGCGATGACACCATTGAATATTCCGGAGTAAAGGTTCCCAATGGCCGCCCAAATACCGGACACAATAACGGTTACGCTGTTGCCAAGGAATTCTACTACCTTGTCCACCAGGCCAGACCAGTCCATATCCTCGAAGTCCGTATTATTCTGGAGCCACTCCAACAAGGTCGGATTGTCCTGAATGAGCTTATCGATGGTATCCACCACATTTTCAAAAAACGCAGGCAACCGTTCAATCAGGGTGGCCACCGTGTCGATGACCTGAGGCAGCAGCAGCCGAATGATGATAAAAATCACCAGCAGAATGGCTACCATTGTCAACAGCAACGCCAGGGCCCGACGCATGGTATTCTTTTTAACACGGCCCAAATGCCGCTCGATGCCCCGCATTGGAACATTCAGCACAAAAGCCAGGCCAGCGCCAATCACAAAAGGCGATATGATGTTCCAAAAGAACTGCAAAACATCCTTCACCTTGCCGGCCTCGGTCAGCAGCCAATATAAGAAAATACAACCGGCAACACCCAGAAAAATCGTCCGCAGGGTCTTTCTGTCAATATGCATCGAATCTCCCCTTTCCATACCAATGTTATTATAACGTATCCTGAAATAAAAATCCAGTAAACAAGTTATGAACATTACAAATTTTTCCGAGCCCAAACCGTTCTGGACGCTCCCAGCGGTGCATAATATGGTCTTGGCAGCACCCAGCATCGGAGGGGATATCATGATAGACACCATCGAGCAGCGAGCCTGCCAATTGGCCCAATACATTATTGAAAACAAAGCCACCGTCCGCGGGGCGGCTGAACAGTTCGGAATCTCAAAATCAACCGTACACAAAGACTTACAGCAGCGGCTACCCCAGTGCAACAAGGCCCTGTATCTGCAGGTCCGGGAAGTCCTGGATTTGAACAAGGCCCAGCGGCATATTCGCGGCGGCATGGCCACCCGCAAAAAATACAAAGGCTCATAACAACGCCCCCCAGTCGAACCGGCTGGGGGCTTCTGTGATGGAGCTGCGTAAATTCCCCCTTCTCCCCCCTTGACAGATATGTTACAATATAAAGTAACGAATAGCAAAACCTGAGAGGATGAAAAAACAATGGCAAAAGATAAAAAAGTCGAGCAAATTACCGATATGGAGGTGGACTTCGCCCAGTGGTTCACCGATGTGTGCAAAAAGGCCCAGCTCATCGATTATTCCTCCATCAAGGGCGTGTTCATTTATCGCCCCTATGGCTATGCCATTTGGGAAAATATCCAGAATATTATGGATAAGGAATTCAAAAAGCAAGGCGTCGAAAATGTGTATATGCCCCTGCTGATTCCGGAGTCCCTGCTGCAGAAGGAGAAGGACCATGTGGAGGGCTTCGCGCCGGAGTGCGCCTGGGTCACCATGGGCGGCGGCGAAAGATTAGAGGAGCGGTATGCCATCCGGCCCACTTCCGAGACCCTGTTCTGCGAGCATTTTGCCAATGTGCTGCAGTCCCATCGGGATCTGCCCATGAAGTATAACCAGTGGTGCAGTGTGCTGCGCTGGGAAAAGACCTCCCGGCCTTTCCTGCGGCACCGGGAATTCCTGTGGCAGGAGGGTCACACCATCCACGCCACCGCCGAGGAGGCCAAGGCCTTCACCGAGACCATGCTGAATGTCTACGCCGATTTCTGCGAGAATGTGCTGGCCATGCCTGTTACCCGGGGTCAGAAAACCGACAAAGAGAAGTTCAACGGCGCCGAGGCTACTTACACCATCGAGTGCATGATGCACGACCGGAAGGCCCTGCAGGCCGGCACCTCCCACTATTTCGGCGACGGCTTCGCCAAGGCCTTTGAAATCGAATTTACCGACAAAAACAACCAGAAGGTCAACCCCCACGAAACTTCCTGGGGCGTTTCCACCCGTCTGATCGGCGGTATTATCATGACCCACGGCGACAACAACGGCCTGGTGCTGCCCCCCAAGGTTGCGCCGGTGCAGGTGGTCATTCTGCCTGTGGCCCAGCATAAGCCCGGCGTGCTGGAGGCCGCCAATGAGCTGAAGGATCGGCTCATCAATGCCGGTTTCCGGGTGAAGCTGGATGATTCCGATAACTCCATGGGCTGGAAGTGCGCCGAGTATGAGATGAAGGGCGTGCCCCTGCGCGTGGAGTGCGGCCCCCGGGATCTGGAGAAGGGCGAGTGCGTCCTGGTTCGCCGGAACGACCGGGAGAAGATCGTCTGCAAGCTGGAGGAGCTGGAGGCAGCTGTTGCCCAGCAGCTGGAGGCTGTCCATCAGGGTATGTATGAGCGGGCTAAGAAGAACCTGGAGGAGCATATCTACGAGGCGCACTCCGTGGAAGAGGCCAAGGAGCTGCAGGAGAAGAACGGCGGCTTCGTCAAGACCATGTGGTGCGGCGAGCTGGATTGCGAGCTGAAGATGAAGGAAGTGGCCGGAATGTCCTCCCGCTGCATCCCCTTCGCCCAGGAAAAGCTGGGAGATACCTGCGCCTGCTGCGGCAAGCCTGCCGACAAGATGATCTACTGGGGCGTAGCATATTAAGTCGTATTTAAGAATGTTCTGAAAGCGACGCGGTTGATCCTTTTGGGGTCCACTGCGTCGCTTTTCGCTTGGAGGTGTGAATATGAAAAGAGTGATTATTATCGGCTGCGGTGGGGCGGGGAAAAGTACGCTGGCGCGGCAGTTGGGTGAGAAACTGGAAATTCCGGTGGTGCATTTGGACAAGCTGTTCTGGAGGCCAAATTGGGTGCAGGTATCTCAGGAAGAGTTTGATGCGCTCCATCGGGCGGCGCTGGCAGAGGATCGATGGATTATGGACGGCAATTTCAACCGGACCATACCGGAGCGGCTTGCCCGGTGCGATACCGTCATTTATCTGGATTTCAGTCGCTTCGCCTGCCTGCGGGGTGTGCTGAAACGGTTATTGACCACCTATGGTACGGTTCGCCCGGATATGGGAGAAGGCTGCCCGGAGCGAATCGATTGGGAATTCCTGAAATGGGTCTGGAATTTCAACAAGAACAAACGCACTTACTATTATTCGCTCCTGAGCAAAACCACCCACGCCAAAACCATCATCCTGAAAAATCGCCGCCAGGTGAAGGGATTCCTGAGGCAACTGTCTTGAATAACATTGGGGTGCATGGCAAATGCACCCCACAGCTATTGAAATCAAAGATCATCCGCATCCTGCACCGGCTCCTCCATATCCAGCGACAGCCCTGTATAGCTGCCGAAGGGGTCGGAAAAAATCGGGAAGGTATTGACCTGTGGAATCGGCGGAATAACCGTCTGTTTGTCTTTTTTCTTCTTCATTTCTCGCACCTCCTTCCGTATTTGTAGGATACCACAAGGACAAGTGTCCATTCGGGGTGGAAAATTTATCATTTAGTCAATTGCCATTTTTCCGGTTTTCAGTTATAATAATGGAAATGTTTCTTTTAGGAGGAATCCGCTATGTATAATCGCAGCTTTAACTTCTCCGCCGGCCCCGCTACCATGCCCGTTGCCGTGCTGGAAGAGATTCGTGACGAAATGCTCAACTACCGGGGCTCCGGTATGTCCGTGATGGAGATGTCCCACCGCTCCAAGGCCTTCCAGGAAATCTACGACAACGCCGAGGCCAATCTGCGTAAGCTCATGGGTATCCCCGAAAACTATAAGGTCCTGTTCATCCAGGGCGGCGCTACCCTGCAGTTCTCCATGATTCCCATGAATCTGATGAAAAATGGCAAGGCCGACTACATCGTCACCGGTGCCTGGAGCAAGAAGGCCTTCAGCGAGGCTAAGAAGTTCGGCGATGTGAAATGCGTCGCCACCTCCGAGGACCGGAACTACGCTTACATTCCCGATTGCTCCGACCTGCCCATCCGGGAGGATGCGGATTACGTCTACATCTGCGAAAACGAGACCATCCACGGCACCACCTTCCAGCAGCTACCCAACACCAAGGGGAAGGTTCTGGTGTCGGACCAAAGCTCCATGTTCCTGTCCAAGCCCTGCAACGTGGCGGACTACGGCGTGATTTACGGTGGCGTGCAGAAGAACATCGGCCCCGCCGGTCTTTCCATCGTCATCATTCGTGAGGACCTGATTCGGGAGGATCTGGACCCCAAGACTCCCGTTTATCTGCGCTACGACACCCACGCAAACGCCGGTTCCATGTACAACACCCCCAACTGCTGGGCGATTTACGTCTGCGGCAAGGTGTTCCGCTATCTGCTGGACAACGGCGGTCTGGAGGCCATTGCCAAGGTCAACGAGGACAAGGCCGCTGTGCTGTACGATTATCTGGATAGCTCCAAGCTGTTCAACGGCACCGTTGATAAGGAAGTCCGCTCCCTCATGAATGTCCCCTTCGTCACCGGCTCCAAGGAGCTGGATGCCGAGGTGGTTGCCTACACCAAGGCCGCTGGGTTTGACAACCTGAAGGGCCACAAATCCGTCGGCGGTCTCCGGGCCTCCATCTACAACGCCATGCCCAAGGAGGGCGTTGTGGCGCTGGTAGAGTGCCTGAAGCAGTTCGAAGCCCAGAAGCAGTAATGTTTGACATTACGCTCATCGCCATGGGCAAGCTGAAGGAGAAGTTTTACCTCTCTGCAGCTGAAGAGTACACCAAGCGGCTGGGCGCCTATTGCCGATTCAAGCTCCTGGAGCTGCCGGAGGTTCGCCTGCCCGAGGATCCCTCTCCTGCTGAAATATCAGCGGGACTGGAAAAAGAGGCGGAGTTGATTCTCCCCAAGATTCCCAAGGGTGCCTGGCTGTGTGTGTTCACCCCGGAGGGGAAGGAACTGACCAGTGAAGCGCTGGCGCAAAAGCTGTCGGAGGTAAAAATCTCCGGTAAGAGCAGCGCCTGCTTCCTGATTGGTTCCTCCTTCGGGATGTCTCAAAAAATCAAGGACAAGGCGGATTTCCGCCTGTCCATGAGTAAAATGACCTTCCCCCACCATCTGGCCAGGATCATGGTGCTGGAACAGCTCTACCGGGCCGAGGCCATCCAGGCCGGAAGTAAATATCACAAATAGCCGAGTCGCGCCGACTCGGTTATTTATTTTCCGAAATACCTTGACAGGCGAGGTATCTTATGATAGTATAATACTATGAAAGGGGGTATTATCATGTCGATTGCTGGTGACCTGATTCGGGGCCACACCGATGCCATCATTCTGGCCCGTTTGATGAAATCGGACAGCTACGGTTACGAGATCAACAAAATCATCTCCACATTGTCCGGCGGTCGGTTCGAATTGAAAGAAGCCACCCTCTACACCGCCTTTAAGCGGCTGGAGGAAGGGGGCTGCATCGCCTCCTACTGGGGGGACTCCGGTGCCGGGGCCCGGCGGCGTTACTACACCATCACCCCTATCGGCCGGGAAGCCTGCCACCGGCTGCTGGACGAATGGCGGGAAACCAAGGAAATTATGGATAAACTCTTGGAAACGGAGGAAAGAATATGAAGGAACAACTGACCAAATATGTGGAGCTGCTCTTCGCCGGAACCACCGGAACCGAGGAGATTCAGCAGGAAATTCTGCAAAATACGCTGGATAAATATGACGACTTGATATCCCAGGGTAAAACACCGGAGGCTGCTTACCGGCTGGCCATCTCCGGTATCGGGGATATCAATGAGATTATCGGCGACAACGCCTCCCCTGCCCCGGCATCAGCCCCCACCCTCTCTGAAAAAATCAATGCCATTCCCATTGGGCGGAACCTGTTCAAAGGAATTGCGATTCTGCTGTATATCATCTGCCCGATTCCGCTGTTCATCCTGTCGGAATTGGGGCTGGATACCATCGGGCTATGCGGCACCCTTGCGGTTGCGGGCGTGGCAACACTGTTTATGTTTCTCGGCGGTAAAATCGGCGCTCCGACTCGCAAAGCAGAACAGACTCCCGAACCCAAAAACGAGCTTAACAAGGCCATTGACTCCCTGCTGGGCATTGTATCCTTGATTATTTTTCTCGGACTCAGCTTTGCCACCGGCGGCTGGTGGATTACCTGGCTGGTGTTCCCTATCCAGGGTGCCATCAAGGGCCTGATTAAAGCCTGCATCGATTTGAAGGAGGCGGTCAAACATGAAAGCTAACGCCATCACCCGTATCGTAATCTATTCCATCCTCATTTTGCTGCTGGTGGGAATCCTTTGCGCCGGCCTTGGGCAAGGGCTGCCGTTTATCCAACTCGGGCAAAAGGGCACCCCGGTTTACGGAGAAGTCAAAATCGCCCCCAATGAGGTTTCCAGCCTATCCATCGATTGGATTGCCGGCAGCATCCTAATCACCGCCGCCGACACGGACTCCATCATTATCTCCGAGGAAGGCGAGAAAGATAACAACCGGATGTCCTACCGGATTGAGGGCGACACCCTGCATCTGAGCTACAGCGACGGGTTCCATTTCGGATTTTTCTCCACCCCCACCAAAAAGCTGAATGTGATTGTCCCCAGAGATTGGAACTGCGCTATGCTTGAGATTGACGGTGCCTCGTTGCGTATCAGCACCACAGATTTGACCATCGGCACCCTGGAGCTGGACGGTGCCTCCAACCAGCTCAGCATTTCCGGCAGCATCGAAAAGCTGGACTGCGATGGTGCCTCCAACAGCATCACCATGAACTGCGCCAACCGCCCCAGCAATATTGATTTGGACGGCGCATCCTGTAAGCTGAACCTCACTCTTCCAAAGGATTGCGGCTTCCGTGCAGAATTGGACGGCATCAACTGCGACCTGAATTCCCACCTTCCCTATTCCCACCGGGACGACTACTATGCCTATGGTGATGAATACTGCCACATCACTACAGACGGCATTTCCTGCGATATAACCATCTCTCACCCATAAAAAAAACCGCCAGCATCGCTGGCGGTTTTCTCTTGGGCGCAAGCATGGAACAGTTGCATTTTGGGCAAAATGGTGCTATAGTATCCCTAGAATTTCACGAAAGGATGCTTCCCATGCTTCTCTATGGTTCCCCATTTTATATATGTTCGTTGGTGCTTATGCTGGTGCTGGCGGGGCTTAGCTGGTTCCTGCTGAGAAAACGTAGCCAACGATTTCAGCGGATTGCGATATTATCGATTATGCTGCTGAACGTCTTTCAGCACTTTTTCAAAGCGCTGATTTATCCCCAATACGCCGGTCAGGGCTTCACCTCCATTTCATCCGCCTACAATATGTGCGCCGTGCTGATTATGTTCTCACCAGTGGCATTCCTGATGAAGAACCGCTTTTTGAAGAACTTCTTCTATTACGTCGGCTCCATTGCCGGCATTGCTGCGGTGGCGGTTCCTGTCTGGTACATTGGTAAAGAAATTCCAGATTTGGGCTGGGATTACTTCCGATTCTATATCTGCCATGCCGGTCTGTTTGTCACCTCTTTGCTGCCGCTGCTTTTGGGGCTCCACAAGCCATCCTACAAAGAATTTTGGACGGTAGGCATTGCGTTCCTGCTTTCGCTTTGTTTGATTCTGTTCAACGATTTGATTTTCATGACCCTGGGGCTTTACGAGGGAGCAGATATCCATGATTTTTACGGCTCCATGCTAAAAATCAATCCCTGTGGTCTGATGGCCCCCCCAGAGGCCCTGCCATGGATTGAGGGGCTGGTTGGCCTCTTCTCCCCTTCCTTCCTGATGGGCCAAAACCCTGCCGGACTTTATGTGCCGATTCTCTGGTATGCCATTCCACTGTATCTCGGAGTTTCCTTCATCGCCTTTGTCCTCTTTACTCTGTCGGATTGGAAACAATTCAAGGCAGATATTTGCAAACTGCTGAAAAAATAACCAAAGGGCATCTCCGTTTCGGGGATGCCCTTTCTATCAAAACTCACCAACATGATACATAATCGCAGACAGCGCACAAAGTGGTGCGGTTTCACAGCGTAGGATTCGTTTGCCCAGAGTGCAGATATCCAGCCCGGCTTCACGGGCCAACTGCACTTCCCCCGGCTCCAAGCCGCCCTCCGGCCCGGTCAACAGGCTAATCGTCCGGTAATTTCCGGTCTGCAAGCTCATTTTCAACGTCACAGCCCGCTCATTTTCATAGAACAGGATGCCTTTATCCGCCTGGGATGCCCGTTTCAACGCATCCTTATAACTTGCAAGCACCAGGATTTCAGGAATCACACCTCGGCCTGACTGCTCTGCTGCGGAGGCAGCGATTTTCTGCCAACGTTCGACCTTCTTTTTCAGACTTTTTTCATCGGGACGGGATACACATCGGGCAGAAGGAAATGCAACGATTTCATGGGCCCCCAATTCGGTAGCCTTCTGAATCACATGCTCCAGCTTATCCGCCTTGGGAAACGCCATGTAAACGCTCACCCGAACCGCAGCCTCGGTCTGAGAAGCTTGCCGGTGGCGCACCACCAAACTAATCTGACCCTCGCTGACATCGCTGACGGCACAAATGCACTCCTGGCCCTGCCCGTCGCAAACCAGCACCTCTTCCCCTTCCTTCAGCCGAAGGACCTTGGCATGCTTGGCATTCTCTCCGGTCAACACCAAAAATTCCGGTTGCATATCCTCTGCTGTAACAAAAAATCTGGTCATGGCAGTTCGCTCCAATCAAACGAAATAAAAAGGACACCCTGAGGGTGTCCTTTTATTTGGTGCGAGAGATGGGACTCGAACCCACACGGCATAACCACACGCACCTCAAACGTGCTTGTCTACCATTCCAACACTCTCGCAAGCGCTAGAATATTATAACCGCTTCCGCTACTTTTGTCAACATTATTTTTCCACTTTATCGGTAAACAGAGCAAAGTTGTATCCTTCCACCCGGAGCCCATCAATCAAATCCCCAAGCAACGCCGCATTCGTAGTGGAAACAGTATGCAGCAGGTAGATACAGCCACTATGGGCCGCGTTCATAAGCTTATTAAAAGATTTTTGCACATCTGGCTGATCATCCGCCAGCCAGTCCACATAAGCATAGCTCCAGTTCACCGTTCGGTAACCCAGGCTTTGGGCAATAGCCAAAACCTGCTCAGAAAATTCCCCGCTGGGAGGACGGAACAGAGTCATTTCGTACCCAAATTCCTCCAGCATATACTCGTGGAGCCGCCAAATTTCCTCAGCAATCTTATCGACGCTCATATTGGCCAACGTCTTATGCCGATAGGCATGGGAGCCGATGATATGTCCCTCATCAATAATGCGGCGGATAATCTCTGGATTTGCAACGCAGTACTCATGCAGCACAAAGAAAACTGCTTTTACATTCTTTTCCTTCATGACATCCAGCATCTGGTTCGTCAAGCCGCCATTTTCCCAACCCAAATCGAAGGTCAGATAAATGTTCCCATCGTCTGGGCCAATAAACCAAGCATCATACTTCTCATACTTTTCCGATAGCTGCATAGCACCATAGGGGCGATTTTTCTCGTCCCGGGCCGAGCCGGGGCCATACCCCTGATTTTTGCTATCCATCGCCTCCAGCTCCGTGCGGGTGTACAGAGAACCGATATATTCCTCCCCAATGGAGTCTGTCGGTTCCGTGGAGGGTTCGGTTGCAGGAGGCTCCGTTTCCGTGGGCACCGTTTCCGTGGGCTCCGTTTCTGTTGGCTCTGTTGTTTCCGTCGCCGGTGGTTCGGTCGAGGTCGATTCCGTCGGCGGCAGCGTTGTCGGTTCCTCGGTAGAATCGCTGGGCAAGGGCCACTCCGTCGCTGAATCCTCTGATGGCTCCGTCGGTAAAACAGTAGGCTCCGAATACTCGGATGCCGTCGTAGACTCTGTGGCAACGGGATTATCTGTAACAGGCGCATCCGTTTCTTTCAACGTTTCAAAATCCGGGGTGGTATTCACACACCCCGAAAACATCGCCAAAATCGAGCCAAGAACCAGCAGCCAAGCAACAATTCTGTGGGACATCAAGCTCACCTCCGTTAGAAGATATTCTACCGCATTTTTCTACAAAAAGCAACCCTTTGCGAAAAAACCGGGCTCCGAAGAGCCCGGTTTCGTTTGTTTTACTGCAGATTCTCCATTGCCATCTGGACAAGATTCATAATCTCATCCTGAGACATGGTGAAGATGTTCTTGAACGGGGGCATCACAGGAATCTCGCTCTGCTGAGCTTCCTCCACACGAAGGGTAAGGCCCACTTCGGTACGCTCGCCATTGTCTTCCACCGCATCGACGCTCAACTCGAAAATATCATCGTTGCACAGATACTTACCGGTAATCATCAGCGTTTCGTCACCGGCTTCGGCGTTGAGGGTATAGATATCGGTAGCCTTGTCATAGGACAGGCTGGCAGACAGAATAACCAGCTGCTCCTCTCCGTTGGCACCCTTGATTTCCAGACCGTACTCATCCTTGGCATCGGTCAGGTTCCGGGTGAAATCAGCCTGCAAGCTAACCTCTTCGCCATCAGGGTTCGTAGCGCCCATCTTCAGGCTGTACAGGTTGCTGTTCTTGGGATCCTCACCCAGCACCAAATCGAGATATGCGGTAACCTGTTCGCCGATATACTCCTCATCATCGCCAGCGTACTTGACATCCAGGTCGCCATCGACGCTCATCAGATAACCGGTTTCAGCATTGATGTTGCTGGCAATCTCCAGGGTGAAATCCACTTCGCTGAAGGCTTCCTCAATGGCGTTGCGAGCATCATCGAAAGGAATCTCGGTGTCAAGCAGATCCGCAATCTCGGTGTCCTGGAACAGGGTCTTCAGGGATTCGGAGTGCTCGTTGAGGGTTTCCTCGGCCCAATCCACCATGATGTTCCCAATCTCAATCACATCATCATCGGTGAACTTGAAAGTAACGATGGTGGCCTGAACATCATTGCCGTTGATGTTGACAGTGCCCTCGGCAGAGGTCGCCTCGGCAACCGCCAGAGCATCCTCCAGCGCCTCTTCCAGGCTCAGACCGATGTCAGCGAAAATAGCATACATCTCCAGCTGCTCGCCAAAGTCCATATCGGACAGGCCCAGCTGCTCCATTGCTTCCTCATAGCTGATGCCAGCCATATCCCAAATGGGGCTGTTAGGCAAATCATCAGCCAGAGTGGGCAGGTTGATGCCATAGGCGTTGTTATCCAGAATTTCGGGCAGATAGAACGCAACCTGGTTCTCATTGCCAAAAACGGACAGATTAATTTCCGTGCCCTCAATGTTCATGGTCAGCTCATCCACGATGTTACCGTTCTCGGAATCAATGTAGAGAACATTATCGATCATATCCTGGAACAGGAGCGTAATCTTACCACAGCTCAATACATCCTCAAAAGAGGAGGAGCTGTCACTGCCAAAGGTCTTGTCAAGGGCATTGCCCAATTCCTCCGCAGGAGGAAGGGGCTGCTCCGGCTCAGCAGGGGTGCTGGGATCTGTTGCCTGGGGTTCGCTGCCGGTGGGATCGCTTGCCTGAGGGGTACTGCCCTCGGTGGCGGCAGTCGTTTCGCTCTCATCGCCGCTGCCTTTGCCCTTGCAGCCGGACAGCAGCATTGCGATGCAAAGCAAAGCAATCAACAGTCTTGTAATAACGGTACGTTTATTCATGTTCTTCACTCTTTCCTCAAAAATTTGGAATCGGAACTGCTTAAACATGATTGGCAGGGTTTTCACTGTCAGTCAATTCGCGCAGAAAGAATCACTGCAGATTCTCCATTGCAGTCTGCGCCAGCTCCATAATTTCATCCCGGCTCATCTTCAGGATGTTCTTGAAGGTAGGCATTGTAGGAATCTCGCTGCGCTCGATATCCTCAACGCGAACGGTGATACCAACCTCAACGCTGTCGCCATTGAAAGCAACCTCATCCACGCTCAGCTCGAAGTAGTCATCGTTGGACTGATACTTACCGGTGACTTCCAGCTCGTTACCGCCAGCCTCACCAGACAGGACGTAGGCATGGCTGCTCTTATTATAGCTCAGGTTGCCGGTCAGAACGGTATCTCTGTCGTCATCCTCAAACACCTCAACCTTGATGCCATACTCGTCCTTGGCATCGGACAGGTTCCGGGTCAGCTCAGCCTCCAGGCCGATTTCTTCGTCATCGGGATTAACAGCGCCCATCTTCAGGCTGTACAGGTTGCTGTTCTTGGGATCCTCGCCCAGCACCAAGTCGAGATATGCGGTATACTCCTCATCATCGCCGGCATATTTGACGACCAGGTCGCCATCGACGCTCATCAGGAGACCACTGTCCGCATTGATGTTGGTAACGATTTCCAGAGTGAAGTCCACTTCGTCGAAAGCCTTTTCAATTTCGGCACGGGCATCGTCAAAGGGAATATCCATCTCCAGCGCATCGGCAACATCAGTGCCCTCGAAGATATCCTTCAGTTCGTTGGCGCAGTCGTTGTAGGTGGTTTCGGCCCAGTCCACAAAGACCTTACCCATTTCAATCAAGTCATTATCGTCAATCTTAAAGGTGACGATGGTGGCCTTCACATCCTTGCCGTTGATGGAAACGGTACCCTCGGTGGTGCTGGATTCAGGAATAGACAGCGCCTCATCAATGGCATCCTCCAGGCTCATCATGATTTCGGTGTAAGTACCGCCCAGCTCTACCAGCTGGCCGATATCCAAATCGGAAGCGCCCATATTCTCCAGGACATCCTCATAGCTGACACCCACAATGTCCC
Source organism: Oscillospiraceae bacterium (assembly GCA_017457285.1). Classification (GTDB taxonomy): domain Bacteria; phylum Bacillota; class Clostridia; order Oscillospirales; family Oscillospiraceae; genus Faecousia. The sequence goes on along the minus strand of JAFTHT010000030.1, from coordinate 15,978 downwards.
AAATGGGGGTGCTGGCCAGGTCGTCCGCCAGAGTGGAGAAATCAATGCCGTAGGCCTTGTCATCCAGAATATCGGGCAGAGAAACGGCAATCCGGTTCTCATTTCCGAAAATGGACAGATTCAAGTCCACGCCTTGGATTACCGCCTTCAGCTCATCCACCAAATCTCCATTCTCAGAATCCAGATACAGGATGTTTTCGAAGTCATCCCGATAGGAAATGGTAATTTTGCCGCATTTCAGGGCCTCTTCCAAAACGGAAACGGGGCCGTCGCCAAAGGTCTTGTCGAGAGAATCGCCGAGAACAGACTCGGGATTCGTGGGGTTTTCATTACCGCCGCCACCGTTATCCTTGCCCTTACAGCCAGAGAACAGCATCGCAAAGCAAAGCATGGCAATCAGCAATTTTGCGAAAATAGTGTGCTTTTTCATGATATTACCTCCCTTTATTTGATAAATATATGAATCAAATCTAAGATTTGATATCATCACTGAAACAGTGCCACCTCATAACCTTGCTCCCGGAACGCATCAATCACATCCCCCAGAACAGCCGTATTGGCTTCGGAAACGGCATGGAGCAGGTAAATGGCACCGCTGTGCGCCGCATTTACGATTTTGTTGTAGGTCTTTTCGTGGCTGGGCTGGTCGTTGGGGTCATAGTCGTAGTGGGCAAAGCTCCACTGAACCGTCTTGTACCCCAGCTCCTGGAGCACCGCCAGGGACTGCTGGGAATATTCGCCCATGGGGGGCCGGAACAGGTGCATCTCATAGCCGAAATGCTCCAGTACATATTCATGCAGGCCCGTGACCTCCTCCATCATCTTATCGATAGAAAGGGTGGGCATAGACTTGTGCTTTACAGAATGGTTGCCCACAATGTGGCCCTCGTCAATCATCCGCTGGACCAGTTCCGGGTCACTCTTGGCATACTGCATGGTAATGAAAAAGACCGCTTTGACGTTCTTTTCCTTCAAAACATCCAAAATCTGCGCGGTGTAGCCGTTTTCATAGCCCTCATCGAAGGTCAGATAAATCTTGCCGTCATCAGGGGCGATGTAGTAGGCATCATATTTTCCATACTTATCCTGGGCCCGGACGGAATCGATGGGACGATTTTTATCATCGGTATAGGGTCCAAGTCCCCAGCCGTTGACTTTCGTATCCATAGCCTCCAGCTCATTCCGGGAGTAAATACCCTGGAGCTGTCCGGGGGTGCCGCTGGGCTCTACAGGAACTGAGGGCTCCGACGGAGCAGTGGTTTCCGGCTCAGAGGGAACTGTGGTCGGTTCTGTGGTCGGCTCGGTGGTCGGTTCTGTGGTCGGCTCGGTGGTCGGCTCCGTAGTCGGTTCCGTGGTGGGCTCCGTGTCAGGCTCGGTGGTGGGCTCGGTGCTGGGAATGGTAGTCGCCTCCGTAGTAGGTTCAGAGGAAGAATCCCCTGCGGGGTCCGTGGAGGGAGCGTCAGAACCCTCGGTGGAGGGTTGCGTAGACGGCTCAGTCGAAGGGTTCGTCCCCTGTTCGGTGGGGGCTGTTGTTTCTGTGTCTGCGGGCTTGGTTGCGGTAGGTTTCGGGCCGTCGCTAATGGTATTGACGCAGCCCGTCAGCACCAGCATCACTGCCAGCAGCATTGCGATGTACTTTTTCATTTGATTGCTCCGTATTCTTATGTATTAGGCAGGGTACACGTTCGTAAAATAAATCAACACCGGCAGAACCAGCGAAAAGACGCTGATCAGCCAGGGATAGGCGATTTTTTTCGAGCAGACCATCAGCAGGATGCACAGGGCCGTCACCGCCACAGGGCCAAAGACCGCCAACTCCCGGGACACAGTCAGAAGATACGACCCATCGCTTTGGATATCGATACCCACCTGCTCCGGCAAATGCTTCATATTGCTGAACGCAAGCCACGCCGCAGCCAGGCCCACCGGAATCGCCAGAAAAAAGCCCCGCAGGCGGTACAGATACGCCCAGGTAATCCGCAGCCCACGGCCGATTGCCCGCAAAACACGGCCGCATCCCTTGATAAAAGGACCAAGCCACTGGCACAGGGCGCGCCAGCGATCCTCTATCCACGCAAAAAATTCCATATTATCCCCCCGGGAAATCTTATCTTACACGCTATCATACCACAAATCAGCCACATATGCAAGGGCGAAAAGAAAACTTGTAAAAAACGCATATGTCCGTTTTATTGGACACGCCAACTGATATACTTGGGTCATGAAAACAAAACAAGGAGGAACTGATTATGAAGACCGAAACCATCAACGCACCCATCCGCCGGGAAATCCCCCGCTACCCCGCTGCCGCCGACCGGCGTTACTATTTGCAAAAGCTGCTCGATGGTGTACTGGCCGTGGCAATGGGTGTGGGAGCCTTTGTGGCGCTGGCGTTTCTGATGCTGCTGTGAGGGTCAATCCAAGTCCGACTGTCGGAGTATCCGGCAGTCGGATATTTGGTTATCCGCCACTTCCAGCACCGCACAGCTGCCGCCATAATATCCGCAGCTGCCGGGATTAAGAATCCACAGACCGTCCTCATACTCGCACAGGGCACTATGGGTATGGCCAAACAGCACCCCCTGGGCCCCAACGGACCGGGCGTCCCGAATCAGGGCCCCAAGGCCAGCTTTCACCCGGTGGATATGCCCATGGGTCATGAACAGCTTCACGCCGCAGACCTTCTCGACCAGAGTTTCCGGCACAAAGGGCGGGCAGCGGTACTTGTCGCAATTTCCCGGCACCTGATAGAATCGGATATGGGGATACTCCTCCTTCATGACAGTTCCATCGTCGAAATAATCACCCAAATGAATCACTGCAAGGGGCTTCACCGCCTCGATGCAGCGGCGCATAAAGCTCAGCGAAGAATGGGAATCGGACAAAACAAGAATTTTCATCGTTCACAAACCATCCTGATTGTGCATATAGTGATACCGAAATTATTTTCTGTATTATAGCAGTTATTTCGACTGGAGGCAATGAATATGTTAAAAAATTCCGGTGAATTTTCTGTGAACGACGCGAAGCGTCTGGCCCAAAGTGACGCCGGCAAGGAGCTGATGGCGCTACTGCAGCGCCGGGACACACAGGCCCTGAACAGTGCCATGGAGCAGGCCGCCGCAGGAGATATGGAAGCGGCAAAAGCGGCCATGACCTCCCTGATTTCCGACCCACAGGTTCAGGCACTACTGCGGCAGTTGGGAGGCGGCAACAATGGATGACATGGAGCAGAAACTCAATTCCCTGTTGGCCGATCCTCAAACCATGCAAAAAATCATGTCCATGGCCCAGTCCCTTGGGGCGCAACAGGATGCCCCCAAGGCCGAGGGGCTGCCGGACATCGACATCGGCATGATTCGCAAGCTGTCGGGTCTTGCCAGCCAAAGCGGAATCGACAAAAATCAACAGACCCTCCTGCGGGCGCTTGGGCCCTACCTGAGCCGGGAGCGAATCAGCAAATTGGAAAAAGCCATGCGCGCCGCAAAAATGGCAAAGCTGGCCTCCGGGCTCATGGGGTCCGGAGGACTACTGGGGAGGTAATGCCCATGTATAATCGTTACATTCCACAGCCCGACGGCAGTTACCGAAAGAACAGGATACCGGATCCACCCCGCCCCCAGCCGCAGCGTCCCCCTGCCCCGCCCCCGGAGCCTTGCCGGGAGCCGGAACCGGAGCATCCCAAAGATAATCCCTGTTCGCCGCCCCATCGGCCCTGTCAGCAACGGCAGCAACGAATCCCATCCCGTCAGGAGCCCGAGCAAAACGTCACGAGCTTTCTGAAGCGGCTGCTTCCCAGAGATTTTGACACTGGCGATTTAATCGTGGTGCTGCTCCTGCTGCTGATGGCCGGGGACTGCTCCGAGGATCAGAACACCGCCCTCTTGACCTTGATTTTATATTTGTATTTGTAGAGATTTCAGTGCCACCTACAGAGCGTCCTGGATATCGTGGGATAAATACAGCTTGTAGATTCGGCCTCCTTCTGGTATAATGATGCCAGAAGGAGGTCGTTTCCATGAAGAAAAAGATTATCATCGGAGCAATCATCGCCGCCAGCCTGGCAGCAGTGGTATTGCTCACCATGGGCGGCGTTTGGATTTACCAGCGCAACGCCCATTACGATTTTGACCACACCGTCCCGCCCGCTCAGGCCATTCAGCGCACCCAGGTGGTTAAGCAGGCCCAGCAATGGCTGGGTGCAAAGGAGGGCGACAGCCGCCATAAGCAGATTGTAGACCTGTATAACGCCCACACGCCCCTGGCCCAGGGTTACCAGGTCACCTACGACGACAATTGGTGCGCCACCTTCGTCAGCACCGTAGCGATCCAGCTTGGCATCACCGACATCATCCCCACCGAATGCGGCTGCCAGCGTCAGATTGAACTATTCCAGCAGAAGGGCTGCTGGGAGGAAAATGACGATTATCTGCCCCTCCCCGGTGATATCATCTACTACTGCATGGAAAATGCCCCCCTCTTCGGCGACTGCACCGGCTGGTCCGACCATGTGGGCATCGTGGTGGGCACCGCCGGGGAATTCATCAAGGTAATCGAGGGCAACTACGGCGACGAAGTAGCCTACCGCTACCTGTCCGCCGGTGACCGCCACATCCGGGGCTATGCCATCCCGGCATATGGATCATCCGACTAAGCAATGGCACCCACTTTTTGTGGGTGTCCTCTTGTTTTTCCAGAAAGCTGTGGTATACTTGTCGTAAATTCGAATTTTACGAGGGAACATTATGGACTACAACACCCTTTTGGATATGGCCACGGACCTGGGCTACGAGCTGGCCATGTGCGGCGCGGAGACCTTCCGGGTGGAGGAAAGCATCGGCCGGGTCCTGGAAAGCTACGGGGTCAAGGCTGAGGTCTTTGCCATTCCCAATTGCCTGACAGTGAGCATCGAAACTGCCGAGGGCAAGCCCATGACCCGCATGCGCCGCATCGGCTTCCACGGCAACGACATCGACGGCGTGGAGCGGTTCGCCGGTCTGAGCCGGGCCCTGTGCAGCCGCAAACCAGAGCCCGCCGAGGGTAAGCAATGGCTGGAGCTGGCTCGCCGCAGCCGCCGCAGCTATAGTCTGCTCATTTATCTGCTGGGCAGTTTTCTTGGGGCCTTTGGCTTTGCCATGGTCTTTGGTGGCAGTATCATCGACGGTCTTTGCTCCGGCGTTTGCGGTCTGCTGGTTGGCATCATCGACAAATTCATGGGCAGGCTGAAAGCCAACCAATTCTTCCGCACCATCGCTGCCGCCTTTCCCATGGCACTGCTGGCCTACGCCATGCGGGCGGTGGGGCTGTGTCACAATGCGGACATGGTCACCATCGGCGCTTTGATGATCCTGGTGCCCGGGTTGCTGTTTACCAACGCCATGCGGGACATCATTTTCGGCGACACCAACTCCGGCACCAACCGCATCGTTCAGGTGCTTCTGATTGCCGCCGCCATCGCCCTTGGCACCGCCGCGGCCTGGAATACCGCCGCCCTCCTTTGGGGGCACCCAGCGGAGGGCCCTGCGGGCATTGGCATTTTGGCAAGTCTGCTCCCCTGCCTCATTGGCTGTTTCGGTTTCAGCATTCTGTTCAACATCCACGGCGCCGGTTCCATCCTCTGTGCCATCGGCGGTGTGATTACCTGGCTGATGTACAGCCTGTGCATCCACTTCGGCTGCAGCGACCTGACCGGCTACTTCTGGGCCACGATTTTCTCCGCCGCCTATTCCGAAACCATGGCCCGGGTCCGCAAATGTCCCGCCATCGGCTATCTGGTGGTAGGCATCTTCCCCCTGATTCCTGGTGCCGGCGTTTACTACACCATGCGCCACGCAGTAGAGGGCGAAATGGAACGCTTCGCCTCCCAGGGAATGCACACCGCCGCCATCGCCGGCATCATGGCCGTGGCCATCCTGCTGGTGTCCACCACCGTTCGGATGTGGTATTCACGTCCCCAAAAATAAGAATTGGGCACCCGGTTGGGTGCCCAAATTTTTATAGTTGAGAAAAAATCTCGCCCAGGCTTTGGTGAAAGACAAGATTTGCCCGGTTATCGTAGGGAGTTGCATCCCGGTTGATGAGGACCAGGCGGTTGCCCCGGTAGTAGTTGATCAGCCCCGCCGCAGGATACACCGTCAGACTGGTGCCTGCCACGATCAGCAGATCCGCATTGGCGATGGCCTGGACGCTTTTTTCGATGGTGTTCTGATTCAGGCTTTCCTCGTAAAGCACCACATCCGGTTTCACGATGCCGCCGCAGTCGCATTTCGGCACGCCGTCGCTGTCCTTCACAAATTCCGCAGGGAAGAACCCACCGCAGCGGGTGCAGTAATTCCGCAGGACAGAGCCATGGAGCTCATAGACCCGCCTGGAGCCGGCCTTTTGATGGAGCCCATCGATATTCTGGGTCACCACCGCCGATAACTTGCCCTCCGCTTCCCACTTTGCCAGCACCTTGTGGGTAACATTCGGCTCAAAGCCCAGGGGCAGCATCTTCTCCCGGTAGAACCGGAAGAAATAATCGGGCTTGCGCTCATAGAAGCTGTGGGAAATAATCTGCTCCGGCGGATAATCAAATTTCTGGCTGTACAAACCATCCACACTCCGAAAATCCGGAATACCGGATTCCGTACTAACCCCGGCTCCGCCGAAAAATACAATTCGACTACTTTCCCCAATCCATTTTTTAAGCGTTTCCAGCATCCTCTTCCTCCATTTCCTTCAGCAGTTTTTTGTCCTGCTTAGAAGAAAGGTCCAGCTTTTCGTACATATCCGGGCGGCGTTCTCTTGTGCGGCGGAGGGCCTGCTTTCTGCGCCATTGGCGGACTTTTTCGTGGTTGCCGGAGGTCAAAATCTCCGGAATCGCCCGTCCATGCCAGACGGCGGGGCGGGTGTATTGGGGGTATTCCAGCAGGCCATTGAAATGGCTCTCGTCCTCGAAGCATTCCGGGTCCGCCAACACACCGGGCACCATGCGGCACACCGCATCCGTCACCGCCATGGCGGCAATTTCTCCGCCGGTGAGGACAAAATCCCCCAAAGAAATCTCTTCATCCACACATTCATCGATGAACCGCTGATCGATGCCCTCATAGTGGCCGCAGACCAGGATGATATTGTCCAGCTTGCTCAGCCGAATGGCGTCCGCCTGCTTAAAGGTATGGCCGCAGGGTGAAAGATAAATGGTATGCACCGGGCCACCGGCCTCGTCGCAGACCGCCTCCCAGCAGCGGTACAGCGGGTCCGCGGTCATCACCGCACCCCGGCCGCCGCCGTAGGGGTAGTCATCCACCTGATTCTGCTTGTTGGCGGTGTAGTCCCGGATTTGATGGGTATCGATTTGAATATACCCCCGCTCCTGGGCCCGGCCCAGGATACTTTCGGACAAAACATCCCCCAGGGTCTCCGGGAACAGGGTCAGGATGTCAATTCTCATCGGTTCGCATCCCCTCGATCAGCTTCACTTCCATGCGATTGCCCTCAACATCCGTAGACAGGATGAACTGGTTCACCGCTGGGATCATATATTCATGCTCCCCCACGACCACGTACACGCTGTTTCCGGGATAATCCAGCACCTCGGTGATCTTGCCGATGGATTCCCCTTCCGCAAAGACCTCAACCCCGATTAGCTCGGCGGCGAAAATCACCTCGTCATCGATATCCTCCCGGTACAGCTCGATGATCTTGCCACGCATGGCCTGGGCGGCCTCCATGGTGTCGATGCCGGAGAGCTTCACCAGATTACAGGTTTTCTGAATCCGGCAGCTTTCGATGGTATATTCCTTTCCGCAAATGCGGCAGCGTTCAAAATCACAAAGATCCTCCGGTGAATCCAGCCAGGGCAGCACCTTCACTTCGCCCTTGACCCCATGGGTGGTGACGATTTCACCGGCTTCAATAAATTGGAGTTTCATGCTACGTACCTCCTGTAATGGCTCCCCTTTCAGGGGAGCTGGCACGGCGTAAGCCGTGACTGAGGGGTCATTCAACTGCTTGCGACGCAAGCAGTTGACGTGATTTGCTCTGCAAATCACACACCCTTCCGCCCCTTCGGGGCACCTCCCCTCAAGGGGAGGCTGAAACGAAAAATGCGTGACGCCGCAGCGCCACGCATAAGCCGTTAATCCACGATTTCGACCGTGACCTTCTCGCCGGTGCGCTGGGCAACGGTTTTCACGATGGTGCGGATCTCTTTCGCGATCCGACCCTGACGGCCGATGACCTTGCCCATGTCGCCCTCGGCAACACGGAGCTCAAGGACCTTGCCGTCCTCGTCATCAATCTCGGTGACGGTGACAGCGTCGGGGTTATCGACCAGGTTTTTTGCCATATACAGCAAAAGTTCTTTCATTTCGATAACTCCTTTAGGGCAATCACAGCACGCCAGCCTTCTTCAGCAGGCCACGAACGGTGTCGGTGGGCTGAGCGCCGTTCTTGATCCAAGTCTGAGCCTTCTCAGCATCCACAGTGATGACAGCGGGCTCGGTCAGGGGATTGTAAGTGCCAATCTCCTCGATGCAGCGGCCGTCACGGGGAGAACGGGCATCAGCAACAACGATACGGTAGAAAGGAGCCTTCTTCGCACCCATTCTTCTCAGTCTGATCTTAACCATGAGAGTTCACCTCCAAAAAATTCTTTTCTATATCGCAAAGCTATTTGCTTTCAGCGAACACAATAGATTCTTCTGTCATCCCAAAGAGTAGCGCCAACCGGTGTAACGATTTCCGGAACTATCCGGGAGATTGCCACGTCGCTTCGCTCCTCGCAATGACATTGCTTTTACATTCCGGGGAAGCCTCCGCCGAAGCCGCCCAGGCCCTTCATCCGCTTCATCTTCTTCCCCGCGCCGGGGCCGGAGAACTGACGGATCAGGGTGCGCATCTGCTCGAAGGACTTGAGGAGCTTATTGACATCCTCCACCTTCACGCCGGAGCCCAGGGCGATGCGCTTTTTGCGGCTGGCGCCGATGATACTGGGGTTTTCCCGCTCCTTGGGAGTCATGGACAGGATGATGGCCTCAGTGCGCTGCATAGCCTTCTCATCCACCTTCACATTCTTCAGGTTGGCACCGCCGGGAAGCTGGGACAGAATCTGCTCCATGGAGCCCATGGATTTCAGCTGCACCAGCTGATCGTAGTAATCCTGCAGGGTAAAGCGGTTGGATTTCAGCTTTTCCTCCATCTCGGCGGCCTTCTTGGCATCGAATGCCTTCTCAGCCTTCTCGATGAGGCTCAGCACATCGCCCATGCCGAGAATCCGGCTCGCCATCCGGTCGGGATGGAAGGGCTCGATATCCTCCAGCTTTTCGCCCATACCGGCGAACTTGATGGGCTTGCCGGTGATGGCCCGGACGGACAGGGCCGCACCGCCTCTGGCATCGCCGTCCAGCTTGGAAAGCATGACGGAGTCGATGTCCAGCCATTCATTAAAGGTCTGGGCGGCATTCACCGCGTCCTGACCGGTCATGGCATCAACCACCAGCATGATTTCGTTGGGCTTGACGGTGGCCTTGATGTTTTTCAGTTCATCCATCAGCTGCTCGTCCACGTGCAGACGGCCGGCGGTGTCCAGAAACACCATATCATGGCCATGCTGCCGGGCGTAGAGGACAGCCTCTTTGGCGGTTTCCACCGGGTTCTGGGTCCCCCGGTCAAACACCGGAATGCCCAGCTTCTCGCCGCAAACCTTCAGCTGGGTGATGGCGGCGGGACGGTAGATATCGCAGGCGACCAGCAAGGGATTCTTGCCCTGCCGCTTCATAAGACCCGCCAGCTTGGAGCCATTGGTGGTCTTACCGGCGCCCTGGAGGCCGCAGAGCATGACCACCGTGGGGCCGTTGGGGTTGATGGTGATATGTTTTGCATCGGAGCCCATGAGCTTGGTCAGCTCCTCGTCCACGATTTTCACAATCATCTGGGACGGGGTCAGGGACTCCAACACATCGGCGCCGACGCACCGCTCGGTGACGGACTTGGTAAAGTCCTTCACGACCTTGTAGCTTACATCCGCTTCCAGCAGCGCCATGCGAATCTCACGCATAGCCTCCTTGACATCGGACTCCTTCAGGCGGCCTTTGCCCCGGAGCTTCTTGAAGGTAGCGGAAATTTTTTCGGTTAATCCTTCAAATGCCATGTCTTACTCCTTGATATCCCCGATAGCCTCGAGGATCCGTTGTGCCAGACCGGCCACCGCCCCGTCGGGATGATCCGCCAAGGCTTGGGCGGCGCTTTGGATGGTATCCACCGCCCTGCGGCAGCTCACATCCCGGCGCACACAGCCGGTCTTTTCTTCCATATTCTTCAGCAGTGCCTCTGCCCGGCTCAGATTATCGTGAACCCCCTGACGGCTGATTCCTAAAATCTGACCGATTTCACCCAGGGACAAATCCTGAGCGTAACGCATCTCAAAGCACTCCCGCATCCGCTGTGTCAGCAGATCGCCGTAGTAATCGTACAGCAGCACGAGCTCCAATGCGTCCATCCGGCACCCCCGTAAAGTATCTTTCCTTAACACCTGTGGCATTATAGCACATCACCCCACCGGTGTCAAGCCTTTTTTCTTTACAGTTACAAAATTTCTATACAACTTTTGTGCAGATTGCAAATGAGGTATATTGAAAAGGATTGATGTCACTTTTATTGCGCTCAATAATCATTTACTGCTTTTTCTCAAATCCCAGATACCATTTTCTGAGCTCCTTCGTTTTCACAAACCCCAATGTTTCATAAAGGGCGACGGCCCGGTCATTGGTGGATGCCACTTCCAACGTCATGTCGGCCCCTTCCACCAAAGACATCAGGGTATGCATCACCCGCAGACCTGCGCCCTTCTGCACCGCTGCCATGGCCAGCAGCTTGGTATCCTCCAGCCATCCGATTCCCAAAAGCTCTCCTTCGTGATGCACAAAGTAGGCTCCGCCTGATTCGACAATTTTCTTTTCGTCAAACGCCGTCATCGTGGCTGCATTGTCCACATTTCGCATCCGCTCATTGTATATCTGCCGCCACCGGGCCACTGTGGGCTCCGTCACCGGGAACAGACTTTCCAGCATGGCCTTATCTACCCAGGCAACGGCCCGCATTTCAAAAACCGATGCGTGCAACGCCCCTTCCGCCCCCTCAGCACTCCAGTAGACCCGCTCCGCCCCGGCGGCGCGGCAAAAGCCCACGCACTCCTGCACCAGGGTCTCCAGCTGCCCAGGCTGTACATCCTGAATCTGAATGTACGCCTCCTGCCGATAGGGAATCTCCCCCAGCATCAGGCTGGCAACTCCCTGATCCGTCGTAAAAAACGGGATATCCTTCATTGGCGTCCCTCCTTTGGAAATATGATATCACCTTTCCCGGCCGGACGCAAGAGGAACCGGTTGCCAAGCGGCCAAAACTGTGTTATTATATCAAAAGAGGTGATTCTATGTTCTGCCCTACCTGTAATGAATCAAGACCCAATGAGCACTTATTTTGCTCCAGATGCGGCACCAAGCTGATTGATCCCACCCCCGCCAAAAAGGGGCGAATCCTTCCACCAATCATTTTTATGGTTGCGCTGCTGATGATTGGCACCGCCGTCTTTTTCCTGTTTCCCTCCCCGACTGCATCGGATAGCCCCTGGTTTAGCGTTGTTGATGGGGAATTATTTTTCGATTACAGTCTGTATACCGGCGGCCCGGAGCTAACTGTTCCCTCCACCGTCGATGGGCAAACCGTCACCACCCTGTCGGAAAACTGTTTCTACGGCTGTGACAGGCTGACCACTGTAAAACTGCCAAACACCCTCCGGCATATTGGCAAAAACGCCTTCTCTGACTGCACCGGCTTGCGGGGCATAAAGCTCCCCGAGGGGCTCGAAACCATCGGCCAACAAGCCTTCTACGGCTGCTCCGCCCTTGAAGCGCTGTATATCCCCGGCTCCGTCAATCGCATCGGCAGCAATGCGCTGCAATCCTGTCCCAATCTGCGGCATATCTTTTTTGTCGGCACCGCAGCAGGATTCGATTCCATTTATCCCCAAAATATCGGTCCCCTAACGGAGATTTATTCCGTTTCTGGCCCCGATGCCCGGAACTATTTTCCGTCATAACGCCCGTTTCTTGTACATAATAACGGGAAACGCCCTTTCGCAACGTTCCAAATCTAACCCCTTCAAACAAATATACATTAAAAGTTTGTGAATTTACAAAAAAACACTTGCATTCTTTCAAAAAAAGTGTATAATAGCCCATGTCAATAGGAATGAACGTCGAAAGGAGGTTGCTCCATGAAGAAGATCATCTGCAAGAAGGAATACGACACCGAGACCGCTACCCTGGTCAAGAAGTACGTTTGCGGTTTCTACGGTGATCCCGCTGGCTACGAGGAGTCCCTGTACCAGACCCCCGCTGGTCTGTATTTCCTGTACGTCTGCGGCGGCGAAAACTCCATCTACCCCAACGAAGACATCCTGCGCCTGGCTAAGACCAAGGTCAACGACTGGATGGAAAACCACTAATCCCGCTACATAAGAAGCCTGCTCCGGCAGGCTTCTTTTTTATTATTTCATCTATCCTTCCGCTCCCATGCGTACACCGGCGTAGGAATCTCCAAAATCTTCGATATATCTGTCATTTGAAGAATCAACCTGTCAAAACCATTTAACCCGCTTCCATTTTTCTTGACAGCCATGATATGATATATAAGGTGATTCAATGAAAAAGAAATCTGTTATTTTAATATGCATCCTGCTTTTGGGGCTGCTGTCCGGGTGCAAAAGCGAGCCGTCGGCCCAGATTGTGGCTACCACACTGCCGGTGTATCAATTCACGGTCATGCTCTGCGAAGGCACCGGCATCACCGTTACCCGGCTGGTGACGGAAAGTGTCTCCTGCCTCCATGACTATTCCCTGAACGTGGCCCAGGTCAAGGCTGTGGAGGCTGCGGATGTGGTCATCCTCTCCGGCGCCGGGCTTGAGGATTTTATGGGCGATGTGCTGACAAGCTCCCAAAAAATCATCGACAGCTCTGCCGGGATTGGGCTTCTGGTGTGCGAATCTGAACATGACCACGACCACGAACACCATCACCACGAGGAGGATGCCCACATCTGGCTCTCCCCGCTCAACGCCAAGGTGATGGCCGCCAACATCTGCAACGGCTTGATTGCCCAATACCCTGATCACCGGGCAACCTTCGAGAAAAATCTGGCCGCCATTCACCACAAGCTGGATGCCCTCTACGCCTATGGACAAGCACAGCTTCAGGATTTACAATGCCGGGAGCTGGTCACCTTCCACGATGGCTTCGGCTATCTGGCCCACAGCTTCGGTCTGACCATACTGGAGGCCATCGAAGAGGAATCCGGCAGCGAGGCCTCCGCCCAGGAGCTGAAGCATCTGATCCACATCGTCAACGAGCATCGGCTCCCGGCCGTCTTTACGGAAATCAACGGCAGCATCTCCGCCGCGGACATCATCGCTGCCGAAACCGGCGCCAAAGCCCTCCCTCTGGACATGGCCATGGGCGGCGACGACTATTTCGAAGCCATGTACCACAACATCGACACCCTCAAGGAGGCATTGGGATGAAATTATTTTTCCACGGCGGCGGCTGCGGCGATTCCTGCTGCCTGCGCGTCCAAAACCTCAGCGTCAAAATCGGCACAGAGCAGATTCTGCACGATGTGAATATGCACGTCCACTGCGGCGAACTGGTGGCCCTCATCGGCCCCAACGGTGCGGGAAAAAGCACCTTTTTGAAGGCCGTTCTGGGCCAGCGGGATTACGACGGCGTCATTGCCTTCTCGGCCCCCGGACAGCGGGACCGCCGGCCCCGGATTGGCTATGTGCCCCAAAGCCCCACCTTTGACCCCGGCGACCCGGTCAGTGTTGCCGACCTGTTTTCCTGCTGCATGAGCAAGCGTCCCGCATTTCTCGGCCTGTCCAAGGCCATGCGAAATAAGGTGCTGGAATGTCTGGAGCGGGTTCACGGCGAGGATTTAATCGACAAACGGGTGGGCACCCTCTCCGGCGGCGAGCTCCAGCGGGTGCTGCTGGCCCTGGCCCTGGAGCCCCTGCCCAACATCCTGATTCTGGACGAGCCCCTCTCCGGCGTGGATGTGGAGGGTATGGGCATGCTGATGGATATGCTGGATGAAATCCGCAAAACCTACGACCTCTCCATCCTGATCACCACCCACGATTTTTCCATCCTGGATAAATACGCAGACCAGGTCGTTCTGATCGACCACACCGTGCTGCATCAGGGAAAGCCCCAGGAGGTCCTTAATTCTGAAGCCTTCGCCAACACATTTCACCGCAGAGGAGGTGCCACCGTATGAGTATCTGGCATTGGATTTGCGACCTGCTTCCTTTGGAAATGCTCCGCTGGGGCTTCATGCGCAACGCCCTGCTGGCAATTCTGCTGATGGCGCCCCTGTTTGGCATCCTGTCCACCATGATTGTCACCGGACGCATGAGTTTTTTCTCCGATGCCTTGGGCCATTCCGCCTTTACCGGCATCGCCATCGGCTGCATCTGCGGTGCGGCAGCCCCCACCGGCGTGGCAGTTCTGTTTTCCCTGGCCTTTGCCCTGCTGTTCAGCTATGTGCGAAGCCGCAGCAACCAGGCCGCTGATACCCTCATCGGTGTCTTTTCCAGCACGGCGGTGGCCCTCGGCATCTTCATCGCCACTTTAGGCGGCGGCAGTTTTACGAAATACAATAAATATCTGATTGGCGATATTCTCTCCGTTCGTCCCGCCGAAATCGGGATGCTGGCAATCGTGTTGGTGGCGGTTTTGGTTTTCTGGAGCATTTACTCCAACCGCTTGACCCTCACCGCCATCCATCCCCAGCTGGCCTCCTCCCGGGGCATCCCGGTTCAGCTGAGCCAGACTCTCTTCACCGCTGCCATTGCGGTGGTCGTAACCCTTTCTATTTCCTCCGTGGGTCTGCTGATTCTCAATTCCCTGCTGGTACTCCCCGGTGCCGCCGCCAGGAATATTGCACGGAATCTGAAACAATATCACCTGTTTTCCGTGGTGTTTGCCCTGTTTTCCGGCATTTCCGGCCTGGTTATCTCCTATTATTGGGGTGCCTCCGCCGGCGCTACCATCTCCCTTTCCCTCGCCTTGATTTTCGCTGTGACCTTCTGCTTCCGGAAAGTGAGGGCCTGATGGAAAATATCACGATCCACCCCATCGCAAAAATGCGAAGCGACTTTCCAACGAAATTCGGAATCCCCCGCCAAAGCGGTCTGGTCGAAGCGCTGCGCTCCACCATCGTATTTGAGCCGGAGTTTCGGAACCCGGATACCCTCCGGGGCATCGAAGGCTTTTCCCACCTGTGGCTCATATGGCAGTTCTCCGAAGCCGTCCGTCAGGACTGGTCCCCTACCGTCCGTCCGCCCAGGCTGGGAGGCAACACCAGAATGGGTGTTTTCGCCACCCGTTCCCCCTTCCGCCCCAATTCTTTGGGCCTGTCCTGCGTCAAATTGCTTGGCACGGAGCAGACGAAGGAAGGAACCGTTCTCCATGTAGCCGGCGCTGATTTGATGGACGGAACGCCAATCTTCGACATCAAGCCCTACATCCCCTACAGCGATGCCCACCCCACCGCCACCGGCGGCTTCACCGATACTGCGGATGATTTCCTGCTGGATGTCAACTTTCCTCCTGAGCTGCTGCATCGGCTCCCGGAATCCAAGCAGGAAGCCGCCATCGCCGTCCTCTCCCACGACCCCCGCCCCTCCTACCAACGCAAACCGGACCGCGTGTATGGCGTATCCTTCGCGGGATACGATATAAAATTCACCGTAGAGAATAAAACATTGACTGTTTTAGACCTTCAATCCCTATAAAAATGGGTGCGTTGCAAAATGCGCTAAGAAAAAACAAATCGGTCAGCTCCGAAAGGAGTTGGCCGATTTGCCTTTTTGTTGTAGAATTAAACTGCTCATGAATAACCCTAAACAACAAGAAAAGTATACTGTATCGTTGGAAAAT
>JAFTHT010000004.1 GCA_017457285.1 Oscillospiraceae bacterium | reverse complement strand
TCTCCTGGTACAACTTTGGTCCTAATTCGCACCAAAATCTATGGATAATCCCATTCTACATTGTACGTTCATCGAACTTTTTCCTTATCGTAGATGATACCGGGAGATTGCCACGTCGCTTCGCTCCTCGCAATGACAGCATGATCTTAGCGTGCTAAACAATCATTTACCTTCATAAGAACTTTTTCACTGTATTTGTCAAACCGCACAAATCCCTTCCCGAATCGTTTTCGTAATTTTTGTTGCAAAATCGGCCAAAAAAGGGTATGATATAATAGCTTGGAATATCAGCTTCGCACCGCTTTGTAAAGGAGGGCCAGTGTGAACAGAACAGAAGCATTTGACGAATACGCCCGGGCCCTGCGAACCGGGCAACGTGAATATAAAGAATTGGTCAGCGCCGGTCAGAATCCTTATCCCAAGGTTCTCGACCAGATTCTGCCCGATATTTCCGCCGAATCCACCCAGCGGGTGGGGCTGGTGGAGATTCCCATCGAGCAAATCGTGGGCACCCGCACCGGGGGCCGGATTTGGGCCTTTACCGCAGGCTTTCTGCCCCTGCTGGACGAAAACAGCGAGTTCGCCAGCAAATGGGTCAGCCTCTGCATGGCCAACCTCTCTGACGAGGGCATCCGGGACCCCATTGAATGTTTTGAATACCTGGGAGAATTTTACATACAGGAGGGCAACAAGCGGGTTTCCGTGCTGAAGCACTTCGGTGCCGCCCGGATCGCCGCCAACGTGACCCGAATCCTGCCCCAGCCCGACGATAGCCCCCGGGTGAAGGCCTACTATGAATTTCTGGATTTTTACAAAGTTTCTAAACTCTACAATGTCCAGTACGTCCGCCCCGGGGACTACCAGCGGCTCCTGTCCGCCCTGGGCAAGGAGCCCGGCGAGGAATGGAGCGACCGGGAAAAGCTGACCTTTACCGCCTATTTCCAATATTTCCGGGAGGCGTTCCACGCCCTCAACGGGCGGATGCTGGACCTGAAACCCGAGGAGGCGCTGCTGCTGTGGCTGCAGGTGTATCCCTTCCGGGATTTGGGCAAGCTATCGACGGAAGAACTGAAAAAAACCCTCTCCGCCATCTGGGAGGACCTGACCGCCATCGCCCAGCCGGAGCCGGTAAAGGTGGAAACCGCCACCCCCAAGGCAAAATCCGGCTTCCTGGGCCGCATCATCACCGCCACGCCGGAAAAGCTGAATGTGGCCTTCGTCCATCAGCTCAACTGCAAGCGCAGCGGCTGGATCAGCGCCCACGACGAGGGCCGGGCCTACCTGGAGGACGTGATGGGCGCCGCCGTCACCACCCAGAGCTTCTTCAACTGCGACACCCCGGAACTGGCGGAGGCCGCCATGGAGGAGGCCATCGAAAACGGCGCCCAGGTCATCTTCACCACCACCCCCCAATTGGGCCGGGTGACCCTGAAAATGGCGGTGAAATACCCCAAAATCCGGTTCCTAAACTGTTCCGTGGACATTCCCTATTCCTCCATCCGCACCTACTACGGCCGGATGTATGAGGCAAAATTCATCACCGGCGCCATCGCCGGTGCCATGGCCAACAACGACCACATCGGCTACATCGCCGCTTACCCCATTTTCGGCGAGCCCGCCTCCATCAATGCCTTCGCCCTGGGCGCCCAGATGACAAACCCCCGGGCGAAAATCGACCTGCGCTGGAGCTGCAAGCCCGGTACCCCGGTGGCGGACTTCATCAGCCGGGGCATTCAGGTCATCTCCAACCGGGAGGTGCCGGGGCAGGACCAGATGTACCTGGATTTTTGCAGCTACGGCACCTATCAGGTGGACGAATTTGGCAGCCTGAGCCCCCTGGGGTCCCCCTGCTGGCTCTGGGGCAAATTCTACGAAAACGTGGTCCGCTCCATCATGTCCGGCTCCTGGGACTCCAACCGGGACGAGCGCCGGGCGGTGAACTACTGGTGGGGCATGGACAGCGGCGTGGTGGACGTGCGGCTGTCTGACAAGCTGCCCGAGGGCGTCCGGGTTCTGGCGGAGCTGCTCCAAAAAGGCATCCGCAACGGCACCATCGACCCCTTCTACCGCCAGATCATCGCCCAGGACGGCTCCCTGAAAAACGACGGCAGCCGCACCTTTACCCCCGACGAAATCCTCCACATGGACTGGCTCTGCCAGAATGTGGAAGGCGACATCCCCCGTTTTGACGAGATTCTGCCCATTTCCCGGGCCATGGTTCGGGAGCTGGGTATATACAAAGACCAGATTCCTGCCGAAAAGGAGGCCCCATTGTGAAAATACTTGCCGTTTCCGACGAAGAATGCGCCGCGCTGTGGGACAGCTACGTCCCGGGGCGGCTGAAAGATTACGACCTGATCATCTCCTGCGGCGACCTCAAAGCCGATTATCTGACGTTTCTGGTCACCATGGGCCGCTGCCCGGTGCTCTACGTCCACGGCAACCACGATACCTCCTACAATACCTACCCCCCGGAGGGCTGCGACTGCATCGACGACCATGTGATCGTCTACAACGGCCTGCGGATTCTGGGACTGGGGGGCTGCCTGCGCTACCACCCCGGTGATTACCAGTACACCGAGAAGGAAATGTTCCGCCGTATTGCCAAAATCGACCGAAAGGTTCGGAAATTGGGGGGCGTTGATATCATCGTCACCCATGCGCCCCCCTACGGCGTGGGGGATGCGGACGACCCGGCTCATCA
Source organism: Oscillospiraceae bacterium (assembly GCA_017457285.1). Classification (GTDB taxonomy): domain Bacteria; phylum Bacillota; class Clostridia; order Oscillospirales; family Oscillospiraceae; genus Faecousia. Next base: position 33,539 of record JAFTHT010000004.1, on the reverse strand, counting down.
TGGCTTCCAGTGCTTCCGGGAGATGATGGAGCTGTACAAGCCCAAATATCTGCTCCACGGCCACGTCCACCTGCGCTACGGCGCCAACCAGCGGGAGCGGCAGTACGGCGACACCAAGGTGGTCAACGTTTCCGAACGCTACGTCATCGAGGCGCCGGATAATCCCTACCCCGAAAAACACCGGGGCGAAATTATCTGGAAAACGAAGCACAAAGATTAACAAAAACCACTGTCATTGCGAGGCCCGAAGGGCCGTGGCAATCCCCCGGGGTTTCCGGTATCCTTAGGAGATTGCCACGTCGCTTCGCTCCTCGCAATGACAATGGGTTAGTTTTGCATCCCTAACAAAGGAGGGCATCCCATGTTCCCCGGCTTTACGCCCGAAACCATCGATTTCCTCTGGGGCATCCGGCTGAATAACAACCGGGAGTGGTTCCTGGAGCATAAACAGCAATACATTGACACCCTCTACGAGCCCATGAAAGCCCTGGGCAAGGACCTGTTCCAGCCCTTCATCGACCGGCCCGGCAATATCCTGAAGGTCAGCCGCATTTACCGGGATGCCCGGCTCCATCACCCGCTCCCTTACAAGGAGAGCCTGTGGATCTGCATCCGTCAGGATGTGGCCTGGTGGGCGGAGAACCCCTGCCTCTACTTCGAAATCAACCCGGACCGGGTCCACTACGGCCTGTTCTGGTGGCAGGGCCGGCCCGCCACCATGGAGTCCTTCCGAAAACATATTGCCGCCAAGCCCGATGAATTTCTGAAGCTCATCGCCGACACCGAGGCAGCGGTGGGGCAGCGCATCACCGCGGAGCTTTACAAGCGGCCCAAGCAGGCCGAGGACCCCCGTCTTGCCCCCTACTTCGCCTGGAAGGGCCAAATCGGCTGCGTCCGGGAGGAAATTCCCAACCCCGAACTCTTCGGCCCGGAACTGGCCACCCGTGTGGCGGATTTCTTCGAAAAACTGATTCCTTTGTATGAATATTTGAACTTTTTCAAAACATAATTCCCCCCCGTAGGGACACCCGGGGACGGGTGTCCCTACTTTTACAACGCATTCTCCTACATTAAACAGAAAGTAAGGTAAACAATATGAAAGTCGTTCTTTGCGGCGCAAATGGCGCCATGGGTAAGCTGATTGATGAGATTCTGGGCGCCGAGTGCGTGGGCCGGGTCAGCATTGACGGGGAAAACAACGTCCCCAAGACCTTCGCCGAGCTGGGGAAGGTGGAGGCCGATGTGGTCATCGATTTCAGCCACCACAGCGCCATCGCCGATGTGCTGGCCTACGCAAAATCCATCAACGCCGCCGTGGTGGTGGGCACCACCGGCCACACCCCCGAGGAGAAGGCCCTGATCGATGCCGCCGCCGGGGAAATTCCCGTATTTTTCACCGGCAATGTGAGCATGGGCATCGCCGTGCTGTGCCGCCTTGCCAAGGAGGCCGCCAGTTATTTCCCGGACGCGGACATCGAGATCGTCGAAGTCCACCACACGCGGAAGGTCGATGCCCCCAGCGGCACTGCCCTGATGCTGTTCAACGCCATCAAGGAGGTTCGGCCCCAGGCCGTGGCCAACTGCGGCCGTGCCGGCGAGGGCAAGCGGACCAAGGAGGAAATCGGCATCTCCGCCTTGCGGCTGGGCAATGTGGTGGGCATCCATGAGGTTCACATCCACACCGGCAACCAGTCCCTGACCCTGAAGCACGAATCCGGCTCCCGGGCCATGCTGGCCGATGGCGCCGTGGCCGCCGCCCGGTTCATGGTGGGCAAGGCCGCCGGAATGTACAACATGGAGGACATTTTGGGTTAAAACCTACGGGGACCTCTAAAAAACGAATGTCATTGCGAGCCAGTGCGCACACTGGCGTGGCAATCCCCAAAGGTTTTTTCTGCGGTATTTCGATGTACCGTCTAAATCCTTGAGGGATTGCCATATCGCCTTTGGCTCCTCACAATGACACAAAGGAGACCATCCTATGACCATGGAAGAAATCATCCAAAAACTCACCCTGGAGGAAAAGGCCGTGCTGCTCCAGGGTCAGTCCTCCTGGACCACCTGGGATATCCCCCGGATCCTGCTGCCCAGCATTTTTCTGGCCGACGGCCCCCATGGGCTGCGGAAGCAGGCCGGCTCCGCCGACCATCTGGGGCTGAATGAATCCATCCCTGCCACCTGCTTCCCCACCGCCGCCACCATGGCAAACGCCTGGGACCCGGCGCTGGGGGAGGAACTGGGCCGGGCCATCGGCGAGGAAGCCGCCGCCCAAGGGGTCAATGTGGTTCTGGGGCCGGGGCTGAACATCAAACGCAGCCCCCTGTGCGGCCGGAATTTTGAATATTTTTCCGAGGACCCCTACCTTTCCGGCAAAATGGCCGCCGGATACATCCGGGGCATCCAAAGTCAAGGGGTGGCGGCCTGCCCCAAGCATTTCGCCGCCAACTCCCAGGAGCATTGCCGCATGAGCGTCGATTCCGTGGTGGATGAACGGACCCTCCGGGAAATTTACCTGACCGGCTTCGAAATCGCCGTGAAGGAAGCCCGGCCCAGGGCCATCATGTCCGCCTACAACCCGGTGAACGGCACCTATGCCACCGAAAATCCCCATCTGCTGAAAGAAATTCTTCGGGAAGAGTGGGGCTTCGAGGGCTTTGTGGTGTCGGATTGGGGCGCTTGCAGCGACCCCGTAGCCGCCGTGGCCGCCGGTGCGGCGCTGAATATGCCGAACCCAGGCTTTGACTGTGCCCAAATTCTCTGCGATGCGGTGCGGGACGGGACGTTGGCGGAATCCGCGCTGGACGACCGGCTCCGGGAGCTGCTGAGCGTTGTTCTAAATGCACAAAAAGAAACGCCCGATTTTGATGAAAATGCCCATCACGCTCTGGCAAAAAAATGCGCCGCCGAATCCATCGTCCTGCTGGAAAACGATGGAATCCTGCCCCTGGCCAAGGGGACGAAGGTGGCCCTCATCGGCGATTTCGCCAAAACGCCCCGGTATCAGGGGGCCGGTTCCTCCCAGGTCAACCCCACCCAGGTGGAGGATTTGTTCAGCTGCCTGACGGAGCTGGACATCACCTACGCCCGGGGCTTCCGCCGGGATGGCAAAAAGGCCGAAAAACTCCTGCGGGAGGCGGTTGCCGCCGCAAATAATGCGGAAACCGTGGTGCTTTGCGTGGGTCTTGACGAGCTGGCGGAAACCGAGGGCCGGGACCGGGACCATCTGGAGTTGCCGGAAACCCAACAGACGCTCATCGATGCCCTGTGCCGGGCCAACAAAAATGTGGTGCTGGTGCTCTGCGGCGGTGCCCCCTTCCGGGTGCCCCGGGGCTGCCGGGCCGTGATCCACGGCTACCTGGGCGGTCAGGCCGGGGCTGCTGCCATGGCCGATGCATTGCTGGGCCGCATCAACCCCAGCGGCCATCTGGCCGAAACCTGGCCCGAAAATCTGGAGGACACCCCCTGCCACCGGTACTACCCGGGCCGGGAGAAAACCGCCGAATATCGGGAGGGCCTGTTCGTGGGCTACCGGTACTACGAAACTGTGGACAAGCCGGTGCGCTACCCCTTCGGCCACGGCCTGAGCTACACGAATTTTACATATTCCGACCTGGAGGCCGACAGCCGGAGCGTCCGGGTGACCATCACCAACAGCGGTGAGCGGGACGGTGCCACCGTGGCCCAGGTCTACATCCAAAAGCGCACCGGCAAGGTTTTCGTGCCGAAAAAGGAACTGAAGGGCTTCCAAAAGATCTTTCTGAAGGCTGGCGAAAGCCGCCGGATCACCATTGAGCTGGACGACAAGGCTTTCCGCTATTTCAACATCAAAACTCAGAAATGGGAGATGGAAACCGCCCATTATGCCATTTTTGTTGGCGAAAATGTTGGCGATTCCAGACTCAGCACCACGCTGCGGCTCATCGGCACCGATGCCCCCAGCCCCTACAAGGGCCTCCCAAGCTACGAAAGTGGCACCGTCACCAATGTGCCGGACTACGAGTTCGCCGCCCTGCTGGACAGGCCCATTCCGGAGCGCCAACGGGGAGAACTGTCCTTCAACGACCCCCTGTGGCGGCTGAAGGATGCCAAAACCGGCGCCGCCCGGTGGCTGTACCGCCGACTGATCCGGCGGGTGGAAACATCCAAAAAGCCCAACCTGAATGACCTGTTCATTCTGAATATGCCCTTCCGGGCCCTGGCCCAGATGACCAAGGGCCGCATCAGCCGGGCCATGGCGGAGGACATCCGCTACTGGGCCGACGGCCACTTCTGGACCGGCCTGGGCCGCCTGATCCGTGGCTGGTTCCGGGCCAGAAAAATTGACCGCCACTACCGCAAAGAGCTGGACTACGGCCCCCGGGATTACTAAAAAAGTGCGTTGCAAATCACGTTGCAACGCACTTTTTTAGTAACAAATCACCCAATACGGGTCAGCTCCAGCTCCGTCAGGCCCAGCAGCGCCAGCCCCTGGCCCAGCACGTCGCCGGACAGCTTCAGGCTATCCCCCTGAAGGGTGTAGGCCACCGCCTTTTCGGCGATAACCAGCCGGTCGGACTCGATTCGGTAATCCTCCGTGGCGTTGGTTTTCGCCAGGGAGCCCAGCAGCATCCCCTCCAAATCCATATCCGCCACCAGTTGGGCCACATATTCGGCACAGGTCATGCCCACGCTCTGCTCCATGGCGGCATCGGCAGCCTGCTGGTTCCCGGCTTGCCGGTAAAGCCGCTGGAGCATATAGTCGGTCAAAGCCCCCTCGAACCCGGGCAGGTCCCCCCGGAGGCGCTCCTCGTCCAAGTCGAAGGTGCATTTCCCGTCGGCCCCGAAGGTCAACGTCAGGTTCACTTCCAGTCGGCCATCGAAGTCCGACACCCCCAGCGCCGCCCCATCCACCGGAATCCGGGCCTGCCAGGTACCTACCAGCGGGTCTTTTTCCGGCTCCGGGGCGCAGGCTCCCAGAATCAGAAGAAGGACCCCCAGCAGCGCCAACAATCTTTTCATCGTCACCGCCTCCTGTGAATGATGGCAGAGCCACCGCCAGAGCGGTGGCTCTTAAAATCAGCTGAAGCTAACGGGCGAGCCGGTCATGACCACGGCAGCATAGGTGTTGCCCACGCCGAAGGTCAACGGGGTGCCATCGGTCAGCGTGAAGGTGAAGGGGACATTGGTAGAGGCACGGCTCCAGCGAATCGCCACATAGGCGCCGCCGCAGGCGAAATAACCATCGCCGCTGCCCACCAAATCCACGGACAGAGAGCCATAGTCGCTGATGGTGCCCACATCCGCCTCCAGAATCAGCACATTTTCAAAGGTCAGGGTCTGGCCATTGTTGCTGTCGGACAGGGTCTGGCCCCACTGCTTGGCCATGTAAACGCCCAAATCCGCATCGTACCACAGGTCGGTCTTCTTGCCACCCTTTTTGAATCGGATGTTGATGGATTCGGCACTCTCACCGACGGGGGTACCATCGGCGGCGAAGGTCATGCCGTAGTCCACGGTTTGGCCCCGGCTGGTGGTCAGGTCCCGGTCCTTCACAGCCTGCAGCAGCTTGCTGCCTGTGATGTACATGGTGTGCCAGCTATCAATGCCCGCCTCCACGCGGCTCTTGTCCCGGCGGAAATAGCTGTATTCGCCCTTAACGCCGTCGATATGGTCCCAGCCGGTTTGTGCCAAATCAATTTTGGCCTGCTCGCTGTGGCCCGCATGGACAAAAATCGCGTCGTAACCCATGGCCAGATTCAGCAGGTAAGGCCGGGCGGAGCGGGTGGGGCCCAACCGGGCCACATCGCTGACATCCGTGAACATCCCCAGGAACCGGGTGGTATTGCCCTCGTGGGGCATCTCCCAGAGAATGTCCGCAGCGCTCATACCCCAGTGGGGCATGGCCTGGTCGTTGTCGTTGTCCATGACCACCGCAAAGGGGCGGTTCTGGTAGGGCGCTTCCAAATACTCGCCGGTGAGGGGGTTGATATAGTCCGTGGGAATCACCGGAGCAGGCCCCGTGGGCTCCGTTTCAGGGGGGATGATGGGCTCCGTATCCTCCACCTCCGGGAAGGAGAAGGGGGGCTCGGAGGTTTCCGGTTCGCTGGTTTCAGGCTCGCTGGACGAAGGCTCCGTTACCTGGGGCTCCGAGGGGACGCTCTGCGTGGGCAGGGTTTCGGAGGGCTCTGTGGGCTCCGAACCGGTGGTGACCGTCTGGGCCGGGGCCGTGGTAGGCTCCGTATCGGGAGCGGGTTCGGTCTTTTGTCCGCCACAGGCGCACAAAAGCAGACTCAGCATCAAGAGAAGGCAGATAATTCTTTTCATATTTTTCTATCCTTTCAGCCTTCCTCGGACCGGATATCCTCCGAATTTTTACCGAGGTCGTAATAAAATACATTGTCACGGGCGGGGAATAAATCCGCAAAGGTGCCCCGCTGAACGAAAATCGCATTGCTCCGGAACAGAATCGGACAGAGCAGTCCGTCGTCGAAAATGGTTTTTTGCAGGGTGTAGTAGTTGCCCCGGTTGGCCAGAGCCTCCTTGCACAGGGCGTAGAGGGCCGGGTCGCTGAGGCCGCCGTAGCTCAGCACCCCCTCCGGGGCGAAGAAAGCGGACAAATCCATGTTGGCGGAGAGCTTGGTTTGGCCCAAATACAGGTCAAATTCCCCGGCTTCCAGAGCGGCCCGGTATTTTTCGCCGTCCAGCTCCGACATGGTGACCTTCAGGCCGCAGGCATTCAGGCTCTCGGCGATGGAGCGGGCGACCCGGAGCCGCAGGCCATCATCGGTATTCACCAGCAGCACCAGGGCATTGCTTTCCAGCGCCGCCTCTGCCACCGCGGTGGTCAGCTTATAGGGGTTATAGTCATACTGGGCCGCCAGCACCGCGCTGTAGTTAGGCGACTCCGGCGAGGCCGCCAGCACCGCGCCATAGGCAAAGCCCCGGTAGTATTTGTCCACCAGTGACGTACGGTCGATGGCATAGGTCAGCGCGGCCCGGATGCCGTCGTTTTGCAGCACCTGGCTTCTGGAATTGCAGGCCAGGTACAGAAAAATGCCGTTTTCGCTGTCCCACAGCTCGTAATCGCTGTGGAAATCCACATAGCTTTCGCTGCCCGGGTCGGTGCAGACCAGGCCCAGACCGGAAAATTCGAACTGATCCCGCAGCTGGGCGGCACTTTCCGCCTGCACCAAAGAGATTTTCTGGGCGGTCACCGGCAGATTGGCCACGCACCACCAGTCCGTTCGGCGGCGCAACCGCAGCATCCCGGCGATGGTTTCATAAAAATAGGGGCCGGTGCCCAGGGGCCGGTCGGCGGACACCTGGGATGCCTTCACGATGGGCACATCCAGCAGCACCGGGAAATTTTCATAGGGGGTGGTCAATTGCACCACCACGTCCTCCCCCTGGGCAGTAACGGACTCCAGGTAACCGAAGCGGCCGCTATAGTAGGGGCTGTCCTTGGCGGCCAGCAAACTGGCTGCCACATCGGAAGCGGTGATGGTCACGCCATCGGAAAAGGACGCCTGGGCCAGGGAAAAGGTGTAGGTTTTCATATCCCGGGAAACCTGATAGCCGCTGCACAGCACCGGCATGGGCTGATAATCCTCGTCCACCGCAAACAGGCTCTGGTATAGCAGTCCAAACAGGACCCGATTGGTCAAATCCGTGCAGGTATAGGGATTCAGGGACCGGTCCGGGTAGTAGGCCAGGCTCATGGTTTGCTCCGTAATGGCGGAGCCGGTGGGCTCGGTACTTTCATCCACCGCAAGACCGTTGCCCGTGGGCACATAGGGATTCTTCTTTGTGCCGCAACCCCCGAGAAGCAGGCAGCAGCACAGAAAAATGGCGAAAAATTTCTTCATCGGCAGCACTCCTTGCACACGATGATGGCCCCCTGGGAGCCCCGCTCCCCCTTCGTCACCCGATGGGACCAGAAGCGGTGGGGCTGGCAGGCGGTGCAATCCCGGGAGATGTCCACATGGCGGACACCGCTGCGGCGCAGCACCAGAGCGTTAATTTCCTTTAGATTTACATAATATTTATCCCCATCCCGGCGAATATGGTCTTTAACCGCATCCCCAAAGGTATCCAGCATGGCTTGGGGCACATCGGCATCGGTCTGGAAACAGCAGGGGCCGATGTTGGGGCCGATGGCGGCACGGATATCCTCCGGCTTTGCGCCGAAGGCATCCGCCATGGCGGCCACGGTTTTCCCGGCGATGGCGGAAGCGGTGCCACGCCACCCGGCGTGAGCCGCGCCCACGGCCCCGGTCACCGGGTCATGGAGCAGGATGGGGGTGCAGTCGGCGGTGAAGATGGCCAGGGCGATGCCGGGGGTGCGCGTAATCAGGGCATCGCATTCCTCCAGCTCCGGGCCATAGAGTCCGGCGCCCGCCTCCCGTTCCCCGACCAGCCGAACGATATCCGTATGGGTCTGGTGGGAAAGTACGATTTTTTCCGGGTCAAAGCTCAACTCTTTCCCCAAAATATCATAGTTTTTCAGCACATTTTCCCAAACATCACCCCGATGGATGCCGATGTTCAGGCTCTCCAAAATCCCACGGCTGACCCCGCCAAACCGGGTGGTAAAGCAATGAGGCACGGCGATACCATCGCTGATGAGATATTCCAATGTGCCGGATTTCATGGTTTTGATTGGCATAAACGTCTCCAAAAAACGCCCCGTAGGGTGCAGCTGGGTGATTTTACATATCCGCGGTCTTATCCTTCTGCATACAGCATTTCTTATATTTCAGGCCGCTGCCGCAGGGGCAGGGGTCGTTGGGGCCAGCCTTTTTGGCCTTGCGGACGGGTTGCTTTTTGACCTCCGCCTTGTTGGGGGCGGCGGTGCCGGTTTCCTTGGCCACCCGCTCCCGCTTGACCTCCTGCTTGGGGCGAATCTGCACCGTAAACAAGCGGCGGATGGTTTCCTCCCGGATGGCGGCCACCATGGCCTCGAACATCTGGTAGCCCTCTTCCTTGTAGGCGATGACCGGGTCGTGCTGGCCATAAGCCCGGAGACCGATGCCCTGCTTCAGGTCATCCATGGCGTCGATGTTCTCCATCCAGTATTCGTCCACCACCCGGAGCATGATGACCCGCTCCAGCTCCCGCATGACTTCGGGGCCAAATTCCGCCTCCCGGCGCTCGTAGGTCTGCTCCGCCAGCTCATAGATCCGGTCGGACAGCGCCTCGGGCTTTTCGGGCATCTGGCAAGCACCCTTGGGGAAATAGACCCCCTCGAACTGCCGCAGGATTTGGCCAAAGCTCTCCTCGTCCAGCTTGCCGGACTGGGCCATGGCGGTGGACACGGAGCTTTCCACCACCTGCTGGAGCATGGAAAGCATATTCTCCCGGAGGCTCTCGCCGTCCAGCACCTTTTTCCGCTGGGCGTAAATCACCTCACGCTGGATATTCATTACGTCGTCGTATTCCAGCACGTTCTTTCTGGTGCGGAAGTTGCGGCTTTCGATATTTTTCTGGGCATTTTCCACCGCATTGCTGAGGATTTTCGCATCGATGGGGGTATCCTCGTCCAGTCCCAGGGCATCCATCATGCCCATGACCCGGTCGGAGGAGAACAGACGCATCAAATCGTCCTGGAGGCTCAGGTAGAACCGGCTCTCGCCGGGGTCACCCTGACGGCCGGAGCGGCCACGGAGCTGATTGTCGATTCGGCGGGATTCATGGCGCTCGGTGCCGATAATGACCAGACCGCCGGCAGCCCGGACCTTCTCCGCCTCGTCGGAAATCTGCTCCTTATATTTGCTCAGCAGCTCCGCGTACTTCTCCCGTACTGCCAGAATTTCCGGATTATCGGTTTCGGCGTAGGAATCCGCCTCCGCCAGCAGCTCTTCGGTGTACTCCAGCTTCCGCAGCTCGTCCTTGGCCAGGTATTCGGCGTTGCCGCCCAGCACGATATCCGTACCACGGCCCGCCATGTTGGTGGCGATGGTCACCGCCCCGAACTTACCGGCCTGGGCGACAATTTTCGCCTCCTGCTCATGGAACTTGGCGTTCAGCACATTGTGGGGCACCCCGGCCTTTTTCAGGAGCTTACTCAGCACCTCGCTCTTTTCGATGGAAACGGTGCCCACCAGCACCGGCTGGCCCTTTTCGTGGCACTCCATCACCCGCTGAATGATGGCCCGCAATTTGCCCATCTCCGTCTTATACACCACATCGTGGTGGTCAACCCGGGCGATGGGCTTGTTGGTGGGGATCTCCACCACGTCCAACCGGTAGATGGTGCCAAATTCCTCTTCCTCCGTCAGGGCGGTGCCGGTCATGCCGGAGAGTTTGTCGTAGAGGCGGAAGAAATTCTGGAAGGTAATGGTAGCAAGGGTCTTGCTTTCGCCCTCCACCTTAACCCCTTCCTTGGCCTCAATGGCCTGGTGGAGGCCCTCGTTATACCGGCGGCCGAACATCAGACGGCCGGTGAACTCGTCAACGATGATGATCTGGCCGTCCTTCACCACATAATCAATGTCCCGCTTCATCAGGCCCCGGGCCTTCATGGCCTGGTTCAGGTGGTGGGACAGGGTGGTATTCTCTGCGTCACCCAGGTTGTCCACCCCGAAATACTTCTCGGCCTTGGCAATGCCGGAGGCGGTCAGGGACACAGTGCGGGATTTTTCATCCACGAAATAGTCGCAGTCGTAATCGTCATGGACGGCCTTTTCGTCGGTTTTGGCAAAAACCTGACGGCGCAGGGTGGACACAAAGTAGTCCGCCATCTCATAGAGCTTGGAGGAATCCTCCCCCTTGCCGGAAATGATCAGAGGGGTCCGGGCCTCGTCGATGAGGATGGAGTCCACCTCGTCCACGATGGCGAAGGCGTGGCCCCGCTGGACCAGCTCGGATTTGTAGATGGCCATATTGTCCCGGAGGTAGTCGAAGCCCAGCTCATTGTTGGTGCAGTAAGTAATGTCCGCGGCGTAGGAAATTTTCCGCTCCGCGCTCTTCATGCCGGGGATAATCAGGCCCACGGTCAGGCCCATGTAGCGGTAGACCTTGCCCATCCACTCGGAGTCGCGCTTGGCCAGGTAGTCGTTGACGGTGACCACATGGACGCCATCGCCGGTGAGGGCGTTCAGGTAGCAGGGCAGGATGGCCACCAGGGTCTTGCCTTCGCCAGTTTTCATTTCAGCAATCCGGCCCTGGTGCAGCACGATGCCGCCCAGCAGCTGCACCGGGTAGGGCTTCATGCCCAGCACACGCCAGGCCGCCTCCCGAATGGCGGCGAAGGCCTCGGGCAGCAGGTCATCCAGAGTTTCGCCATTGGCATAGCGAGCCTTAAATTCGGCGGTTTTTCCCTTCAGCTCCTCCTCGGAAAGGGCGGCGTATTCCGGCTCCATGGCCAGAATTTTATCCACGATGGGCTGAATTTTTTTAATCTCCCGTTGGGAACGGGTTCCAAACAGCTTCTTAATGAGTCCCATTTTTCATTCTCCTTCAGCGATTCCGTAAAAATCCCCATAGGGATAGATTTTACTCATTATATCATAACACACCGGAAAATCATAGATGATTTTGTAAACATTTTTCGTCCAAATCCTTCCACAGTTGCTTTTCGGAAACCAATATGGTAGAATTAACCTGTCATATGGAATTGTGGTTCCAAAATCAATTGGAGGCGAGCTTATGAACATGAAACGTAAAATTCTTGCCCTGACTCTTTGCCTGACCACGGCCTTTGGCCTTTTCGGCTGCGGCAACGATGACGAAGGCAGCCGTGACAGCAACAGCGGCGACAGCAGCATCATCAACGGTGGCAACAACAACGGCAGCAACATCAGCACCGATGGTTTCATTCATGTCACAGATACTATCTTGGTTCCTCAAACCGATGCGGGCACCTACGCAATCGTCTACAACGATACCGTCCTGTCAGAATCCTTCGAAGAAAATATTTCGGACAGGGAGGACAGCCTGGACGGGTCCATTGGGACCATCCTTACAGATGAAAGCCTGTACGTCGTGACGGAGAACCGCATAACCCCTGTGGCTCAGGATGTGAAAAAAGCCGCGCTGTCCTCCTTTGGTGACGGCATTGTCTATATCACCCCGTCCAGCTCCGAAGATTATTATGTAAACCATTATGACATTCAAACCGGAAGAGCCACCCTCTGCGGTGAAGTGCAGAACCATATTCAGATTGCCATTTCCCCGGATGGCGACACTGTCGTTTATGCCTCGGAAGAGGCGGTGATGCTCTGGCAGAATAACCAAAGCGTTAAAATCTGCGACGATCAATACAAGCTCATTGGTGTATCCAACGCCGCCGCACAAATCTATTTGATAAATTCCGAAGGTATTCTCTACTCCTTCGACCGGAACGGGAACCGCACCAAGCTGGGGGCGTCCGACGGGCACATCAGCGACATTACCCTGAATGCGGACCACAGCCAAATTCTGTTCTATTATGAGGATAAATCCTACATCTCCACCGACGGACAAGAGGCCCAAATTCTCAGAGGTGGCAAGATGCAGATAATCTTGCCCAACACCTGCTACTACGGCGGCTCTACCTGCCCGGTGACGGATTTTTACGGCCATGCTTACTATGGTGACGATAAGGCATGGCTAATCCAGCAGGATTCGGAGGATAGCTGCAAGCTGATTAGCAAAGCATCCTACCCAAGACTGGATGCCAGCAGCAACTACCTTTACTACATTTACGATGGTGAAGAATTGCGCTGCATCAAAATCAGCGACGGCGATAAAGCCAGCGAAAAGTGCAAGACCATTGTCAATGACGATATTACCGGCTCCTTTTTTGTGACCTCCGACCGTTCCTTGGTTTATTATTTGGATAGAGATAAACTGCTCTGCTGTTCCGGTAAAAAAGCTGGTGCATCCAACGAAATTTGCGATGATGTGACTCATCCGTACTGCATGGGTAAGGATGATACACTATATTTCCGCATCAATGATGACCTCTACGCCTGCAGCGACGGAGAAAACTATAAAAAAATCGGTAACGATATCGAAGGTGTCTTCGCTGACTTGTCCGGTCGTGTCTACTGCTACAGCGACGATAGTCTTTACTATGTCGAAAATGCAACCCTTCACAAGCTACTGGACCTTCCATAAGCCATACACGAACTACCCAATCGCCGGTACGATAAACAATTCATCTAAACACTATGGGCTCGTTGCTTTCGCAACGAGCCCATAGTATTATGATTTTAGAACGCAAACATCCCAATCAGCCAACAAATCACCAGCATTACGGGATAGGCTGCGTAGCGGAACAGCTTGCTGGTTTCATCCGGCTCGCCGTTGTAGCGGTGGATGAACAGGCAGGCCATAGGGGCAGCCAGGTATTTCAGGGAGCCGATGGAGGTGCCGCTGGTGCCATCCGGCAGGATAACACACAGGCAAGTAACCACCGCGCCAACCAAAATCTGAATATTCCGCTTCTTTCTCGGGAACCAGAAGGCCGTCAGAATCAGTACGATCGGCACGCCCTCGGCAATCCAAAGCATCCGGGCCCAAAGAGTGGCCACAACCACCACCAGGACCTTAACCAACACATTTTTCAGGCTCTTTCCGGCATAATTCTTGAACAAATACAGCATGAACATGGCAATGACCAGGCCGAAAACAGGATTCTGCTCGTACCAGTAGAACATTTTTCCATGCATCGCCAGGTCATAGGGAATCTCGCTGACTACCGCCAGACCAAAAACCCGCAGGAAGTAGTTCTGATAGCTGGAGGTGTGGCTTACGCCCTCCACCAGCAGAAACACAAACAGCGGCACCGCGCAGGCAGAAACTACCTTCATCACAATACCCACCGTAGCCTTAATCATGGCATCGCCGGAGGAGGACAGGGCCTCGTTCAACTGAGAAAAGGACATGGATGCCATACCCAGAATCTTATTTTCAACAATCGCCCGGCCTGCAACGCCGACTAGCAAAAACAGCAGCGCCCAAATCCGAATCACTTGAGCGGAATTGCCGGTATTGCGCCTTGGGGTCAATCTTACACTCATGATTATCTGCTCCTTAACCGGAAAATTGGGAAAAGCCCTCCCTGCCTGTCTCAGGCAGGAAGGGCGCTAGAGACTTTTAGTTGTTGGGAATCAGCACCGCAATGCCAAAGGCGGGCATAGAAAGCTCGCTGCCGCTGAGGGTAATGTTCTCACCATTGGCGGACAGGGAGGCCACCAGCTGCCAATCCGCATAAGCGGATAGGTCAACCTTCGCGCCTTCCTCGTTGGCATCAATATTCATCAGAATGATGCATTCTTCCTCGCCCCAGGTCTTCCGCATAGCGCTGACGCAGCCCAGATTCAGGGTCGTTTCAGCGGTGGTGACGCCGTGGGAAATCACAGGCAGAGCCTGCCGAATGGCAATGGCCTCCCGATAATAATTGTAGACAGAATTTTCATCCTGACGCTGTTCCTCCAGACTGCCCATGGGGTAGCCATTGGTGGGAAGCACACAGCCGGGAGGCTTCATGGTGGTGCCATCGTCCCGGTCGGCGTTCCAATACATGGGGGCCCGCTTGGAGGGGTCGCTGTCCTTATCACCGTTGCCGGCCATGCCAATTTCCTCACCATAATAAACAAAGGCGCTTCCGCTCATGAACAGGTTCATGGCGCCAGCCATCTTAATCCGATATTCGTCGTTGCTAACGCAGTCAGCGATACGCAGAACATCGTGGTTGGACAGGAAGGGTGCATCAATAAAGTTGGGATTGGCGCCGGAGTAGCCCCGGTGAACAGTTTGCAAAGCGGTGGCCCAGGTCTGGACCATGGCGGGATTACCCCGGCCATTGACCACCTGAATCAGCTTGCCGCTGTAATTGCCAAAGGGATAATTGAAGATGCTGGTGAAGCCGCTTTCATAGTACTGAGCAATCAGGGTATAGTTGGTCTCCCAGACCTCAGCGACCATGTAAGCATCGCTCTTCAAAGAGGTGGCAGTCTCCTGCAGCCAGCGCATCACTTCCACGTTTTTGGTGACATTGCCGGTATAAAATTCCTTGGCGGCATCCACACGGAAGCCTGCCACGCCCTTGTCGAGCCAGAATTTCATGACCTGCTTGACATCCTCACGCATGGCCTCGTTTTCCCAGTTCAGGTCAGGCATATCGCCGCTGAACTGGCACTCGTAGTGATACATGGTGCCGGCAACCTTGCCGTAGCCCCTGCCGGGATTGTTGCTGGACTCGACAAAATTATAATAGCCGAAGTACTTGCACTCCTCCTCCAGGCCGAACTCGCCCAGGCCCAGGCTCTGGAGATATTCCACAGCTTCGGTAAACCAGGGGTTGTTGTTGCCGGAGTGGTTCACGACAAGGTCCAAAATAACCTTAATGCCACGCATCTCACACTCGGCCATCAGCTGATCAAAATCCGCCATGGTGCCATAGGTGGGGTCGATGGCATAGTAATCGTCCACGTTATATTTGTGGTAGCTGGTACTGGGATGAATCGGCATCAGCCAGATACCGTTGATACCCAATTCCTCCAGGTAGTCCAGCTTGGAAATGACACCCTGCAAATCACCGATGCCATCACCATTGGAATCGCAGAAGGAATAGACAAAAATTTCGTACCAGGTGCGATAGTTATCGTCGGGGCTGGTACCGAGAGCGGAGTAGGATGCCAGCCGCTCCTCAAGGCTGGGCCGAACGGTAACCGGAGGCTCGGTGGGCTCGGTAACGCTGGGCTCAGTTTCGCTTGGCTCAGTTTCGCTGGGTTCGGTAATACTGGGCGCAGTAGTGGACTCCGTGGGTGCGGAGCCGGTGGTCTTAGCCGGGTCGGAGCTGGTGGGCGCGCAGCCCACCAGCATCACGACAACTAAGAGCACAGATAATAGAGATTTCAGGTAACGTCCCATAGGAACTTAACCCTTGACAGAACCACTCATGGCTTCCTGATAGAACTTCTGAGTGATGATGAACAGGATAGAAATCGGGATAGCGACCATCACGGAGCCGGCGCAGAAGCGGGTATACCACTTATCGATCTTATCCATATCAAGCATGGACCACAGACCGACGGATACTGTGTAGTAATCCTGGCTGCCGCGGCAAATCAGCTTACAGAAGATAAAGTCGCACCAGGGACCCATGAAGGAGGTGATGACCTGATAAACAATCATGGGTTTACACAGGGGCAGGGTAATCTTGATGAAGGTCTGCCACTTGGTGGCGCCGTCCAGATAAGCGGCTTCGTCCAGAGCCTTGGGGATAGTATCCATGTAACCCTTCATGACGTAGAAGCCGGTACCGGCACCGGAGCAGTAGCAAATGACAAGCGCCATATGAATCCGCTCGGGATGCTCGTCCAGGCCGAAGAAGGCCTTCAGCAGGAAGTAGGTAGCAGTCATGGACATGAAGCCAGGGAACAGGGTGATGACCATGGCCATGTTCATGTAGGGTCTACGCAGCTTCCACTTCAGACGGCTCATGGCGAAGGAAACGCTGAGCACGAAGAAGGTGCTGATAACGCAAGAGATGCAGGCAATCTTCAGGGTGTTCATGAACATCTGGGGGAAGTCCAGCAGACCTTTGTCTGTGAACAAATCCTGATAATGCTTGAAGGTGAAAGTTTCCGGGAAGAACTTGCTGTAATACATGGTGGTATTACCGCCGCCACGGAAGCTGTGAGCAACAAGATACGCGAAGGGGCTGATCCAGATAATCGCAATAATAATCAGGAAGGTATGGACGATAACGTCCATGGTATATCTTTTGGCTTTCAGAGAGCCAACACTATTTTTCTTAGCCATTACTTAAAGCCCTCCTCATCCTTGTAAGAACCGGAGCTGCGGTAGGTGACCAGGGACAGGACCGCCAGAACGATAAAGGTAAAGATACCGATGACCGCGGCGATATTGTACTTGGGCTGCGCTTGCATACTCAGGTTGTAGAGCCAGGTGACCAGCAGGTCCGTATGGCCCGCAGGAGCGGAGCTGACGACCTCCATGTTGGGGGGACCACCGCCGGTCAACAGGAAGATAACGTTGAAGTTATTGATGTTGCCGGTGAAGGAGGTGATGATATAAGGAGTCAGAACGAAGATCATGTAGGGCAGCGTAATGTTCATGAACTGCTGCACCGCATTGGCACCGTCGATTCTGGCAGCCTCGTACAGATCCGCAGGGATATTCTTCAGAATACCGGTAACCTGCATGATGGTGTAGGGAATACCGACCCACAGGTTAATGAGAATAACGAAAACCTTCGCGTTCACGGGTTTGGACATGAACCGGACGGACTCATCAACAAAGCCGTAGTTATACAGCATCTTGTCGATGATACCTTCATCGGAGAACATTTTCGCAATAATCAGCAGGGACACGAACTGGGGAACCGCAATGGTGATGGACATGATGGTCCGCCACAGGCCCTTCAGCTTCGTGGTGGGACGGTTGATGATGATGGCAACAAAAGTGCCAAGGAAGAAGTTGAGGAACGTGGCAAAGAAAGCCCAGGTCAGGGTCCATGCCAGAACACTCCAGAACTGCTCAGCCAGGGCAGAGCCGGAGGCGAACAGCTGCTTAAAGGTATCGAATCCAACCCAATCGAAGTGATTCAGGGTGGAGGGTACCGAATCAGAATAGCTGTAGTTGGTAAATGCCATGCAAATCATGTACACCAGAGGAACCACGGTGAACACAATCAGAGCCATGAAAGGCAGAATCATCAGCAGCTTATGAATCTTCTCATCGAAGAGAGCCTTGATGTCGCCCCAGAAGCTCAGGACCTTCTTACCGGCTCTGCGGTTAGAAATGGCCTCGTAGCCACTGCGGACGGAAGCACGCCAGATGACGATGAATGCAAGGCAGATGCAAATGAACACAACACCGTACAGCAAAATCTGCTGAGAACGGTCGCCGAAAACAGTTTCGTAAATGAAGTCATCTTCATTCCAGATTTCACCATCGACACGATCGCCCAAGCTGGGAAGCAGCTGAATCCACTCAATACCAGTGTGGGGGGTCATACTGGGGGCATCCACGAAGATGGGGGTGCCCATAATATAGAAGAAGCCGACTTCGATAGCAAAGAACATGAGGCCCTTAATGAACTGACCTGCCACAATGTTGCCGAAGCCCATAACCAGGCAGGAAAGCCAAACCGCAGGGCCGCCGTTTAGCAGGGCAGCCGTCAGAGAATTGGAGTTTTCCAATCTCTTGCGGATGCCGTCCGCTTTTGTCAATTGATTAGACACTTAAACGTCTCCCTTCTTATCACTATCTAAAAGAGGCGGCGGCCAGAGTTATCCAGCCGCCGCCAGGTGCTCTTAATCAAGCGGGATTTGCAATTTCAGGAGATTACAGACCCTCAGCGTTCAGCTGGTTGTTCATCTGGTCAACCATATCCATGTAGTTGCCCATGTTGATCTCGCCGTTAGCAACGCTCTTGCCGAAGTTCTCGACAGGGCTCCAGTACTTGCCCATCTGGGGCAGAGCGGACTGGATAACAGCGCTGTTGTTGATGGTGTTGATCTCAGCCATAGCAACGGGATCGTTGGCAACGGCGGAAATCAGATCCTTGTGAGCGGGGATAACACCACGCATAGCGTAACGGGCCAGCTGAGCATCAGCGGAGGCCAGGAAAGCAGCGAACTGAGTGCAGGCCTTCTGCTTGCCCTTGACGGAGCCGGAGGTGGGGTTGACGCCGACACACTTGGAGCCGGACATAGCGGTCATGTTGTAGGTCTCACCGTCGACGGTGAAGGTGGGCAGAGCAGCAACGCCCAGCTTGTCGCCCAGGTTCTCGCGCAGCTCAGCAGCGCTCCAGGAGCCGGAGAAGACAGCAGCGACCTCGCCCTCGATCAGACGGCCGGTGTCCATGCCGCCAGCAACGATGTTGGAGTTGCCGACCAGCTCGATCATCTTCTTGGCAGCCTTGTAACCGCCGTGGTCCTCGCCGAACTGGATACCGACGGAAGCGTCGTTACCAGCCTCGCCGAAGATGGTGCCGCCGCAGCCCAGGAAGAAGCAGCCAGCGTTCCAACCGGTGGTGATGGGGATGCAAACCTTGCCCTTGGTGATCATGGTGTCCAGGGACTTAACATCTTCCTCGGTGAAGACGTCCTTGTTGTAGTACAGGAACCAGGTGTTGTTGGTCACAGGGAAGGCGTACTGAGCGCCGTCGGTGTGAGTAACGGTGTTGATCATGAACTGGCTGTTGTCGTTCTTGATCTGATCCAGGTAGATGCCGCCCTGCTTGGCCAGGCCGCCGGCGGTAATCAGACCGCCCAGCTGGTCGTTGGCGAACATGTAGATGTCAGCAGCAGCGGAAACGTCGGTGGTAACCATGGAAGCAGCGTCGCCTTCAGAGACGGACTCGTTGATCCAGGTGATGTTGTACTCGGGGTGAGCAGCGTCGAACTGAGCCTGCATGGTCTCCAGCCAGTTGTTGTCAACAGCCTGGTCCTCAGCGGGAGTCCAAACCTTGATGGTCAGCGGCAGAGCATCAGCGTTGGGGTTCTTAGCGGGCTTCTCGGTGTTAGCGGACACGGGAGGCAGAGACTCGGCAGGCTGAGACTCAGAGGGCTGAGACTCGGCGGGCTGAGACTCGGAGGGCTGAGACTCGGCGGGCTGAGACTCGGCGGGCTGAGACTCGGAGGGCTGAGACTCAGAGGGCTGAGACTCAGAGGGCTTAGTGGTGGGAGCAGTGGTAGGAGCTTCGGTGGAAGCAGTGGTGGGGTCCTTCTTGTCGGCGCCGCCGCAAGCGGTCATACCAACGATCATCAGAGCCACCAGCAGCAGCGCAAGGATCTTCTTCATTGTGTTTTCCTTCCTTTTTAATAATATTTATTTTAACTGTGAGCCCACAGTCAAAACCAGGTTCAGCCGGAACGGGGCGCAGTTTCCCGGTTTTCCGGTGCATTGATTGTACCACATAGGATGCGATATGTCAATCACCGATTGTGCATAATCGGCATATTGGACAATTGGAAAATCCCGCCTTTGTGCATTTTTACAAATCCCTTTTGGCGGCTTTCTCCCGCTGGCGAACATTGTTCTTCCAGCGGAGATATATTCGACAAATCCGCCGTTCAGGGGTCAAAAATGCGCCTCCATCAGACCATCCCGGCGGGTGATTCGATGAAAAATAAACGTTTGGCGTACAAAGAGCTCCCTGTCATTGCACGCCGGTTCGCAATGACATCGTGCCAAAAAAAGCACCCCGGATGGGGTGCTTTTGGGGTTACAGGTCGTTATGGAGCAGATCCTCCAGGGTCTCCCGGCGGACGGCCAGGTGGGGGCCGGTTTCCGTCAGCATCACCACCGGGGGCCGGGGGATGCGGTTATAGTTGGAGGCCATGGAATAATTATAGGCGCCGGTGGTCAGCACCGCGATCAGATCGCCCCGGTTGGGCCTGGGCAGAGCCACATCCTCCTGGATCAGGTCGCCGCTTTCACAGCAGGCACCGGCGATGGTGCAGACAAAATCCCGTTCATCCAGCATCCGGCTGGCCGGCAGGACGGTGTAGGCCGCCTGGTACAGGGCGAACCGGGGATTATCGGTCATGCCGCCGTTGACCGCGGCATAGTTCTTGAAGCCGGGGATCTGCTTAATCGTCGTTACATGATATAATGTAGTACCCGCATCCGCCACGATGCTCCGGCCCGGCTCCATGAGGATAACCGGGGGCTCCAGCTCCAGCCGGGCACAAACCTCGGAAATGAGCTTGCCGATGCTGGCGATGTTGGCGGTATAATCGATGGAACCGTCGGCCCCGGTGTAGGGCACGCCCATGCCGCCGCCCAGGTTCAGCACCGGGGGGCAGAAGCCATGCCGGGCCTTGATGTCCGCCATGAACTCCAGCATGAGGATCGCCGCGTCGCAGAAGGGGCTGTGGTCGAAAATCTGGGAGCCGATGTGGCAGTGGTAGCCCTGCAAATCGATGGCCGGAAGGGCCAGGGCCTGCAAAATCAGCGCCTCGGCCTGGCCGGTTTCGATGGCGGCGCCGAACTTGCAGTCGATGCGGCCGGTGCTGATCTTTTCGTGGGTGTGGGGGTCGATGCCCGGGGTCAGCCGCAGCAGCACCTTCTGGCGGATGCCACGGCGGGTCGCCTCGGCGTTGACGGCGGTCAGCTCGTCCAGGCTGTCGCAGACGAAGTGGCCGATGCCATGGTCCATAGCGAAGGCGATATCCCCATCGGTCTTGCTGTTGCCGTGGAAAAAGGCATTTTCCAGGGGGTAACCGGCCTTCAGGGCGGTGAACATCTCACCAACGGACACCACATCGATGCCCATGCCCTCCTCCTTCATCACCTCGTAGAGCCGCTTCAGGCTCAGGGCCTTGCTGGCGTAGAGGGGCCGGGAACCGGCGGGGAGGTGCGCTTCCATGGCGCGGATATATTCCCGGCAGCGATTCCGGATGACGGTTTCATCCAGCAGCATCAGGGGCGTGCCGAATTGGGCCGCCAAATCGGTGGTATCGAAGCCGGAAACGGTCAAATGTCCCGCCTCGTTCACCGCTAAATTCTTGTAAAGCATAGTGTTTCCTCTTTTTGGAGATTGAATGTCAGCGCCGAAAATGCTTCCCCCTGGGGGGAAGCTGTCAGCGCAGCTGACTGATGAGGGGAAGCCGCAGTACGATTACCTAAAATGCCGGAAAAACGACCACAGGCCCCTCATCCGCCCCTTCAGGGCACCTTCCCCCCAGGGGGAAGGCTTATTTACAGCATATGGGCCAGCAGCTCTTCCCGGGGGAGGGGGGACAGGTCTGCCGGGGGGATGTCGAAAATGGTCTGGCAGCCGGTGATGCCCCGGGCCTTCATCTTCATGGCTGCCCGGGCGCAGGCCACCAGCACGCTGGCGGTGAACTGGGGGTTGGAATCCAGGGTCAGCTTATATTCGATGGTCTGGTGGTTTTCGCCATCCCAGCCGGTGACGCCGCTGCGGATCACGCTGCCGCCATGGGGCAGGCCGGAATGATCCCGGCGCATTTCCTCCATGGAAATAAATTCCACAGTGGTGTCGTAATCGGCGAAATAATTGGGCATGGTCTTGATGGCATTCTCGATGGCAGCCTTGTCCGCCCCCTCCGCCGCCACCACATAGCAGTAGCGGCTGTGCTTTTCCCGGGTGGACAGCTGGGGATTCTCCCCGGCGCGGACCCGGTCCATGGCGCTTTCCACCGGAATGGTGTACTGGCGGCAGTCCAAAACCCCGGGAATCCGGCGGACCGCATCGGAATGGCCCTGGCTGACGCCCTTGCCCCAGAAGGTATAGTCCTTGCCCTGGGGCAGGATGGCGCTGGCGTAAAGCCGGTTCACAGAGAACAGGCCCGGGTCCCAGCCCATGGAAATGAAGGCGATATGGCCGCTTTCCACCGCGGCGGCGTTGACATTTTCAAAGTGCGCGGGGATGGTGGCGTGGGTATCAAAGCTGTCGATGACATTGAAATCCCGGGCAAAAACCGGGGTCATTTTGGGCAGATCCGTGGCGGAGCCGCCGCAGAGGATCATCACATCAATCCGATCCTTCCAATCCGCGGTAGCCTCCAGGGGAAGCACCGGCACATTGGGGGTCAGAATCTTCACAGAGGCCGGGTCCCGGCGGGTGAACACCGCCGCAAGGGCCAAATCCTCGTTCTGCCGGATGGCGCACTCCACGCCCCGGGCCAGGTTGCCGTAGCCAACGATTCCAATATTAACCATATATATCAGCCACTTTCTAAAGATAGAATGTTTTCGAAATTCCTGTCATTGCGAGGCCGAAGGCCGTGGCAATCCGTTCTCTCCTGCACCGGGGAACGGATTGCCACGTCGCTCCGCTCCTCGCAATGACAGTTTTGGATTTACACCTTCAGGCCCTGCTCCCGCATTTTTTCCCGGAGCATTTCCTCGTGGCCCTGCTCCATGGGGACCAGGGGCAGGCGCAGGCGGTTCTCGCAGAAGCCCATGGCAGCCATGGCGGCCTTCACTGGGATGGGGTTGACCTCGCAGAACAGGGCATTGGCCAGGGCCAGGTACTTCTTCTGCAGCTCCATGGCACCTGCCACATCGCCATCGAAGAATTTCTTGCACAGGGCCACCGTCTCGGCGGGCAGCACATTGGACAGCACGGAGATGACACCGATGCCGCCGCAGGCCATGATGGGCACAATCTGATCGTCGTTGCCGGAGTAGATATCCAGCTTATCCCCGGCCAGAGCCGCAATCTCCACAATCTTGGAGATATTGCCGCCGGCAGCCTTGATGGCGCAGATATTGGGATGCTCCGCCAAAGCAGCGCAGGTGGCAGGTTCGATGTTCACGCCGGTGCGGCTGGGCACATTATAAAGGATAACGGGCTTGGTGGCGGCATCGGCGATGGCGGTGAACATGGCGATCAGGCCCCGCTGGGTGGTCTTATTATAATAAGGTGTCACCACCAGCACACCATCGTAGCCGATTTCGCAGGCATACTTGGTCAGGCTGATGGCATAGGCGGTATCGTTGGAGCCGGTGCCGGCGATCATAGGGACACGGCCGGCGGCAGTTTCCAGGGCCACCTTCAGCACTTCCTTATGCTCGGCGTCGGACAGCGTAGAGCTTTCGCCGGTGGTGCCGCAGATGACCAGGGCATCGATGCCCTCCTCGATCTGCCAGTTGATGAGCTTTTTCAGCGCGGGATAATCCACGCCCTGCTCGTTCATGGGGGTAATCAGCGCAGTGGCCACGCCCCGGAAAATGGTATTCTTCATATTACGCACTCCTTTTGGGTAGAATAGTACTGCTTATCTGTAGGGAAGCATAAAAAATAACCGATGCAAGCATCGGCCATCGGGTTCATCGAAAAAAACTTCTGCCCCTGTGGGACGCTCGATGAAGGTGATAGCACTCCGCTTGCGCGACAGTCAGCCAGGTATTCCCTGTCTGCCCAGGGCAGCCTTTCGCCTCGGCCCCCTTCGGCGACGATCCCTTTCCCACCGGCCACAGCCCCGCGAAGGCCCCCCCGGCGGCGGTACTTTTGATGCGACGCGCCTCTATCTGATATCTATTCTATTATCTGCAGTTTAACACAGATATATAGCTCTGTCAACAGTAAAATTCGCCTATTTTCCCGGTATTGTATCGTAAAATCTTTGTAAGATTTTCAAAATTCCTCTTGCGTTCCCGGGTTGAAGATGGTATAATGCTTTTGTTATGAGGGAGTAATTCAGCCCAGACTCTGTCCGGGTTTAGCCCACCCCGTCAATTCGGCTTTTGGCCCGGGGCGCTTGAAAGAGTGAGACTCATGCACCGCTTCGCCAGAGCTGTGCATGGGTTTTTGTTTTTTAGGCATAAAATAAATCCTGCGTCGCAACCCCTGTCATTGCGAGGCGCACAGCGACGTGGCAATCCGTCCCCCCGCACCGCAAAAAAGAGTACGGATTGCCACACCACTTAAGCGCACTGGTTCGCAATGACAACTATCTTCGCGATCCTGCGGGCGACCGCACATTATCATAAAGGAGAATGTCCGATGAAGAAAATCTACACCCAATCTGCGGACGAAGTTCTGCAGAGCCTCGGCGTAGGCGCTGAGGGACTGACCACGGCACAGGCGCAGGAACGCCTGGCCAAGCACGGCCCCAATAAGCTCAAAGAAGCGGAGAAGGCCACCTGGTTCCAGCGTTTCATGGCCCAGCTGAAGGACCCCATGCTCATCATTCTGATGATCGCCGCGATGGTCTCTGCCGGTACCACGGTGCTGGACTTCTTCCAGCTGCCGGAGCCCCGGGACCTTGGCCACCTGTTGGAGGGCCTGGTGGAAGTTGGCATCATCCTGGTGGTGGTGCTGCTGAATGCCATCCTGGGCGTGATCCAGGAGAGCAAAGCCGAAGCCGCCATCGAAGCATTGCAGACCATGACCGCCGCCACCTGTAAGGTGATTCGGGACGGCAAGCAGATCGTCCTGCATTCCGACGAGCTGGTGCCCGGCGATATCGTGGTGCTGGAGGCCGGTGACGCGGTGCCTGCCGACGGCCGTATCATCGAAAACGCTTCCCTGAAGATTGAGGAAGCCGCCCTCACCGGCGAGTCCGTGCCGGTCAACAAGATGATCGATGCCCTGAACCTGTCCGGCGGCAAGGACGAGGTGCCTCTGGGTGACCGGAAGAATATGTGCTACATGGGCTCCACCGTGGTTTACGGCCGGGGCAAGGCCGTGATCACCGGCACCGGTATGAACACCGAGATGGGCAAAATCGCCGACGCTCTGGCCCAGACCCAGGAAGAGCAGACCCCCCTGCAGCGGAAGCTGGATCAGCTGGGCAAAACCCTTAGCTGGCTGGTGCTGGGCATCTGCGTGTTCATTTTCGCCTTCAACCTGATTATGAAGGGCAACTACTCCCTCAGCGGCATCCTGGGCACCTTCATGGTGGCCGTTTCTCTGGCCGTTGCCGCCATCCCCGAGGGCCTGGCCACGGTGGTTACCGTGGTGCTGTCCATCGGCGTCACCAAAATGTCCCAGCGTAACGCGGTCATCCGCCGGCTCACCGCCGTGGAGACCCTGGGCTGCACCCAGGTCATCTGCTCCGACAAGACCGGCACCCTGACCCAAAACAAGATGACCGTTGTGGACTGCATGGGCGACGAGAAGCTGGTGGCCACCGCCATGGCCCTTTGCTCCGATGCCAACCTGAACGACAAGGATCAGGCCGAGGGCGAGCCCACCGAGTGCGCTCTGGTGAACTTCGCCTGCAGTCTGGGCCTGAAGAAGCAGGACCTGGAGAAGGCCACCCCCCGGGTGGACGAGGCCCCCTTCGATTCCAGCCGTAAAATGATGTCCACCATTCATGACCTGGGCGGCGCCTTCGTCCAGTACACCAAGGGTGGCCCCGACGTGGTGCTGGAGCGCTGCGCCTACTATTACGACAACGGCGAAATCAAACCCATGACAAGCGCCAAGCGGGCCGAAATCATGGCCGCCAACAAGGCCATGGCCGACAAGGCCCTCCGGGTCCTGGCCGCCGCCAAGCGGGATTGGGACAAGAAGCCCGCCGACAACACCCCCGAATTCCTGGAGCAGGACCTGGTGTTCCTGGGCCTGACGGGCATGATCGACCCGGTCCGCCCCGAGGTCAAGGCCGCCATCGAGGAGTGCCGCTCCGCCGGCATCCGGGCCGTGATGATCACCGGCGACCACAAGGATACCGCCGTGGCCATCGCCAAGGAGCTGGGCATCATCTCCGATGCCTCCGAGGCCATCACCGGCGCGGAGCTGGACGCGATCTCCGACGAGGATATCTGCGAATTTGTTAAGAAGTACGGCGTCTACGCCCGGGTCCAGCCGGAGCATAAGACCCGGATCGTTACCGCCTGGAAGGCCAATGGCTATATCACCGCCATGACCGGCGACGGCGTCAACGACGCCCCCTCCATCAAGTCCGCCGACATCGGCGTGGGCATGGGCATCACCGGCACCGACGTGACCAAGAACGTGGCGGACATGGTGCTGGCTGACGACAACTTCGCCACCATCGTCTCCGCCGTGGGCGAGGGCCGCCGGATTTACGACAACATCCGCAAGGCCATCCAGTTCCTGCTGGCTTCCAATATGTCCGAGGTTCTGGGCGTGTTCTTCGCCACCATGCTGGGCTTCGTGCTGCTGAACCCCGTGCATCTGCTGTTCATCAACCTGGTCACCGACTGCTTCCCGGCCCTGGCTCTGGGCATGGAACAGGCCGAACCCGACACCATGAACCGTCCCCCCAGAAACTCCAAGGACGGCATCTTCGCCGGCGGTCTGGGCTTCGACGTGATCTATCAGGGCGTGCTGGTGACGGCGATCACCCTGGCCGCTTACCTGATTGGCGCCTCCTTTGAGTTCGGCACCGGCTTCTTCCAGACCCTGCGCTCCCTGGGCGAGTCCGGCCACGGCATGACCATGGCCTTCCTGACCATGAGTATGTGCGAAATTTTCCACTCCTTCAATCTGCGCTCCCAGCGCAAGTCCGTGTTCAGCCTGAAGAGCCATAACAAGGTGCTGTGGGCTGCCATGCTGGGCTCCCTGCTGCTGACCACCCTGGTCATCGAGGTAGGCCCCATCGCCCGTGCCTTTGGGTTCACCCCCATCGGTCTGCAGGAGTACGGCATCTCCATGGCCCTGGCCATCCTGGTGATCCCCGTTGTGGAGACCGTCAAGCTGATCCAGCGCATCGCCGCCAAGCGGAAATAATATCCGGACAATTCTCATAATTAATCCCCGGCAGACCAAAATCTGCCGGGGATTCATTATATTCACAACCCATGTCATTGCTATGAATGGTTGTTTAGAATAAGAAGCACCCCTTGCCCCCCTCATTTATGAGGGGGGTGGCCGAGCGCAGCGAAGGTCGGGGGGAGTCCGAAATATTGTGAATTGTATACTCCCCCCGCCCCTTCGGGGCACCCCCCTCATAAATGAGGGGGGCAAGAAGTGGTAAATGATTGTTTAGCGGCCTAAAACGACGCGCCAACCACAACAACCGTGTCATTGCGAGGCCGAAGGCCGTGGCAATCTCCTGGTACAACTTTGGTCCTAATTCGCACCAAAATCTATGGATAATACCATTCTACATTGTACGTTCATCGAACTTTTTCCTTATCGTAGATGATACCGGGAGATTGCCACGTCGCTTCGCTCCTCGCAATGACAGCATGATCTTAGTTCGCTAACCAATCATTTACACTCATCAGAACCCTTTTCGACAGTCTAAAAGACCGGCCCGAGGGCCGGTCTTTGATATTAGATACGGGCAACGCCGCTCTTGATGGCGGCTTCGGCTACGGCCTTGGCAACCGCCGGGCCAACCCGGGGGTCGAAGGCGGCGGGGATGATGTAGTCCTCATTCAGCTCCTCGTCGGAGATCAGGCCCGCGATGGCCATGGCGGCGGCCATCTTCATTTCCTCGTTGATGTCGGAGGCCCGGACATCGAAGGTGCCGCGGAAAATGCCGGGGAAGGCCAGGACGTTGTTGACCTGGTTGGGATAGTCGGAGCGGCCGGTGGAGATCACACGGGCGCCGCCGGCCTTGGCATCCTCGGGGAAAATCTCGGGGGTGGGGTTGGCGCAGGCAAAGACGATGGCATCCTTGTTCATGGTCTTGACCATCTCGGTGGTCAGGGTGCCGGGGGCGGAAACGCCGATGAACACATCCGCGCCCACAATCACGTCAGAGAGCTTGCCGGCCACCTTGTCCTTGTTGGTCAGCTGGGCCATCTCGGCCTTGATCCAGTTCAGACCCTCCCGGCCCTCGTAGATGGCGCCGGTGCGGTCGGTCATAATCACATTCTTAAAACCGGCGGACAGCAGGAGCTTGACGATGGAAATGGCGGCGGCACCGGCGCCGGAGGTGACGATCTTCACGTCCTCCTTCTTCTTGCCCACCACCTTCAGGGCGTTCAGCAGGCCGGCCAGGGTAACGATGGCGGTGCCGTGCTGATCGTCGTGGAAAATCGGGATGTCGCACTTCTCCTTGAGCTTCCGCTCGATCTCGAAGCACCGGGGGGCGGAGATATCCTCCAGATTCACACCGCCGAAGGAACCGGAAATCATGTAAATGGTGTTGACGATTTCGTCCACATCCTTACTCTTGACGCACAGAGGGAAGGCATCCACGTCGCCGAAGGCCTTGAACAGGACGCACTTGCCCTCCATGACGGGCATACCGGCCTCGGGGCCGATGTCGCCCAGGCCCAGGACGGCGGTGCCGTCGGTGACCACGGCGCAGATATTGTGGCGGCGGGTCAGGTCGTAGGACTTCTGGACGTCCTTCTGGATCTCCAGGCAGGGCTGGGCCACGCCGGGGGTATAGGCCAGGGACAGATCTTCCTTGGTGGCAACGGGCACGGTGGCAACCACTTCGATCTTGCCCTTCCACTCATTATGCAAACGCAGGGATTCTTTTGCGTAATCCATGATCGGTTTCTCCTTATATATTATAATGTATAGGCACCTCAACGCCTCCCCTGGGAGGGGAGCCTTTTTAGAACTGCACCTGGTCGATGACGCTTCTGAGCTTTTCGGCGGAGGTACGCATTTTGCCCAGCTCCTCCTCGGTCAGGGGGTTCATGATCTTGCCCCGGACGCCGCTGCGGTCCACCAGCACCAGGGTGGACAGGCACACATCCTCCACGCCGTACTCGCCGTGCATCATGGTGGAAACGGACAGGGCGGTGCCGGCATCGGAATAGATGCACTTGCAGATATGGACCACGGACATGGCCACGGCGTAGAAGGTAGCGCCCTTATTCTCGATAATCTGAGCGCCGGACTTCTTGACGAACTCCTCGATCTCGGCGTAATCCTTGTCCCAGACGATCTTGTCCTTGTCGGGGGAGTGCTCTGCGTAGGAATCCACATGGTTGTTGGCGATGTGGGCCAGGGACCAGGGCACGAACTGGCTGTCGCCATGCTCGCCGTAGACGTGGGCATGGACGTTCTTGGGGCTGATGCAGAACCGCTTGGCCAGGGTGGACTGGAGGCGGCTGGTGTCCAGGATGGTGCCGGAGCCGATGATCTGGTTCTCGGGGATGCCGGAAATCTTGTGGAACACATAGGTCAGCACATCCACAGGGTTGGAAACGATGACATAAATGGCATCGGGGGCGTACTGGGTCACATTGCCCGCCACGTCCTTCAGGATGTTGACATTGACCTGGGCCAGATCCAGCCGGGTCATGCCGGGCTTCCGGGCCATGCCGCAGGTGATGACCACGATATCGGAGCCCTCCACATCGGCATACTCACCGGCCCGCACCACGGCGGGGGAGCAGAAGGGGGCACCCTGATAAATGTCCAGGGCCTCGCCCAGGGCCTTCTTCTTGTTCACGTCCACCAGGACAATCTCGGACGCAACGCCCTGGATCATCAGGTCGTTGGCAATAGTGGCGCCCACGCTGCCGGCGCCGATCACACTGATTTTGCTCATTATAAATTCCTCCATTGTCAGTAAATCGATCCATAAGATAAGCAGGAGAGGCATAAAGCCCATCCTCCCCCTTATACTATTGGTAATTATACCCCTTTGCCGAAGGATTGTCAACCATAGCGTGGATAAAAGGTGGTAAATGATCAGCCAACAAGTGGGGCTCGTTGCCGCAAAAAATAAAACCCCATCCGAATGGATGGGGTTTATTTGGCGACCCGGAACGGACTCGAACCGTCGACCTCCAGCGTGACAGGCTGGCGTGCTAACCGACTGCACCACCGGGCCAAGCGTGGGTATTATACCGGGAAATCCGCCAAATGTCAAGGGGTATTTTTCGATTTTTTTGCTTTTTTGCCAAAAATCCAATCACGGCTCTCTCTCAAGGAGCCGGTGGCAGCGGGCGCAGTAGGGCTGGTCCCTCCACCATTGGGCCTCGTCCCGGAAGAGCCGGACCCGACAGCGCTGGCAGGGAACTTTCTGGGCCTCCAGCTTTTTTCGCTGGCGGGGAATCAGCACCGACAGCACCGCCCAGGCAACAATTCCGGCGATGCCCACCAGGAACACATAATATCCCCAGACAGCCACCAGGCTCCACATACCGCCCAGATAGGCCACCAGGAAGCTCCAGGCGCACCAGAGTCGGGCAATTTCCAGCTTCGTCCGGTGTTTTTTCGGCTTTTTCTGCCTGGGTGGAGCCTTGTGTATCTCCACCACAATAATCAGCGGCAGGGTCCCCAGGGCGGCAAGGAGCATGGGAATGGCAAACAGTCCCCCCACCCATTCCATGCCAAGGGAATTCAGCACCACCGCCGGAACAGAACACAGCCAGCCGCCGGCGCAGAGCCAGCAGCACCGCTCCAGCCGGGGGTGGGCCAGGGCTTTCACCCCGGCCACAAAGCTCCGAATTGCCGACCAAATCAGCAGCAGCGCAAACCCCGCCGCGGCCACAAAGCCCAGGTAAAACAGCCCCCGGCCCAGCCAATGCAGCGCACCGCTCTCATTCTTCTGCGCAAGTATCGCGCCCACAGGCACCATCAGCTCCCCTGCCGCCAGCGAAGCCCACAGCTTCAAGGAGCCGGGCAACTCATTTCCGGATTTCAATGCATTTTCCCCTCTTACGTCATATTCAGCGTAACCACATTGGTCACCATCCGGTTGCCGGACTGGTCCGTGATGACGCAGTAGAGGCGACGGCCGGCCCGGGCGGCATTCATGGGCACGGTATAGGTATTGCCCTTGAAGGTGGCGGTATAGGTGAAGGTATTGGAGCCCGCATTGGCATAGTACCACCGGTAGCGCAGGCCCTGACCGCTGACACCCACGGTGACCTTGGCAGTCTTGCCCGCAGCCACCGCCACGCTCACAGGCTGCCTTGTGATTTTCAGAGCGGAGGTCTGATTCAGCACCGCCATGGAGGTGGTGACGCTGTCGCCATACCGGTCCGTTACCACGCAGTAGATGATACGGCCGGCCCGGGCGGTGTTCATGGTCACCGTGTAGGTGTTGCCCTTGAAGGTATTGGTTTTCTGGAACTTACCGCTGGTGGGGTCGGCATAGTACCAGGCGTAGGTCAGGCCGTCACCCTGGGCCTTGATGGTCACCTTGGCGGTCTGCCCGGCGGATACCGTCACGCTCACGGGCTGGGTGGTGATCTTCAGGGGCGTTTTCATGCTCAGGGTCACGGTATTGGACCGGACGGAATTACCGTTTTTATCCGTCACCACGCAGTAAATCCGGCGGCCATCCCGGGTGGCGTTCATCTGGGCGGTGTAGGTGTTGCCCTTGAAGGTGGCGGTATAGGTGAATTTGCTCTGGCCCTTGTTGGCGTAGTACCATTTGTAGGTCAAGCCGTCACCCTGGGCCTTAAGGGTCACCTTCGCGGTTTGTCCCGCCGCCACCGTCACGCTCACCGGCTGGGTGGTAATGGCCAGGGGAGTATTCATGGTCAGTGTCACCACATTGGATTTGACGGAATTGCCATACTGATCCGAAATCACGCAGTAAATCCGGCGGCCATCCCGGGTGGCGTTCATCTGGGCGGTGTAGGTGTTGCCCTTGAAGGTGGCGGTATAGGTGAATTTGCTCTGGCCCTTGTTGGCGTAGTACCATTTGTAGGTCAAGCCGTCACCCTGAGCCTTCACCGTGACCTTGACGGTTCCGCCGTTGACCGCAGAGGCGGAGGTGGGCTGGGTGATGATTTTCACCGCCGGGTCATAGTCCGTAGCGGACATGGGGTATTCCCGGTGGAAGGCCACGGTGT
Organism: Oscillospiraceae bacterium; assembly: GCA_017457285.1. Classification (GTDB taxonomy): domain Bacteria; phylum Bacillota; class Clostridia; order Oscillospirales; family Oscillospiraceae; genus Faecousia. Next base: position 1,433 of record JAFTHT010000004.1, on the reverse strand, counting down.
TGAATTCCTCGTCCCGCTCATGGTCGTCGAAGGTGCCAGGGCTCTTGAGGAACCAGTCGTAGTCCACGCTGCCCGCGTCCCAGGTGGCATCCAGGTTATAGTATTGGTCGTTCAGCTCTACGATGTTCCAGCTGTGAGGGCCCTCGTTGCCGATACCGGCAACCAGCCGGGCATCCACCCCCAGCTCCAGAGCCAGCCGGTAGAACAGGTTGGCATAGCCCTGGCAGACGGAGGTGCCCTGCACCAGCGCCGCATAGGCGGTGTACTTCAGCTTATAGCTGTTGTTCATCAGATTGTCGTAGTCGTATGTAACGTTGTCGCAGATATAGTCGTAGATGCCCTTGACCTTCTGATAGTCGGAGCTATCCCACAGATCCAGGTTGTTCAGGAGCATATCCACCCGGCTGTCCATCCGGGCCTCCTGGCTGGCGGAGGTATAGTAGACCACCTCATAGGTGATGGTCACCCGTTTAACCGCGCCGTCGTAATAATTGGCGTTCCAGGACCAGGCACCGCTCTGCCACTCCAGGTAATCTCCCTGGGTGGGCACGCCGGTATGGACAACGGCTTTCGCCATCAGGTCCTGGCCGCTGTCGTAGACATCCTGCATCGTCGTATAGCTGAAGGTGATGGGGCTGATGCGCTGCTCCATCTGCTGGCGCAGGTATTCCACGGCCTGGGTTTCCGTCATATAGTCGGTGGACCGGGGCATCACCGGCGCGCTGACCTGCCGATCCGGCACCGGCCCCCCCAAGGGGTCCGCCTGCCAGCCGGAGGCCACATTGCAGACCTCCTGGGCGCTGGCCCCCACAGGCAACAGCGTCAGCAGGGCACAAAGGGCCAACATCATGCAAAACAATCTTTTCATCGTCATTCCTCCTGTCAATAATTTATTAGTTAAGGAATTCTATTATTATTGTATCATATGGATAAGAAAAGTAAAGTATTTCTGCAAAAAGACTTTGCAAATTACAGTTCACATCCGGAACCGGCCCGCCCCCTATTGACATTTTTTCCGGCGATATTATAATAAAATTATCCCAAAATAAAGGAGTGTCCGAAATGTTTTGTCCAAATTGCGGTCAAAGAGCCCCCGACGGCGTTTCCGCCTGCCCCGCCTGCGGCACAGCCATCCAGGTCCTGCCCATAATGCGTACCCGCAAGACCGGCCCCAGCCCCGATATGCCGGAAGCCCCTCAGGTCATTTTCTCCCGCCGCTCCACGGACCCGGCTCCCGTCCGGGAGGTCCCACCCCAGAGCTTCAGCGCCCCGGTCCCCATGGCCCCGGCGCAGCCCAAAGGCCCCTCTTTTTTGCAAAAATACAAAAAGCATATCCTCATCACCGCCGCAGCGGTGGTGGCCATCGTTCTGATTGCGCAGCTGATATATTTCATCGTCGATAACGCCGGCGGCGGTGGCGGCGGTGGCGGCGG
>JAFTHT010000029.1 GCA_017457285.1 Oscillospiraceae bacterium | reverse complement strand
CGCCTGGCCCGGCACTGCCATGACCGACGCCGATGGCGACGGCTGGTATGAGCTGGAGATTCCCGCCGGCTACCCCAACGTCATCGTGGCTGCCGACGGCGGCAACCAGACCGTTGACATGACCATGGACGGCAACCAGGACGTGTGGATTACCCTGAACGCCATGGAAGGCGGCAAGGGCAATGCTGAAATCGTCTACGCCGATCCCGGCGAAGCCAAGACCGACACCTCCACCAGCATCGGTTCCTCCGAGCCTGTGGATCCCCCCGCTGTGGATATCTCCGCCATCAACACCCTGTCCCTGGTTGGCCAGGGCTGCGACGCCCTGAACTGGGAAGCCGGCAACACCGCCAACGAGATGGCTAAGAACGGCAATGTCTACACCAAGGAAATCGAAGTTACCGCCGGTTCCGCTCTGGAAGTGAAGTTCGCTGCCAACGGCGCCTGGGATATCGACTTCGGCGGCGATGAAATCACCATCGGTCAGGCTGCTACCCTGGTTTCCAAGGGTTCCAACATGAAGCTGTCCGTGGATGCTGACTGCACCCTGAAGTTCACCGTGGATCTGGACGCCTCTACTGTCCTGGTCGAGAAGATTGTGAATGACCCCATCGTGGAGCCCACCGAGCCCTCTACTGAGGCTACCGAGCCCTCCTCCGAGGTGACCGAGCCCTCCTCCGAGGTGACCGAGCCCTCCTCCGAGGTTACCGAGCCCTCCTCCGAGGTGACCGAGCCCTCCTCCGAGGTCACTGAGCCCTCCTCCGAGGTTACTGAGCCCTCCTCCGAGGTGACCGAGCCCTCTTCCGAGGTTACCGAGCCCTCCTCCGAGGTTACCGAGCCCTCCTCCGAGGTTACTGACCCCACCACCGAGCCCACTCAGGCTCCCACTACCGCTCCTACCACCAAGGCTACCGATCCCACCACCGGCTCCACTGCCGCTACTGCCAGCCCCACCCAGGGTACCACCCAGGCTGACATTGACGCTCAGAGAGCAAAGAACCACACCACTGCTCTGATCGTGATTGGCGTTTCCCTGCTGGTCGTCGTTGGTCTGGCCTGCGTCCTGAGCATCCCCAAGAAGATTACCTAATCTTCCTCTTAATACAATGCACCCCGGAACAATCGTTCCGGGGTGTTTGTTTATTTCAACCGTTTTTCCAGGGTAGAGGAGCTGAGGGAGGTCAAATAGACCCGGTCCATGCCGTATTCGGCGGTGACGATGAAACTTTTTGGCAAATCGTCGCAGGGCACCACCTGACCGTCTTTTTCCGCCGCAGCCAAAAATTCCCGGGTGCGCTTGGAGGTGGAGGTGTTGTCCAAATCAAAAATCCCAACAATCCCCCGCTCCCGCACCGCCATATCATTACCGATGGACAAATACATAACTTACCCCTCTGTAGGGGAGGGTCTTGACCCTCCCTCAACGTTTCCTCAATTGAGCTGATTCATTGATGCAAAAATCTTCGATTTACTCTCTGTAAAAACAATCCAATTTCCATTTTATTGGATTATTATCAATATAAGTCCATATTTTTTCATACTGCTGCTGATTTCGGATTATATGATCGTGAAAAGATCGCTGCCACACTTTCAAATCCGGTACAATTTTCCGAATTTCCCTGGTCACACCGGATTTATATAAACCAACAATCGTATCCAACCTATGCCGTTGATTGTCACCCTCAATTGTGATGATGGCATGAATATGGTTCGGCATAACCACAAATTTTACAATGCCAATATCCGTGTAGTGAGTTGGTAAAGCGCAAAGCATTTCCTGCGCAATTTCTCCGGCCCTGTTCAGATGTCCAACTGCGCCGAAAATGCAAGCATTTTCATGGCAGCAAACCGTAATAAAATAGTAGTTCTCCCGGGAGTAATCATATCCTGGAATCCGGGGAGATTTTCGGTGATACAGCATCGTTCCTACCAGTAGGGGAGGACAAATACCCTCCCGTCGCTTTTACTCATTGATTTGACCTACCCAGTCATCCCAGGTAGAGGGAGGGTCAAGACCCTCCCCTACGGAATTTTTGTGATTCTTGTACCGCCAACTGGTCGCAGCGGTTGTTTTTTGGGTTGTCGGCGTGGCCTTTGACCCAGTGGTAGTGGAGTTCGTGTTTCATGGTTAAAGATAGCAAAATCTCCCACAAATCCGGGTTTAAGGCGGGTTTTTTATCGGATTTTATCCAGCCCCGCTTCTTCCAACCCCAGGCCCAGCCCTTTTCCAGGGCATCGATGACGTACTTGGAGTCGGAATACAGCTCCACGATGCAGGGCTCCTTCAGCCGCTGCAGGCCCTTGATCACCGCCGTCAGCTCCATGCGGTTGTTGGTGGTGTTTTTTTCGCCGCCGGACAACTCCAGCTCATGGCCGTTGTATTCCAGGATGGCGCCCCAGCCACCGGGGCCGGGGTTGCCGGAGCAGGCCCCGTCGGTATAGAGGGTCACGGTTTTCATTCTTCTTCCTTCTCCGCCAGAGCCATGCCGATGACCCGGTCGCCCTCGTCCTTGAAGCGCATGACGATGACGCCCTGGGTAGCTCGGCCAGCCACACGGATGGCGCTGACATCGGTACGGATCATGGTGCCGGACTGAGTGATCAGCATCAGATCCTCGGTGCCGTCCACCACCTTCACGCCAACCACCTTGCCGGTCTTTTCGGTGACCTCGTAGTTCTTCACGCCCAGGCCGCCCCGGTTGGTGATGCGGTAATCCTCCACGGGGGTCCGCTTGCCGTAGCCGTTTTCCGTGATGGACAGGACGGTCTTGCCCTCATGGGCCCGGGCGGCGGCCACCACATAATCGCCCTCCCGGAGCTTGATGCCCCGAACGCCCACGGCGGTACGGCCCATGGCCCGGACGTCGTTCTCGTCGAAGCAGACCGCGGAGCCCTGAGCGGTGGCGATGAAGATTCGGTAGTTGCCGTCGGTTTCTTTGACCTCGATCAACTCGTCGCCCTCGTCCAGGGTGATGGCCCGGATGCCGATGTTCCGCAGATTCTTCAGGGCGCTGACCTCCAGCCGCTTCACGGTGCCGTTGCGGGTGATCATGGTCAGGTACAGCTCCTCGTTATTCAGGTCACGGGCGTGCACCATGACGGAAACCTTTTCACCGGGGTCAACCTGGATAATATTTACAATATTCGTACCCTTAGCGGTGCGGCCGGCCTCGGGGATCTGGTAGCCCTTCTTCCGGAAGACCCGGCCCTTGTTGGTGAAGAAGAAGATATGGTCGTGGCTGGAGGCGGTGAACACGGTGGTCACATAGTCCTCGTCCCGGGTGGCCATGCCCTTCTTGCCCATGCCGCCCTTGCCCTGGGCGGCGTACTCGCTGGCGGGGGTCCGCTTGATGTAGCCGGCGGAGGTCATGGTAAAGACGCACTGCTCCTCCACGATCAAATCCTCGATGTCGATTTCGTCCTCCACATCCTGGATCTCGGTTTTCCGGCTGTCGCCGAACTTGTCCCGGATGGCGATCAGCTCCTCCCGGAGGACGCCCTTCAGCTTCACCGGGTCCTCCAGCAGTTCGATGTAGTATTTGATTTTCGCCTGGAGCTCGTCAAATTCGTTCTGCAGCTTCTCCCGGTCCAGACCCTGGAGGGCTTTCAGCCGCATATCCAGAATGGCCTGAGCCTGAATTTCGTCCAGACCGAACCGCTCGCACAGCCGCTCCTTGGCATCGTCGTAGGCGGAGCGGATGATGCGGATGACCTCGTCGATGTTGTCCTGGGCGATGAGCAAGCCCTCCAACAGGTGGGCCCGCTCCTGGGCCTTTTTCAGGTCATACTGGGTCCGGCGGGTCAAAACATCCATCTGGAAGCTCAGATATTCATCCAAAATCTGCCGCAAAGACAGGATTTTCGGCTGTTTCTGGTCATCAACCAACGCCAGCATGATGATGCCGAAGCTGCTCTGCAGGTCGGTCTGCTTAAAGAGGTTATTCAGCACCACCTGGGGGTTGGCATCCTTTTTCAGCTCGATGACCATCCGCATACCGTTGCGGTCGGTTTCGTCCCGGAGGTCGGAGATGCCCTCCAGCCGCTTGTCTTTGACCTGCTCGGCGATTTTTTTGATGAGCTGCCGCTTATTGACCTGGTAGGGCAGCTCGGACACGATGATTCGCACCCGGTCCTTACCAAATTCTTCAAATTCCGTCCGGGCCCGGACCACCACCTTGCCCCGGCCGGTGGCGTAGGCCGCCCGGATGCCGCTGCGGCCCATGATGATACCGCCGGTGGGGAAGTCGGGGCCGGTGACGTGCTCCATCAGGTCCACCATGGAGCATTCCGGGTCGTCGATCACCGCCACGCAGGCATTGATGACCTCCGTCAGGTTGTGGGGCGGGATGTTGGTGGCCATGCCAACGGCGATGCCGCTGGAGCCATTGACCAGCAGATTGGGGAACCGGCTGGGCAGGACCCGGGGTTCCTTCCGGGATTCGTCGAAGTTGGGGTCCCAATTGACGGTTTCCTTGTCGATGTCCCGGAGCATCTCGTTGGAGAGCTTGCTCAGCCGGGCCTCGGTATAACGGTAAGCCGCCGCCGGGTCGCCGTCCACGGAGCCGAAGTTACCGTGGCCGTCCACCAGCATATAGCGCATGGAGAAATTCTGGGCCAGACGCACCATGGCATCGTAAACGGAAGCGTCACCATGGGGGTGGTATTTACCCAGCACGTCACCAACGCAGGTGGCGGACTTTTTGAAGGGCTTATCGGAGGTCAGGCCGGATTCGTACATGGTGTAGAGAATCCGGCGGTGGACCGGCTTCAGGCCGTCCCGCACGTCGGGCAGAGCCCGGCCCACGATAACGGACATGGCGTATTCAATGTAGGATTTCTCCATTTCGTCCACCAGCAGAGATTCGGTAATCTGCTGATTCGGAAAGGCGATATCCTCAGGCTTGTAACTGCGATTGTGTGCCATAGAGCACCTCCATAATGTTGCACCCCCTCTTGCCCCCCTCATTTATGAGGGGGGTGGCGCGCAGCGCCGGGGGGAGTATACTTAATTTTCTCCGCTTCTTGCCCCCCGCGTTTACGAGGGGGGTGGCGCGCAGCGCCGGGGGGAGTATACTAAATCCTTTTTTTCACTTCTTCATCTATCACGGTACATACACCGTAAAATTTCTTATCTATATCTAAATTACAAAAACGCAGCACTTTCAACCCATATTTCTCCAAAACTGATGTTCTGAATGCGTCTTTGCGCTCCGATTCAGGGTCGTAATGTCCGCCGCCGTCCAATTCTATGACCAGTTTTGCCCGAAAACAGTAGAAATCTACAATATAATTATCAATACACTTTTGTCGTTGAAATCGGACGGGATATTGCTTTAGAAAGCAATACCATAATTTTCGTTCCCAGGGGGTTTGGTTTTGACGGAGTTCTTTTGCGTACTTTTCATTATTTACTTCGTGTTTCACAGACTCCCCCCGCCCCTTCGGGGCACCCCCCTCATAAATGAGGGGGGCAAGGCACTTTTCTCAAATATCAATATTGATCGCGTATTTTGCGTTGCGCTCGATCCATTCCTTTCGGGGTTCCACCTGTTCGCCCATGAGGACGGTGAAGATGGCGTCGGCCCGGATGGCGTCGTCCAGGGTGATGCGGCGGAGGGTCCGCTTTTCCGGGTCCATGGTGGTTTCCCACAGCTCGTGGGGGTCCATTTCGCCCAGACCCTTGAACCGGGAAATGTCAACCTTTGCACCGGTTTCGCCCCGCATTTCGGCGGAAACCTGGTCTCTTTCCTCATCGGAATAGGCGACCCGCTCCGTCTTGCCCCGCTTCAGCTTGTACAGAGGGGGCACAGCGGAATAGACGTAGCCGTTCTCGATCAGGGGCCGCATATAGCGGAAGAAGAAGGTCAGCAGCAGCGTCCGGATATGGGCGCCGTCCACGTCCGCATCGGACATGATGATGACCTTATGGTAGCGGAGCTTTTCGATGTCAAATTCCTCACCGATGCCCGCGCCCAGGGCCACGATCAGGGGGTACAGCTTGTCGTTGCCGTAGATTTTGTCGGCCCGGGCCTTTTCCACGTTCAGCATTTTACCCCACATGGCCAAAATCGCCTGGAATCGGGAATCTCTGCCCTGGATGGCAGAGCCCGCAGCGGAGTCACCCTCGACGATGTAAATTTCGCAGAGGCTGGGGTCCCGCTCGTTGCAGTCCTGGAGCTTGTCGGGCATCTGGCCGGATTCCAGGCCGGTCTTGCGGCGGATGGAGTCCCGGGCCTTCCGGGCGGCTTCCCGGGCCCGGTTGGCCATCATAGCCTTCTCCAGAATGGTCTTGGCGGTAGCCGGATGCTCCTCGAAATAGGTGGCCAGCTGGTCGGAAACGATGCTGTCCACCAGAGTCCGAATGTAGGCGTTGCCCAATTTGGCCTTGGTCTGGCCCTCGAACTGGGCATCCGTCAGCTTCACGGAGATGATGGCGGTGATACCCTCCCGGCAGTCCTCGCCGGTGACCTTGTCGTCGCCCTTGATGATGCCGTTTTTCACGCCGTAGTTGTTCAGAACCCGGGTCAGGGCCGTCTTGAAGCCGGTTTCGTGCATACCGCCCTCGGGGGTGTTGACCTCGTTGGCGAAGCTGAGGATAAATTCGTTGTAGCCGTCGTTATATTGAATGGCGATTTCCGCGGAGGCATCCCCCTTGTTGCCGCTCATGTAGATAACGTCCTCGTGGATGGGGGTTTTGTTCCGGTTGCACCAGGTGGCGAACTCCCGGATGCCGCCTTCGTAGCACATGGTTTCGCCCATGGGCTCCTCGCCCCGGTTGTCGGTAATGGAGATGCTGAGGCCCGCGGTCAGGAAGGCCTTCTCCCGCATCCGGGTGTGGAGGATTTCATAGTCGTATTCGGTGGTGTCGAACATCTCCGGGTCGGGCTGGAAGGTAACCTCGGTGCCGGTTTTGTCGGTTTTGCCCACGATGGTCATTTCCTGGGTGATATGACCCCGGGCGAACTTCATTTCGTAGATATTGCCATTTTTGTGGACCCGAACCCGAAGCCACTCCGACAGGGCATTGACCACAGAAGCGCCCACGCCATGGAGGCCGCCGGAAACCTTGTAGCCGCCGCCGCCGAACTTACCGCCGGCGTGGAGCACGGTGAACACCACTTCCAGAGCGGGCTTGCCGGTCTGGGCCTGAATGTCCACGGGAATGCCACGGCCGTCATCGGTGACGGTGATGGAATCCCCGGGGTTGATGGTGACGGTGATGTGCTTGCAGTAGCCCGCCAGGGCCTCATCGATGGAGTTATCCACAATTTCATAAACCAGATGATGCAGACCGCTGCTGGAGGTAGAGCCGATGTACATACCCGGCCGCTTCCGAACAGCCTCCAGGCCTTCCAGAACCTGAATCTGCTCCGCACCATATTCCTGTGTTACTTTTTCGTCAGACATTTTCTTCCTCCTGTGAAAAGTCATGTCATTGCGAGCCAGTGCGCACACTGGCGTGGCAATCCCCTCAGTTAAAGGAGACCTTCATACAAATCCACCCACTGGGGATTTTTGCTTTCGACCAGTTTATTTTTATGCTTTCTATTCCAGCCCTTGATTTGTTTTTCCCGTTCAATGGCGGATTTGATATCATTTGTTTCTTCGTAATAGACCAGTTTTTCTACATTATATATATCTGTAAAGCTGCCTTTATCCAAGTGATGTTTGTGTTCATACACACGCCTGATCAAATCATTGGTCACACCGGTGTAAATCACATTTTTGTTGGAATTTGTCAGGATATATACGTAATAATGCATAGATTTCACCTATGTTTTTTTCTGTCATTGCGAGGGCGAAGATGCGTGGCAATCTCCTGAGGATATCGGAAACCTCAGGGGATTGCCACGCCAGTCTGCGGACTGGCTCGCAATGACATTCGTTTTTTTCCAAATGTGCGAACTTGCTCGCAATGACATTTATTCTTTCAATTGTCCCTCTTTAATTTCGATTGTTTTCCCCAATTTTGTGAACCTGCCCGGTTCGCAGCAGGTGATGAAAACCTGGCCTTTGTCGATTTGGTTCAGGACGAAATCCTGCCGTTTGGCGTCCAGCTCGGAGAGCACGTCGTCCAGCAGCAGAATGGGCTCTTCCCCCCATTCCCGGGCCATCAGCTCCCGCTGGGCCAGCTTCAGGCTGATGGCGGCGGTGCGGGTCTGACCCTGGGAGCCGTAGGCTTTCAGGGAGATGCCGTTGAGGGTCACGTCAAAATCGTCCTTATGGGGGCCGGTGAGGCACTGCAGGGAACTCAGCTCCGCCCGGTAGTGGCTTTCCAGATGCTCCTCCAGCTGTTTTCGCAGAATCTCAATGGGAGCGAAGGGGTCGGTGACGGTGGAAACCGTCTTATATTGGAGGGAAAAATCCTCCAGCCCGCCGGAAAACTGGCCATGGTATCTGGCCGCCGCTTTCCCAAGGGAATCGTAAAACCGGGCCCGGTAGGAGATCAGCAGCGCCCCCACCTGGCACAGCCGGGCGTTATACTCCGGTAAAATTGCCAAAACGGCGATATTTTCCTCTTTATCCTTCAAAATCCGGGTTTTTTGTTCCAGAATCCGGTTATATTCCGCCAGAGCGGCATCGTAATTGGGCCGCAGGGCGCACAGGGCGTGGTCCCCGAACCGGCGGCGCTGGGCGGCTCCGGCCTTCAGGACCATCAAATCCTCCGGGCAGAACAGCACCGCAGGCAGCAGCCCGGCCACATCGGCGGCGGATTTTTTCCTGGCCCCGTTGCGGTAGAGCAGCCGGGGCTTGCCGGGAAACAGCACCCAACGAACCGACTGGTTCCGCTCCTGGGCGAAGATTTCCCCCTCTAAATCCGCAAATTCTGCCCCAAAACCAACCATTTCCCCGGTTTTTTGGGCCCGAAAGCTCTTGCCGGAGCCGAGATATGATATGGCCTCCAGCAGGTTGGTTTTTCCCTGGGCATTGTCCCCCACGATCAGATTCACCCCCGGGGCGAAGTCCAATTCCAGGTTGACATAATTTCTAAATCCCCGGAGGGAAATTTTATTGAGGTGCATGGATGCAAATCAGGTAGGTATCCCCCTCGTAGGAGAAGGAATCCCCGGGGTAGAGCTTTTTGCCCCGCATGGTGCAGGTTTCGCCATTGACGGTGACGTAGCCCTGCTGGATCTCCAGCTTGGCGGAGCCCCCGGAGGGGACAATGTTCGCCAGCTTCATGGCGGATTCCAGCTTGATAAACTCCGTGCCGATGACCACGGGGATGGAGCTTTCCTTTTTTCTAACGACGACTTTCATTCAAATCTCCTTGTAACTAAAAAGAGTGCTTTTGTAGGGGAGGGTCTTGACCCTCCCTCACCCTTCGACGACTGGGCTGTCGATTCTGTGTGAACCGATCCGGTTTCGTAGCGATTTTTACGATTCAATCATCCTACGTTGAGGGAGGGTCAAGACCCTCCCCTACAGTAGATCAGCCATTCTTAATTCTCACCGGCAGAACCATGTAAGAATAATCGTATTTCTGCTCCGCGGGGGTCAGGACGATGGGGCTCAGGCCGTTGGTCAGCTCCAGAATGACCTCCTCGGAGGGAATCACCCGGAGGGCATCGGCCAGATACCGGACGTTGAAGCCAATCTCCAGCTCCTTGCCGTCCCCGGCGATGGCGCAGCGGTCCTCGGCGGCGCCGATGGTGGTATTGGTTTTCAGCAGCAGCACCTGGTTGGAGAACACGCACCGCACAGGGCTCTTATACTTTTCGGAAACGATCAGACCCACCCGCTCGATGGAAGAGGCCAGGTCGGACACATGGGCGCAGAGCTTCACCGGGCAGTTGGTGGGCACCACCTTCCGCCAGTCCAGGAATTCGCCCTCCAGCAGCCGGCAAACCAGGGTGGCGCTGCCGATCTGGAACAGAATGTGCTTGGGGCCCAGGGTGAAAGCGGCATCCTCATCGGGATTGGAGAGGATTTTTTCAACTTCCTTCAAGCCAGCCGCAGGCACCACGAAGCTCAGCTTCCGGCCCGTGGGAATTTCGGGGTGGTAGGTCCGCCGGGCCAGCCGGAAGCCGTCCACGGCGATGGCGGAGATGGAATCTTCTTCCACTTCAAACTTGACACCGGTATGGATAGGCCGTCCCTGATTCTCGGAAACGGCGAAAATGGTGCCGGAAATCAGGTCCTTCAGCTCCTGCTGAGGGATGGATACGCTGCGGCCGCTGCCAACATCGGGCAATTCGGGGTAATCCTCGGCATTTTCCGCGGAAATGGAGAAGGAGGCGTAGCCCGCCCGGATGGAAACCTTGTAGCTCTCGTCCACCACCACGGTGACGGGGCCCTCGGGCAGCCGCCGGATGATATCGCCGAAAAGCTTGGGCAGGATGCACCGGCCGGGGTCGGACACATCGGCGTCGATGCGGTAGGTGATGCCGGTTTCCATATTGTAGCCGGTGAGCTCCAGCCCCTCGGCGGTGGTCTGGCAGAGGATGCCCTCGATTACGGTCAGACTGCTCTTCTGGGCCACGGTCCGGCCCGCAATATTCAGACCCGTCACCAGAATATTTTTTTCACAGGTAAAACGCATAGCGGTTCTTCCTTTCCTGATAAATATATCTATTTAATATATCAGTAAATAACTTGGTTAGTAATAACAGCCGTAGAGAAAACTTATGTGGAAAAGTGGGATTTTGCTTAGAGCCCCAATGATTTTTTTTCCACAGGGGGATGGGGAAAATTCCACAGCCATTCACAGGGGGTGTGGAATAAAATTTGAGGCCGGTGTTTTCCACAGGAAATTTTTTCACAATCCACAGCCCCTGTGGAATTTTTTTGTCATTGTGAGGAGCGAAGCGACGTGGCAATCTCCTGAGGGTTGCTCCGTGGCTTCGTAATTGAAATGCTTTCAGGGGATTGCCGCGGCCCTTCGGGCTTTGACAGGATTATAGACACGAGTTGATATTGGCGGTAATATCCCGGATATTATTTTGCAGGGTGGTGTCGCCCTTTTTCAGGGTTTGCTCTACCTTTTTGACGTTGTAGAGGACGGTGGTATGATCCTTGCCAAATTCCTCGCCAATCAGGGGGAAGGACAGGTTCGTCAGCTTCCGGATCAGGTACATGGCCACCTGCCGGGCCTCGGCGATGCCCCGGCTCTTCTGGGCGCCCCGGAGGGTGGGCTCGTCCACGGAGTAGAATTTGCAGACCTGGCTGATAATCAGGCTGGGGGTGGGCACCGCGTTGCCCTCGGACTTGAACATATCGTTGATGGCCCGGGACACGTTGGGCAGGTCCAGGGGCATATCGTTCAGATCCCGGTAGGCCAGGATTTTCTTGACGGTACCCTCAATCTGCCGGACGTTGTTGGTGACGTTGATGGCAATGTAGTTGCACACGTCGTCGGACAGGCTCAGCCCCAGGCTGCGGGCCTTGTTTTTCAGAATGGCCATTCGGGTCTCGTAATCCGGGGGCTGGACATCGATGGTCAGACCCCACTCGAACCGGGTGCGAAGCCGGTCCTCCAGGGTGGCCATATCACCGGGCTTCCGGTCGGAGGTCATGACGATCTGCTTGTGCTCCTCGTAGAGCTTGTTGAAGGTATGGAAAAATTCCTCCTGGGTGGCCTCTTTACCGGCGATAAACTGAATATCGTCGATCAAAAACAGGTCAGCTTCCCGGTATTTGCTGCGAAATTCCACATTTTTGCCCAGCTGAATGGCGTCCACCAGCTCATTGGTGAACTGGTCGCCCTTGATGTAGACGATGTTGGCGTCGGGCATTTGGGTGCGGATGCCGTTGGCGATGGCGTAGAGCAGGTGGGTCTTGCCCACGCCGGGGGGGCCGTAGATGAACAGGGGGTTGTAGACCTGCCCCGGGGCCTTGGAAACGGCAATGGCGGCGCTGTGGGCCATCCGGTTGGAGGGGCCCACGATGAAATTGTCGAAGGTGAACTGGGGGTTAAAATCCATGGAGCTGGCGCGCTTGCCCTTGGATTTGTGGGCAGCCAGCTCCTCGTCGCCAAAGACGATCAGCTTGGCATTGGAGTTAAAAATCTCCTTCAGGGCCTCCTGAATATGGTCGGTGCAGCGGCTGCGGATGATATCCCGGCGGAAATCCGAGGAGGAATAGATGATGAGCTGCTCATCGTTCAGCTCCACCACCTCCGCGTCATCGAACCAGGTGGACACGGTGACGGCACCCAGCCGTTCTTCCATGTAATTGACGATTTTTGCCCAAACGTAGGCAGAAGAAAACATTCCATCGGCTCCTTTCAGTATGGAAAAAGGGCATAAAATCCCTATCATATTTCAACCTAAATTTTATCATATTTCGGTGTAAAATACAAGGTTTTTTTGGGTGATACATTATATATAAGAATTAAGGTTACAGGGAGGGAATTTGGTGATATTTATGATATCACCGGGCGTGGATTTATCCCCGCCGCAGACTGTCGAAAAGTGTTTGCGATAGCACACCTTCTGTAGGGGAGGGTCTTGACCCTCCCTCAACGTAACGGGACAGAGCAGAAAAAATCAGTGCAAAAACGTAGCAACTCACACAGGACCAGCTCCCTAATCGTCGAAGAGTGAGGGAGGGTCAAGACCCTCCCCTACAGAGTGTTTCAGCATTTACCACTTTATCGACACGCTGGTAAAATCATGAAACACTCAAAAATCATATATGGCCGTTCCGGGGCATAGGGTATCCACAGGGGGGATGGCTTTGCGAAAGCGGGATATGATGATTGTATGGATTGCGGTGCTGGGGGCAATTGCCCTGGCGGTGAGCATTTTCAGCGCCCAGGTCCTGGAAACCGGCAGCTGGGGGCTGAGTTTTCGGACAGAGGGGGCCCCGCCGGTGGGTCCCGCCGGGTCGGCGCAGCTCAAAGATTACAACGCGGCCTTTTTGGGGGACACATCCCGGAAAATAATTTACCTGACCTTTGACGCTGGCTATGAAAACGGCTGCACCGAGAAGATTTTGGATGTGCTGAAAAAGCATCAGGTACCGGCGGCTTTTTTTCTGGTGGGCAATTATATAGAAAAAAACGCGGATTTGGTCCGCCGAATGGCCCAGGAGGGCCACATCGTGGGCAATCACACCATGCATCATCCGGACATGAGCAAGTTAGGGGATAGGGCATCATTTTCTAAGGAATTGTTGGATTTAGAGGAACTTTACAAGGAAATAACCGGAAAAGAAATGGAAAAATATTACCGTCCACCCCAGGGAATCTACAGCGAGGAGAACCTGAAAATGGCGAAGGAGCTGGGGTATCGGACCGTGTTTTGGAGTTTGGCCTATGTGGATTGGAACAACGACAGCCAGCCCACGGCGGAATACGCCTTCAGCAAGCTGCTGCCCCGGACCCACAACGGCGCGGTGGTGCTGCTCCACTCCACCTCCCAGACCAACGCGGAGATTTTGGATGAGCTGCTGACAAAATGGAAGGACATGGGCTACACCTTCGGCACCCTGGCGGAGCTGTTTTGAATGGAGTTTCTCCTGTCATTGTGAGGAAGTCCCGTGATGGGGCCTATAAGCATATCTCATCCTGTTAACAAAAAACCTGGTTTACATAAGCTGTGGAAAACCGGGAATTTCACAGGGGTTTTCACAGGAGTTATCCACATTCTCCACAGGTTTATCCACAAGGTAGAATGGGAAAAACCATGGAAAAACAGGGGTTTTCGGGGGTCAGGGCGAAAAAAATTCCACAGCCGGGAAAATGGCTGTGGAATTTTTTTAGTTTACTTAACAACAATCCGGGCGGAGAAAATCCGGTCGTAATCTCCCTCTTTTTGGCGGTGGATATCCACCAGCACCGAGCCGGTTTCATCCATGCCCCAGTGGAGCTCCAGCTCCTGACCCTCCCGGGCCTCGTTCAGGTAGCACAGGGTCAAATCCGCCATGGGGTGGTCCTGATGGAAGGCGGCGGGTAGCAAATCGTCAATCCAGTCCAGGTACCGGGCGTTGTTCATGTGCTGGTTCCGGTCCAGATCCGTGAAGCAGACGGTGCGCTTGCGGACCTGCTCCAGGGCCTTGGGGGCGATGGACCGGGGGGCCGCCAGCTCATTGCCCCGGAGGATGCCCTCCACAATAACACCGCTCTTGCCCGGCAGAACCATGGCCCGGGTCTTGTGGTCCATCAGAATCCACAGGCTCACCCCCCGGAAAATCTCGTTGCCCTGCTGATCGTAGGCCACGGTGGACCGGGGATAGGCGGTGCGGGTGGTGGGCATGGGCCAGGTTTCCAGAGTGATGGTTTCCCCCAGCATGGGCAGCCGGGAAATGGTGATGCGGTTGCGGATGACGGCCCAGAAGAGGCCCTGCGCTGCCAGAGCATCGTAGGTCAGGCCCAGCAGGTCGCTGTGATGCCCGGCCACCTCCTGGGCGAACCGCAGCAGCATAGAGGCCTTGGCCCGGCCAAAGCAGTCCACCTCAAAGGGCTCAATGGTGAATGTTTGACGGTAGATAGGTTCCATAATTGTAACTTCCTTGTGTCGAATGTGTGGGAAAATGATTGTTTCGAATAGGAAGCCCCCTTGCCCCCCTCATTTATGAGGGGGGCAAGAAGCGTATCATTTATCGCACCAAAATTTTTTCTACAGGTATCTTACACCAAATAAAAGGGAGGGTCAAGCCCTCCCTTTGTTAATCTTTTGCTTCTTCGATGGTCAAGCTCACGGTGTAGGCCTGACCGTTGCGGTAGATCACCGCCTGGATGGGATCGCCGATTTTATAGGTGGACACGGCTTTGATCAAATCATCCGCCGTTGCGATGGAGCTGCCGTTGATGCTCACCAGAATATCGCCCACTGTAAGACCCTTGACCTCCGCATCGGAGCCGGTGTCGATTTCGGTGATATAGAGGCCCGCAGGCAGGCCATAATAATACTGGAACAGGTCCGTCACCGTTTCGCCTGACAGACCCAGGCAGGGACTGCCGGACACATAGCCCCGGTCAATCAGCTGGTCCACCACATTTTTCACCCGGGTACTGGGGATGGCGTGGCCATCAGCACCGATTCCCACCACCTGACCCCGGCGGTTAAGCAGCGGCGCGCCGGAAGGGGGGCAGGCGGAGGTCAGAATCTGCTCCATGGGCTTGCCTGCCGCGGCGGTATTCCGGCGAATGGCGGAAATGATGCCATCACTCATGGTCTGGCCAATGGCGCAGACGGTATCGCCCACCCGGACATTTTCAGAATTGCCAAACTGGGCTGGGGTCAGGTCCGTTGCGTCCACATGGAGCACCGCCAGATTGGACACCGGGTCCATCCCCACCATCGTGGCCGGAAAAACCCGCTCATCCGACAGCCGGACGGAGATATTGCCCTCCTGAATCCCCTGGGCGGCGGTGACGATATAGCCATCGGCGGACAGCACCACGCCGGTGCATTCTTCCTGACCGCCGGTGACGCGCACCACGCTGGGGAGGTTGGATTCGTAAATTTCCGGCAGGGAGATGCCGGCTTGGTCCATTTCCTCTGTCTGGATGGAATCCTGCAACTCCAGAGAGAAGCCATCGGGCTGTCTGTCGGTGCCATTGGGGCTGATGGTGGCGGTGGTATTCCCGCCCATCACCATGGAAAGCTCCTGATTGGCTTGCCCGTTCAGCTTTTTGGACAGCCGCACGTTCATAATGCCCAGCACCGCATTGACGCCGGCCAGCAAAATGACGGCAATCAGCAACACCGGCACCAGGGGATTCCCCCGCTTCGGCGGCTCCACGGAACCGGTGCGATATTCCCCCATCTCCCAGGGGTCACGGGTTTTGTTGTTCATAGGGCTTACCTCATATATCAATATGAAAAGATTATTTTGTTGTTTATGATTGCCCTTCTTGCCCCCCTCATTTATGAGGGGGGTGCCCCGAAGGGGCGGGGGGAGGATACCATTCACAATATTTCGAACTCCCCCCGACCTTCGCTGCGCTCGGCCACCCCCCTCATAAATGAGGGGGGCAAGGGGGCTTTCTAATCTAAACAATCAAATCACCAGGGGCATGGTAAAAGTAAATTCCGTCCTGCCATCCCGGCTGGTGACGGAGATGTTTTCCCCGTGGGCGCAGACGATGGTCTTGACGATATACAGCCCCAGGCCCCAGCCATCCCGGTTTTCGGAGCGGCTTTTATCGATTTTGTGGAATCGGTCGAAAACCAGCGGCAGCTCCTCCGGCGGGATGGTTTGGCCGTCATTGTAGATGGAAATGTAGGCTTTTCCGCCGCCTTCTTTCATTTTCAGACCCAAAACGCCCCCGGTGGGGCAGAATTTTACCGCATTATCCAGCAAATTGTAAATCACCTGGGACACATAGTCGGCATTGGCGAAGGTGCAAACCGGATGCTCCGGCATATCCACCTCCACCTCCAGCCCCTTGGCGGTGATTTTCTGCTCGAAGGTGATGAGCATTTGCCCGGCCACCTCCTCCAAATCGAAGCGGGTCTTTTTCTCCTCGGGGATGCCGGATTCCGTCTGGAGCTGGGAGATATCCAGCATACTCCGGACCAGCCGGCTCAGCCGCTTGGTTTCGTCGGAAACGATTTGCATATAATTGCGGCTCCGCTCCGGGGGGATGGTGCCGTCGAGAATGCCGTCGATGTAGCCGCCGATGGTGGTCATGGGTGTTTTCAGCTCGTGGGACACATTGGCCACGAACTCCTGCCGCTGATATTCGCTCTTTTGCAATGAGGAGGCCATATTATTGAAGGCCAGCACCATTTCCCGGATGTCCCGGGGGTAATAATCCTTCTGCTCTACCCGGGCCTCCAGATTGCCATGGCCAAAGGCACGGGCGGCCCTGGTCATATCCCGCAGGGGCAGGCTCTGGCGCTTGACGTAGAGACCAATGACCAGAACCGAAACGGCGGTCACAAAAAGGGACGCAATCAGAAAAATCTCCGTCATTTTCCCCAGAATGGCCTGATTATCGGCCAGGGGCTGGGACACGATGACGATGCCCTGCATCGTGCCGTCGGGCAGGCGGATGGGAACGGCGCAGACATAGCGGCTGTCCTCATACAGGCCCTGAATCACGCCAGTGGCCTGGGCGCTGCCGTTTTGGGTGACATTATCCAAATAATCCTTGCTCACCACAAGACCCTTGTGGGGGCAGTCCATCAAATCCTCGGAGCAGAGGAGAATCTTGCCGCCGCTGTCGCAGATGACCAAATCCGCATCGGAAACCTCGCCGGCGATGTCCACGTTGATCAGGAAATCTATGTTGGACATGGAGCCGTCGGTATAATAGGCCGCCGCCAGCTGGGAGATGACCTTGGCATCTCCGGAGAGCCGGTCGAAGGCGCTGTCGTCCAGGTAATCCTCCAGCAAGGTCCGCAGGAAGAAGCCCACGCACAGCAACGACAGCAGCAGGACCACCATAGCCGCCACAAAAATACGGCTGTATGTGGTCTTCATTACAGAACCTCGAATTTATAGCCCACGCCCCAGACGGTTTTCAGGCTCCAGCCCTCGCAGACTCCCTCCAGCTTTTCCCGCAGCCGCTTGACGTGGACATCCACGGTGCGGCTGTCGCCGAAGTAGTCGAAGCCCCAGACCTCGTCCAGCAGCTGATTGCGGGTGTAGACCCGGTTGGGGGAGGAGGCCAGGTAGTACAGCAGCTCCATCTCCTTGGGAGGCGTATCCACCTTTTTGCCGTCCACAATCAGCTCGAAGGCATCCATATCGATAATGAGCTTGTCGAAAACGATTCGGCGGGCCTTTTTCTCGGTGGAAGCGCCAGAGGTACGGCGAAGCACCGCCTCAATCCGGGCCAGGACTTCCTTCATTTCGAAGGGCTTGGTGATGTAGTCGTCGGCGCCGGAGCGCAGGCCGGTGACCTTGTCATCGGTCTCGCCCTTGGCGGTGAGCATGATAACAGGGGTCTGGCTCTCGGCCCGGATGGCCCGGCAGACGCTCCAGCCGTCCATGACGGGCATCATCACGTCCAGCAGCACCAGATCCGGCTTGATGGAGCGGAACTTGGTCAGGCCCTGACCGCCATCAGCGGCGATGGTGACAGCGTAGCCCTCTTTTTCAAGGTAGAGCTGCAAAAGCTCAGCAATATTGCGGTCGTCCTCAACGATCAAAACAGATACAGCCATGGTCATACCTCCTGAGAATATCGTTTCTTTTTTACTACATTATAGCCGAAAAATCCATTTTCGGGTGAACATTTTGTAAAGAGTTGCACGATGATTTGTTAACAGGCAAATTTCCCCTTGAAAATCCGGCCGGGGAAGGGTATGATAGATGCAGAGCGCTGAAATTAACGCATGTCATTGCGAGGCCGCAGGCCGTGGCAATCCGCCCCTCTCTGTCATTGCGAGGCCGCAGGCTGTGGCAATCCGCCCCCCTCTGTCATTGCGAGGCCCGAAGGGCCGTGGCAATCTCCTGGTAGCAGGTTGGACAAAATGTCCATTTTTTTTAAGAAGGTAACACCAGGTTATTAAGTTTATTTATCCCTTTGAATTTCAAATTCCATAAGGTTATACCGGGAGATTGCCACGGCCTGCGGCCTCGCAATGACATGCGCTGGTTGGGACGCGTTCAACAATCCTCCCGCAATTTGAAAGGAGTTACTTCATGTTCATAGAAATCTTAAAAGCCATCCTCTTCGGCATCGTGGAGGGTATCACCGAATGGCTTCCCATTTCCTCCACAGGGCATCTGATCCTGCTGGACGAATTTGTGAAGCTGGACGTGACCAGGGACTTTTACGAGATGTTCCAGGTGGTTATCCAGTTGGGCGCCATCGGAGCGGTTTTGGTACTTTTTTTCCATAAACTAAACCCCTTCTCCGAAAAAAAAGGAGAAATTGAGAAAAAACAGACCTGGGATTTGTGGTTCAAGGTCATCGTGGCAGTCATTCCCTCGGCGGTGCTGGGCCTGCTGTTTGACGACTGGATGGACGCCCACCTCTATCATTATCTGGTGGTGGCCATCGCCCTGATCGTCTACGGCGTGGCGTTTATCATTGTGGAGCGGCAGAACCGTGGGCTCCAGCCCCGGATTGAGGATGTCCATACCATCGACTACCGCACCGCCCTGCTGATCGGCGCGTTCCAGTGCCTGAGCCTGATTCCCGGCACCTCCCGGTCCGGCTCCACCATTCTGGGTGGCATTCTGCTGGGGGTGTCCCGGCCCGCGGCGGCGGAATTTTCCTTCTTCCTGGCCATCCCCACCATGCTGGGTGCCAGCGCTCTGAAGCTGGTGAAATACCTGCTGGAGGGCATGATCCCCAACGTCACCGAAATATCGGTGCTGGTGGTGGGCATGGTGGTCAGCTTCCTGGTCAGCGTCCTGGTGATCCGGGCCCTGATGGAGTACGTCCGCAAGCGCTCCTTCTCCGCCTTCGGCGTTTACCGCATCATCCTGGGTGCGGTGGTTATCGGCTATTATTTTATGTCAAAGTGAGAAAAACCCCCGGAATGCTACAAGCATCCCGGGGGTTTCGATTGTAAAAATTCAAAACTCCCTCTACCGTCGAATCCGGCTCGTCAGATGGAGAGCCAGGAGGAGCTTCAGGCCATCGGGCACCAGGTAGGGCACCACACATTTCAAAATAATCGCCCAAAGGCCCCCCTGGGCATAGAGATGAAAATACCAAATGGTTCCGTTGATATAAATTATCAGTTGACATAATACCATACACAGCCACAGGGGCAGCTTATTTTCCACCAAAAGGTACACCGCCCCAACCAGCAAAAATCCCCACAGATATCCGCCGGTGGGCCCCAGCAGAACGGCGAAGCCCCCCTGAAATCCGGTGAACACCGGCGCACCCAAGGCCCCCAGGGACAAATAGACCAAAATCGCCACAGACCCCAGCCGTCCGCCCAGTACCCCAAGGCACAGCAGCACCCCAAGGGTCTGCAAACTCACGGAAATATCCCCTAAGGGCACCGCAATCCAGCCGCAAACCGCCAGCATCGCCGCCATCAGGCCGCAACGGGTCATATTCCGAATTTTCATGGGGTTCACCAGCCTTTTCGATAGATAAATGATTGCTTAGAATAGGAATCCCCCTTGCCCCCCTCATTTATGAGGGGGGTGCCCCGAAGGGGCGGGGGGAGTATACAATTTGCAATATTTCGAACTCCCCCCGACCTTCGCATCGCTCGGCCACCCCCCTCATAAATGAGGGGGGCAAGGGGGGCTACTATAAACAATAATTTATCACCCAATGGGGGAAAGGTCAAGGGATGGATAAATATATCATTTATTTGAATTTCTCCGAAAATATTCCACAAAAGCTGGGGATTCTCCATATCAAAACTTTCTGTTTCACCGGGTTTCAGGGAGAAAAAGCGAAAAAGGGTCTGCTTTACTTATATGGTTACATAACCATATAAAATAGTTTGATAATCATTCCATTTCGGCTTCTTTTCCAGATTTTTGCCACATAAAATGGCTCCGGGGGTGTTACTCCCGTTTTGGGATAAAAAATTTTTACCTTCCCCTGATTTTCGGTGAAAATTGCACTTTTTTGAAGATTTCGCCAATTGACGGACAAGTTTATTTCTGGTAAACTATAACCATAAAGCAGCGCAGCAGAGAGGAGGAAATTATATGTTTTACGCTGCAATATTTTGGCTGGCGCTGATGATCTTTTTCATCATCGTGGAGGCCAACACCGTGACGCTGGTGTCCATCTGGTTTGCTGTCGGCTCCCTGGTGGCGGCAGTGGCGGCGGCATTGGGGGGCGAAATCTGGCTCCAAACGGTGCTGTTCTTCGCGGTGGCGGCAATCCTGCTGGCCTGTTTGCGACCCCTGTTCCGTAAGTACATCAAACCGAAGGTGGTTGCCACCAATGTGGACGCCATCATCGGCTCCACCGGCTATGTGACCGCCCCCATCGACAACATCTCCGCCCAGGGCCAGGTGAAGCTGGGGGCCATGGAATGGTCCGCCCGCAGCACCAAGGGGGATGCCATCCCCGAAAAAACCCTGGTGAAGGTGGACCGCATCGAAGGCGTGAAGGTCTTCGTCAGCCCGGTGGCAAAGTAATTACACTGTCATTGCGAACCAGTCCGCAGACTGGTGTGGCAATCCCCAAAGGTTTCCGGTATCCTCAGGAGATTGCCACGTCGCTTCGCTCCTCGCAATGACAAAAATTAACATTACATATTTTTAGGAGGAAGAAAATTATGCCTGAATTGTTCATTATCCTCGGCATCGTTGCCGTCATTTTGTTCATTATCATCATTTCCAACATTTCCGTGGTTCAGCAGTCCCAGGCCTACGTCATCGAGCGGCTGGGCGCGTTCCACAACATCTGGGGCGTCGGCCTGCATATGAAAATCCCCTTCATTGACCGGATCGCCCGCCGGGTTTCCCTGAAGGAGCAGGTGCTGGACTACCCGCCTCAGCCCGTGATCACCAAGGATAACGTGACCATGCAGATCGACACCGTGGTCTACTTCCAGATCACCGACCCCAAGCTCTACGCCTACGGCGTGGAAATGCCCATGGCCGCCATGGAGACCCTGACTGCCACCACCCTGCGTAACATCATCGGCGATCTGGAGCTGGACCAGACCCTGACCAGCCGCGACGTGGTCAACACCAAAATGCGTGCCATCCTGGACGAGGCCACCGACCCCTGGGGCATCAAGGTCAACCGTGTCGAGCTGAAGAACATCCTGCCTCCCCAGGACATCCAGTCCTCCATGGAGAAGCAGATGAAGGCCGAGCGTGACCGCCGGCAGGCTATCCTTCAGGCCGAGGGCCAGAAGAAGTCCGCCATCCTCATCGCTGAGGGCGAGCGGGAGGCTGCCATCCTGAAGGCCGACGCCGAAAAGCAGGCCGCCATCCTGAAGGCGGAGGCCGAACAGCAGGCCGCCATCCTGAAGGCCGACGGCGAGGCCCAGGCCATTCTGGCGGTTCAGAAGGCTCTGGCCGACTCCATGGCCCTGCTGAACGAGAAGGCCCCCAACGACCAGGTCATCAAGCTGAAATCCATCGAGGCCATGCAGAAAATCGCTGACGGCAAGGCCACCAAGATCATCATCCCCAGCGAAATGCAGGGCCTGGTGGGCATGGCCAACGGCCTGGTGGAAGGAGTAAAGGAAAAATAATGAGAAAGTGGCAAAAGATTTTGTTTGCGGTGGTCCTGCTGACGATGTTGGCATTGATCATCGTATTCTGGGGCAGCATTGCCAGTTGCCTGCTGGTCCTGGGATTTGTGTTCGCGGTTCCCATCTTCCTGATTCAGAAGCATGTGGTGGCGGACCGGGAAAATTATTTCGTGGAATACGATTCATAAGTCATGGCGCGTCACGGTTTTTCACCGGGGCGCGCCGCACCTTTTTCGGGCTCCGGAATAACATGGAATGTACGGCGAAGGCCGTAACAAAAATTTCGGAGGTAATGACTTATGTGCAACTCTTGGGGCGGTAACAATGGCGGCGGCTGCTGGTGGATCATCATCCTGATCCTGCTGTTCTGCTGCTGCGGCAACAACAACAACAGCTGCGGCTGCGACAACAACAACGGCTGCGGCTGCTGCTAAAATCCAAAGGCCGGGGGATTTACCCCCGGCCACAGTCTGTCGAAAAATGATTGTTTACGATAGCTCTCCTTGCCCCCCTCATTTATGAGGGGGGTGCCCCGGAGGGGCGGGGGGAGTCTGTGGTATGTGAAGAATGAATAATGAATAGTTGAGGTATCCCCTTCGGGGATGATATTAAAATAATCAGCGTAAGGGCCGATGCCCACATCGGCTCTTTTTACCCATCGGTAATTCCGCAGGGCCGATATGGGCATCGGCCTCTACGAAAGCAGGCTTCTCTCTTCTCTTTGTCACGGACTCCCCCCGACCTTCGCTTCGTTCGGCCACCCCCCTCATAAATGAGGGGGGCAAGGGGGCTTCCAGTTATTTACGGGCGATTCATGAATCGCTCCTACGAATGGGAACGGATCGTCCTCCCAATGACGATGATAATTGAACATGAAAAAACGGAGTGCTGCCGGTGCAGCACTCCGAAATTTTTTATTTTGCGTATTCGACCGCCTTGGTTTCCCGGATGACGTTGACCTTGATCTGGCCGGGGTATTCCAGCTCGGCTTCGATTTTCTTGGCGATTTCCCGGGCCAGGAGGATCATATTGTCCTCGGTGACCACCTCGGGCTTGACCATGATGCGGACTTCCCGACCGGCCTGGATAGCAAAGGCCTTCTCGACGCCGGGCCAGGAGCCGGTGAGCTCCTCCAGCTTCTGCAGCCGGCGGATGTAGTTTTCCACATTCTCACGGCGGGCGCCGGGACGGGCGGCGGACACCGCATCGGCGGCCTGAACCAGCACGGCAACAACGGTCTTGGGCTCCACATCCCCGTGGTGAGCCTCGATGGCGTTGACCACAACGGGATTTTCCTTGTACTTCCGGGCTAAATCGGCGCCCAGCTGTACATGGCTGCCCTCCACCTCATGGTCGATGGCCTTGCCCAGGTCATGGAGCAGACCGGCCCGCTTGGCCAGGGCCACATCCACGCCCAGCTCGGAGGCCATAAGGCCGGCGATGTGGGAAACCTCGATGGAGTGATTCAGCACATTCTGGCCATAAGAGGTGCGGTACTTCTGGCGACCCAGAATTTTCACCAGCTCCGGGTTCAGGTTGTGGACGCCGGTCTCGTAGCAAGCCCGTTCGCCCTCCTCCCGGATGGTGCGCTCCACTTCCCGCTTGGCCTTCTCCACCATATCCTCGATGCGGGTGGGGTGAATCCGGCCGTCCTGAATCAGCTTCTCCAGCGCCAGACGGGCGATTTCCCGGCGGACGGGGTCGAAGCTGGAAACGGTGATGGCCTCGGGGGTATCGTCGATAATCAGATCCACACCGGTGATGGTCTCCAGGGTGCGGATATTCCGGCCCTCCCGGCCGATGATGCGGCCCTTCATCTCGTCGTTGGGCAGGGGCACAACGGAGACGGTGACCTCGGCGGCGTGGTCGGCGGCGCAGCGCTGGATGGCGGTGGAGAGGATCTCCCGGGCCTTTTCGTCGGCCTCGTCCTTCAGCTGCTGCTCGATTTCCTTAATTTTCAGGGCGGATTCGTGGCGAACCTCGTCCTCCACGATCTTGAGCAGGTAATTCTTGGCCTGCTCCTGGGTCAGCTCGGAGATTTTCTCCAGAGTCTGCATCTGCACGGCCTTGAGCTTATCGGCCTCGGCCTGGGTTTCGGCGGCTTTCTGGAGCTTTTTGGCCAGCTCCTCTTCCTTGCGTTCGAAGGCGTCGGCCTTCTTGTCCAGAGTTTCTTCCTTCTGCTGCAGGCGGCGCTCCTGCTTGGTCAGCTCGGCGCGGCGCTCTTTGACTTCCTTCTCGTACTCTGTGCGCGATTTATGGATTTCGTCCTTGGCTTCCAGGAGCATTTCCTTTTTCTTGCTCTCGCCGCCGCGGATGGCTTCGTTGATGATGCGGGTAGCCTCGGCCTCAGCAGAGCCGATTTCCCGTTCTGCTACCTTTTTGCGGTAGGTCACGCCGGAGACAAAGCCCAGGCCGATGCCCACAGCGGCAGCTACGATGATCAATACGATGGCTAAAATAAGATCCATAATCCTGCAACGCACCTCCTTCAATAAAAATATACTCCGGCGAAGGGTGGCGCGTCAGGCCACATGTTGTATTCAATTTGTATACCAAATAAAAACGCCATGAGGCGATAACGCGAATCACACCGGCCGGAGCCGGCTATCATGAAACGTGCCCCCAAAGGAAAAACCGGGGCAGCGTACACCATACCGAATCTATTTTACACAAGCCCATCCCGAATGTCAAGTAGTTTGGAACAAAAAGGCGGTGATTATCCGGCCAATTTTTTGGCATATAGGCCAAAAGCCCACCCCATTCCCACCGGAATCTTTAGAGGTCCCCGTTCATTCAATTGACAAGCTGACCTAACTGTGATAAAATAATGATTGCGATTGTAAAAATCGCAAAGCAATAACTGTCAACTGAATATACGCGGGCATGGTGGAATTGGTAGACTCGGTGGATTTAGGTTCCACTGCGAAAGCGTGCAGGTTCGAGTCCTGTTGCCCGCACCAAGCAAAAAGAGGAGGCATTGCCTCCTCTTTTTGCTTGGTCGGAAAAGGACGCGAACCCATCTAAATGCAGATGTCCGGTGGACATCTGCTCATTCCCGGCTCGACGGGAATGACACCTTGATTTCATCGAGTCCTGTTGCCCGCACCAAAATCAGCACGATGGTTTTGATACGAAACCATCGTGCTTTTTCTATGTTTCAAAAGCCTTATTCCACAAGGCTTTTCTGCACTTTGGTGCAGAAGATTAGTTTCATTGTGGAGATAAGTTTCATCGTGACTTCTTGCAATATTTTATCAACTATAATATAATAATAAAAAATCTTGGAGGTAAACTATGGGCTTGTTTGATATTTTTAAAAAGAAACCTGTTGATAAGAAATTGCTTGAAAAATGTTCAGAATGTTTCCGTCCGATTGATGGACACATCTGGAGGTTAGATAACAAAAAGTATTGCCAGGAATGTTATAACAGGAAAATGGCAATTATTCAGCAGACCGCAGGTCAAACTCAGGCAGAAAACAACTTTAAGTTTTTCATTAAAGATGTGTATTTTCTAAAGGACCGGGGTGTTGTGGTCGAAGGAATTATAAGCAGCGGGCTGATACGAACCAATGATAAAGTAGCCGTAAATGGAAAAAGTGTTTCGGTTCGTGGAATCAAAGTAAAAACCGGTCTAATTGAACAGGCAAAAGCATCTAATGAAACTGTAGCTCTTTTATTAGATGAAAAAGATTCTGCCGATTGTTTCAAAGCAGGCGGTATATTAACTACAGAACAGTGTGCAGGCACTTCATCAAACGCCAATACATTTATATGCGATGTTTGCAGAAAAGAATTTCCTATCAAATACAGACATACCAGCAACACCTGTGTTGAATGTAAGGAAGCCGAATGTCAAAATAAAAATGTGCAAATTACGAATTCCAAAGCAGAGGACATTTCAGCGGTTGAATATCTTGACGATATCACTTTTATCCGTGAAATTAAGCATATATCTGCCGGTCTGTGGCACCAGTATGATGTTCTTTTAGCTGCACATGGTTATGGTTGGGATATGATGAAAGATTGGGCTGACTATATGGCCGATGCTGATTTGGAACATATCTCTCAAGTAACAACAAGCTCCCTCGGTATTCAAGAAAAAGACATCACAAAGTCCTATATTGATAATGGCGGAAGATGCAAAAACACACCCGAACTCAATGTAGAAATGGGCGTTCTTTCTGTTGCCGGAATGAGCAAAACCTTACGAGCTCCTATGAAAATTGTTTGGCTCAACCAGACACAGGTTTTGCGATTCTTTACATTAGTTAATGATGAGTTATTGATTAAAAAATATGTAGAAACGACCATTCGCCGTACTTTCGAGACAGAAAACGCCATGAAATTAGGCAAACCTATACCTGAAAGACAATAATTCTTTGCATTGCTTTTTCACTAAAGTTGCATACCTATTTTCGGTTGCATTTTATATGCAACTTTGCAACCGCTTGCAACCCGTATCAAAATATGCGTTTGTTGCCATATTAGCACGGTGGTTTTGATACGAAACCACCGTGATTTTTCTATATCTAAAAAACCTTGTACTGCAAGACTTTTTGCCGCTTTCATAATAGTGTTAGTTTCATTGTATCAAAAATAAATGCACGAACATCCGAGTTGGAAGACTTAAACCCACCTATTTTACCACGCCCAAAAATCCACAATGAAACTCTTGCTTCGGAATTAGTTTCATCGTGACTGAAATAGTTTCATTGTCGGAGGAAAAGTTTCATGACAGTTGAAAAACACAACTAATTGTGATATAATTAGAACAGTAAATGAATTGCTGTAACCAACATAAATTAGGGTGCCTGCGTTGAACACCCGTTTTGGTGGATTAAAGGTGTTTATATGGAAAAATCTAAATCATCAAGAAACAAGACTATTGACACAACTGTAGAGCAAGGCAAAGAATATCTTGCTCGTTGCATATCTGTAAATACGGCACAGGCTATTGAAGCTGTTGTTAACAAAACCATCATCGGTGATACTTTTACGGTTATGCCACTGTTACCCCATAAGTCAGTTGACTTGGTAGTCGCTGACCCGCCCTACAACTTGACCAAGGCCTTTAATGGAACGACATTTTCTAAAAAAACAGTTGCAGACTACGAGGACTACACTCGCCAATGGCTGTCATTGGTCTATCCATTACTGAAAGATGATGGCGCTATCTATGTGTGTTGTGATTGGGAAACAAGCTTAATTATCGGTCGTGTATTAGGCGAGTTCTTCACCGTCAGAAGTCGTATCACCTGGCAAAGAGAAAAAGGTCGTGGTGCAACAGCAAACTGGAAAAATGGCTTAGAGGACATTTGGTTTGCTACAAAATCAAACAATTATACATTCAATCTCGATGCAGTTAAAATTCGCAAAAAGGTCATCGCTCCCTATAAGGTGGATGGAAAACCAAAAGATTGGGACGAAACGGAAAGCGGCAATTACCGTAATACTTGTCCTTCTAATTTCTGGGACGACATTACCATTCCTTTTTGGTCAATGCCCGAAAATACTGCTCACCCCACACAAAAATCCGAAAAACTGATTGCAAAAATATTGTTGGCCAGTTCCAACCCTTCCGATATTGTATTTGACCCTTTCCTTGGTTCTGGTACAACAAGCGTTGTTGCCAAAAAGTTAGGCCGAAGATATATAGGCATTGAAGTAAACGAACAATACTGTGTTTGGGCAGAACAGCGGTTAGCTATGGCAGAATCCGATATGTCAATTCAAGGCTATGTCGATGGTGTCTTTTGGGAAAGGAATACACTCTCAGAACAATCTGCAAAAAGAAGAAAGGTGCAATAAGAAAATGAACAGAATTCTGAACGATTGTACTTTGCATTTTTTAGAAAATCGGATAATTGATGGACTTTCTCGTATTAAAGATTTTCAAAACAGGAGAATTATAAATAGTCCTCGAGCCATCGGTGATACAGTACAAGAAGCTATTGGCGAATTATTACCGAGTTGCTTTCCTGATGGACTACTTGGTGATTTTAGTGCAGACTTTGCGCGCAGAGCAATGGCAGATGTTGCATTTACTGATGTTGACGGCAATTATTACTTAATTGATGTTAAGACACATAACACATCGACCCAATTCAATATGCCAAACCTGACTTCTGTCCATCGTTTAGCACGATTCTATGAAGATGACAGAAATTATTTTGTAATTCTGTTAATTGAGTATTCTGTAGAGAATGGACATCTTACATTTACCGGCGCCCATTTTATCCCTATCGAACACTTGGAATGGTCTTGCTTAACAATCGGAGCACTGGGATGGGGGCAAATTCAGATTGCCAATTCCAATATTGTTGATGTTAACAGACACAATACTCGTGTTGACTGGATGCTGTCCCTATGTGATGCATTAGATATTTTCTATCCAAGGGAAATTGCTAAAATTTCCGAAAGATTAGACTATTTTCAATCTGTCCGTGAATATTGGGAATCAAGACGAAATCATTAATTCGATCCCTTCTGCTTTGACGCAAAAGTATTAGTTTCTGATTTTTTCTGATAGAACATATGGTTTGAGCAGGTTTCATTTTATGGTGTGGTTTCATTATCTTAGCATAGGGTTTCATTTCAATTTGAAACTCTATGAAACCTTTTTGAAACCGTATCATTATTATCAACATACTTCATATTGGAACTTAAGTATTGACACGATACTTGGGTTCCTTTTTTGGTTTAAGCGCAGGCTGTTGAAAAAGAATTTGTAGCAAGTGTATGATTGCTTCGTGGCGGTTTTTTCAAAAAACAATGGAATTATCTGAACAAAAAACTTGCATAATCCAGGACCTTTCTGTATACTTACAAAAGACAAGTGTAGCTATGCGGCGCTCATCCTGGCCCGTTGGTACGCTGTCAGCAGGATGAGAAAAACGGAGGTTCAAGGATGGAGAAAATCTTAAATATGATTGGCATGATGAATGACAACATTGTGTGGGGTCTGCCCATGGTCATTCTGATGCTTGGTACCGGCATTTTCCTGACAATTCTGACAAAGGGCGTTATTTTCACCAAGTTTCACATTGTGATGCGCTATACCACCAAAACCCTGTTCCGGAAGGTCGATAAATCCAAGCTGGGAGAGGGGGCCATCACCCCCTTCCAGGCCGTTTGCACCGCCTTGGCCGCCACGGTCGGCACCGGCAATATCGTTGGTGTCGCGCTGGCCATCGCTACCGGCGGTCCCGGCGCTGTGTTCTGGCTGTGGGTCTCTGCTCTGGTTGGTATGGTAATCAAATACTGCGAGGTCATCCTCTCCCAGGCATACCGCACCACCAACGAAAAAGGCGAAATCGTCGGCGGCCCTATGTACTACATCTCCAGGGGCATGAAAATGAAGTGGCTGGCGGTGCTGTTTGCCCTTTTCGGCGGCCTTGCCTCTCTGGGCATCGGTGCGTCCGTCCAGGCCAATGCGCTGGCCGGCGGTGTCAACGCCACCTTCGGCGCCCCCACCTGGGTCATCGGTATTGTTGTGGCCGGTCTGGGCGCGCTGATTTTCATCGGCGGCATCAAGCGCATCGCCAATGTCACCGAGTTCCTGGTGCCTTTTATGTCCATTTTGTACATTGTCGGCGCGCTGGTGGTCCTGGGGATCAACGCCGCTAAGATTCCCGGTTCCTTCGGCCTTATCATTCAGAACGCCTTTACCGGCACTGCCGCTGTGGGCGGTTTCCTGGGTGCGTCTGTGATGTACGCCTGCCGGATCGGCATGGCCCGGGGCGTTTTCACCCACGAGGCCGGCATGGGCTCCGCCCCCATTGCCCACGCCTCCGCGGACAACGACCATCCCGCCCGCCAGGGCCTGTGGGGCGCCTTTGAGGTGTTTTTCGACTCCATCGTCATGTGTACCATCACCGCCCTGGTCATCCTGACCTCCGGCCTGTGGCATGATGCCGCGCTGGTTGGGGACACCCGGGCCATGAGCTCCCTGGCCTTCGAAAATGCCTTCACCGGCGGCCAGTACATCGTCACCGTGGGTATGTGCCTGTTTGCCTTCGCCACCATCGTTGCCTGGTACTACTACGGCGAGAAGTGCATCGAGTACCTGTCCAAGGGCAACAAGCTGGTCCGGCTGGGCTACCAGGTGGTCTACTCCGCCATGATTTATGTGGGCTGCATTGCCAGCCTGGATGCGGTTTGGGAATTTGCGGATTTGTTCAACGGTCTGATGGCCATTCCCAACCTGATTGCCCTGATTGCGTTGGCTCCTGTGATTAAGAGATTCAGCAGAGATTTCTTCCGGGACCCCGACACCCAGCGCCCCAAGAATACGGATTACAGCCACCTGATTCAGAATAAGGGAAAAAAGTAATCTGTCATTCCGAGGGAGCGAAGCGACCGTGGGAATCCGTTTTCTCAAAGTTGTGATTTATCCAATAAACTCGTTGATTTCGGAATCTTTTTAAGAACGGATTGCCACGTCGGCCTACGGCCTCCTCCCAATGACAACTTTTTTGACACGCTGAAAGGCCTCGTTGCAACCGCAACGAGGCCTTTTTTGGGGTTAGATTTGTTTCTTTTTGCTGAGCATCAGGGCACCGCCGCAGGTCAGGGTCAGCAGGGCCAGCCAGCCGGTCAGGGATGCATCGCCGGTCTGGGGGATGTCCTCCTCCGGCGGTGTGGGCTCGGTGGAGGGTTCCGTGGGCACGGTGCTGGGTTCGGTGGGCTCGGTGGAGGGTTCCGTGGGAACGGTGCTGGGCTCCGTGGGCTCCGTGGAGGGTTCCGTGGGAACGGTGCTGGGTTCCGTGGGCTCGGTGGAGGGTTCCGTGGGAACGGTGCTGGGCTCGGTAGGCTCGGTGGAGGGTTCCGTGGGAACGGTGCTGGGCTCCGTGGGCTCGGTGGAGGGTTCCGTGGGAACGGTGCTGGGCTCGGTAGGCTCGGTGGAGGGCTCCGTGGGAACGGTGCTGGGCTCGGTAGGCTCGGTGGAGGGTTCCGTGGGCTCCGTGGAGGGTTCCGTGGGCTCCGTGGAGGGTTCCGTGGGCTCCGTGGAGGGTTCCGTGGGCTCCGTGGGGGGCTCTTCGTAGGTGTTTTCGAAGTGGATTTGCTCCGCGGCTGCGCCGTCCTTGGTCAGGGCTACGGACTCCAGCACCAGACCGCCCAGACCATCGTCGCCGACGATGATGGTTACATCGTAGCAGGCTGGGTCGTAGGTTATGGTGGCATCATCTCCCAAATCTTCTCTGATTTGGAAGGTGTACTGCCCCACCCCATGGAACTGCCGGGGCTCGAAGAAGAAGCGTCCGTCCCCGTCATTTGCAACGGTTTCCAGGGCCAGGCCATCCTGATAGAGGGTGAAGGTGAACTCCCCGGCCGCCAAATCCCGGCCCAGCAGAGTCTTTTGGCCCTCCAGGGGCACCTCCAGGGTGCCGGTGGCGGTGTAGGAATTGCGGAACACCATGGTCAGCAGCTCGTTGCCCTCGGCATCCAGAATGTGGGTGAAGGCATCGAGGTTGCCCAGGCCGTTATCCGTCACGTTCACCCAGATGCGGTAAACGGTGGAATCGTAGGTCACGCCGTCGATGGTTTCGCCGCCGCCCACTTCCGTTACCAGATAGTAGCGGCTGCCGGGGGTCCCGTATTCCATGGCCCCGAATGCGAAGGCGCCATCGGCAGCGTTGGTCACCTGCTCCAAAATTTCGATGGTTTCCCAATTTTCATTGGAGGCATACAGGGCGAAGGTGAACGCGCCAGGGGTCAGGGTCTTCCCCTCCAATACCTTCAGACCCTCGAAGGTGGCCTGCACAGGGGCGGGGGTGTAGGTGTTGACGAAGGTGATGGCATCCCGGTCGCCGTAGGTCACATCGGACACATACAGATTGCCCAGCAAATCATCGGCGATGGTGATGGTCACATCGTAGACGGTTTCATCGAAGGTGATGCCCTGGTCGGCGGGAATCAGCTCCTCCCAAACCAGATACCGGTACTGGCCGGGGGCGGTGAAGCGCATGGGGGCAAAGGCGAAGGTGCCATCGGCGAAATTCTTCACCTGCTGCAGCACGGTGCCGCTGTGGGTGGCCAGGGAGAAGGTGAACTCCTCGTTCAGCAGGCTCCGGCCCTCCAGGTACTTGGTGCCGGCGATAGCATAGGTCACGGGGGTGGCTTTGTAGGTGTTGTGGAAGGTGATTTGATCTCCCGCCACATTCAGCACCTGATAAGAGGCCTGGAGCGTTCCGCCCACATCGGTGACGGTGACCAAAATCGTGTAACGGGTCTTGTCGGTGGTAACGCCGTTTTCATCGGTGCCGGTTTCCACGATGGTATAGGTGGTCTGGCCCACGGCGTTGAAATACAGCTTATCGGAGAAGGTGACCTTGCCGGAAGCATCGTTGGTGCCGGTGAGCAGCACACCTTGGCCCTCCAGCTGGAAGGTAAATTCGCCCTGGGCCAGATCCCGGCCCGTCAGCTCCTTGGAAACGAAGTCGATTTCCAGCTCCGTGGCGGTGGGCAGATATTCGTTGACGAACACCGGAACCTCCATCTCACTGTCGATGGTGGCGCTGGTGGTGCCGTCGCCGTTGTCGGTGACCTCCACGGTGACCAGGTACTGCTTTTCATCGTAAATCATGCCGGGAATGGGGTTTTCGGGGACGATTTCCTTCAGGTAATAGCGGTGGGAACCTTCGTCCTCCAGGCCGTAGGTCAGGATGAACCGGGCATTGCCCACGGAGTCGGTCAGCTCGGAGGTGGCAAACAGCGCGCCGGTGACGGCATCATACAGGCCGAAGCGGTAGCCGCTGAGATTCACCAGGGGGCTGCCGGTGGGGTTGCGAAGCTCCTTGAAAACGTCCAGGTAGACCAGGGCGTCGCTGGCTTCGTAGTGGTTTTGGAAGGAAATTTCGATATTCCAATTGCCCTGGCCGTCCTGCCCGAACTCCTTGCCGGAGTGGTGGGAGGTGACGGCGGCGATTTCCAGCTTGCCGTCCATGTCGGCATCCGCCACGGTGACACCGAAGGTGTGGAGGGTGGCATCGTAGGTGATGCCATCGATGGTCTGGCCACCATTGGTTTCCAGAACCTGGTAGGCATAGGTGCCGGGGGCGGTGAAGGGCTCCGCCTGGAGGGCGGCGCTGAAATCGAAGGTGGGATTCTGCTCGTTGGCGGTGGCGGTGGCAATGGTCTGCCAGGCGGCGCCGTCCCATTTTTGGAGCTGGAACTGGAATTCGGCCCCGTTCCAGTCCGCACCCTCGGTGACCAGGGTCTTTTTGCCGGTGAGGGTGATGGTCACCGGGTCCACCCTGGTGGGCTCATAGGTATTGAGGACGGTCACATTGGAAATTTGGTCCTTAACGATGGTCACGATGCCGTCGCCGGCCAGCCCGCTCTCCCAATAGGTGGCGGTGAAGCCGGGGCCGGGGGTCTGCTCCACCACCGTGGCAATGGTGCCGGCGGGGAGATTCGTCACCTCCACCTGCTGGGCGTGGCCCAGCTCCAGGGTGAATTGGCCCTGCCCGTCGGTGGTGACAGAGCTGACCATGCCCTTGGCCGGGAAGGTGGCATTGGCGGTGCCAACGCCGGAGAGGGTGACGGTGAAGGTGAATTTTTTCTCGGGAAGCTGATAATCGGCTCCCAGATGGTGGTAGATTTCCTTGGTGATGGTCAGATTGCCGGTGCCCCGGAGGTCATTGGTGATGGTGACCGGGAGCAATTTCCCGGCGACGGTGGTGACGGTGTAAATTTCCTGATTGGATACATAGTCCAGGGTGGGCATCTCCGCCACGGTGAAGGTCTGGCCCGGGGCCAAATCCACAAGGTAGAGCTTCTGACCGGGCAGCAGCTCCACGGTGGCTTTGCCGCCGGCGAAGGTAACGGTGGTATCCACCCCATCCAGCCGTGCCGGGTAGGTCTTGCTGTGGGTGGGGTCGGTGACATTGGTAATGGTAAAGGTGAAGGGCTCCGCAGTGGCCTCCACCCCCTCGGCCATGACCTTGGTCAGCACCAGACCCGTGGCGGGCTCGATTCCAATTTTGCCATTATTACCCAGGGTGGAGCCTACAATATAATTGTAGCCCGGGTCATTGAGGGTGTGGTTGTGATGGTCCACAAAGGGCTGGTTTACATAAGTCAGAGTTTCAGTGATATTCGGGCTCTTTTCCACGGTATAGCCATCCAGATTCACATAAACATTGCCGGCCAGGACCACCCAGGAGCCGTCCTCCAGCCGCTTCAGGCCCTCGGCCAGGGTGTCGGCGGCGATGGCCCGGTAGGATTCGTAGCTGCCGTCGGGGGTATAGACGGTGTGTCGGTGGTAGTAGGTGCCCACGGGATGGGCCGCGCCGGTGTAGAGGGTACCGGCGGTGTCGGCATAGACCGCAGCATCGCCGACGTAATAATACCGGTCATTCTGCCGGGAGGGGTTGAAGTAGGAATAGGTATTGACCTTGAAATAGCCGGTGGAATTATCGGTTTCGTACTGGTTGGTATAGAACCAGATTTTGCCGGTTTCATCGGTATTCTGGGCGAGATACGCGTCGTCCACCAAATCGGTGACGGTGTAGGGGTCGATGGCGGCATCCAGGGACACCTGGTACACCAGCCGGATGGGGGCTTTGGCACCGGAGGTGGTCAGGCTGTCCACGTCGCCGTTCTTATCCAGCTCCACCTGATAGGTGATTACGGGAATCAGGGCGGCGGGGACCGCAAAGGTGACGGTTTCCTCCCCGGTGGCGATATTTTCCCGAACCTGAACGGTGGCGTACATCATATCCGAGGCTGCCACGCCCTGGCTCTCGTCCACTTTGCCCAGGTAGCCGTAGGATTTAATCAGGAAGGCCGGGTCCGTGGCGGCATCGCCGGTGGCCGCCGGCAGGGTGGTGATGCCCTCGTGCCAGAAGCCCAGGTAGTCACCGGCGGCATTGGCGTACCAGCCGATGTAGTTGGAAAATTCCGTGTCGCTCCGGTAGCTCAGCTGACCATGCCGGTAGGCAAGGCCAATCAGAGTCCGGGCCTCGGCGGCGGTGTCGATGCCCAGCCGGGCCTGGACGGCCCAAACCATCTCGTCACCCAGGGAGGTGGGGCTCTCGGTGGTGCCCAGTTTGCCACCGCCGGTGACAAAGTTGGAGGCCAAATCCGCGCCGGAGAACAGCGTGTCGTGAATCAGGATGCCCTTGATATCCGTCACGCTCATGTACTTGCCGATTTTATCCACGAAGGAGATGTAGCCGGACAAATCCTCGCTGCCGGAAACCAGGGTGGGGGTATATTCGGACATGATGCCGATTTGGGCCACGATATCCTCGAAGGCATCGGTCAGGTTGGCGGCGCTGCTGGCGGTGAAATGCTGATCCACATAATTGCGCTGGCTCTTGCCGCCGGGGAAGGTGGCCCCGGCGACGGTGGCAGATTTGACGGTGTAGGTCTTTTTCACCGAGGGGGGCCGCCAGCTATCGGGGGAATTGTAGACGGTGATGCTGGCGGAGCCATCGGCCAGCAGGTCGTTCCAGTAGGCATCAATGGCGGCGGAGGTGTTGTTGGCCGGATCCATCACCGCAAGGCTTACGGAGGAGCCCAGGCTCAGGCTGTAGAACAGGGGGGTGGTGGCGGCGTAATGCTTGTCCACCATCTCTTTGGCGTAGGCGGCGGTGAGCTGGGTGACAAAATCCGTTTCATAGGGGTTGCGGATGGAAACGGTGTTGTTGCCCATGCCGGCGTTGACCTTTTGGGTGAACTGATGGGTGGCGGCAGTGGGCTCGCCATCGGACATGAAAATCATAACCGGCACCCGGTCCGCATTGGGCTGGTAGCTGGCGGTGGCGGGGACGGTGGTGTCAGCGGTCAGCAGCTGATTCATGGCATCCAGAATGCCCAGCTGGGCATAGGTGCCGGCCACATCGGTGACGGTGCGCTTGGTCTGGGGCATGGTCTTGCCGGCGGCGTTCTTCACACCGGAGCTTACCTGAATACTCTGGAGCTTCCCGCCGGAAACATTGGCCTTCAGGAATTTGGTGGTGCCGGAATACCGGTCCAGGGGCAGCAGCACCATGGAATTGGAGGCATCGGACTGAATCCGGTTGGGGCCGCCGAAGTAAATCACCACGCCCACCCGGTTATGCTCGTTCAGGGCCTGGAGCTTGACAATGGAGCTGTTCACCGCGTCCAGCATGGTCTGGACCGTGGTGGTGGTGCGGTTGGAGCCGTTGTACATGGAGCTGGACAGGTCCAGAATCATCATGGTGTCGGTGGGCATATTGCTCAAGCCGGACACGCTCATGTTGGAGGCTATGGCGGACAGGGCCACCAGGAAGCTCCGTTCGTCGTCCACCGTGATGTCCGGGAAGGCGGAGCCGTCGGTAAAGACGGATTTATCCGTCCAGACGCCGCCGGCATTCTGGGTATTCAGGGTATCGGGCAGGAAGATTTTCTTCCAATCGTCCATGGTGCCGGGGTCCGCCAGCCGATTGGCGGGGTCCGCCACCGCGGCGGTGCCCCAGACGGGCAAGTAGCTCAGCAGCAGTGCCAGGCACAGCAGCAGGCTCAAAAATCTTTTGGAAGCTTTCATTTTCTGTTTCCTCCTCTCAGATTGTGGGGGCAATTGCAGATGCCGATTTCCGGCTGGTCGCAGCGATAGTGGCGGCAGTCGCCGCACCAGGCTTCCTCGCCGGTGGGGATAAAGTGGGGACAGGGGTCCTGAATCTGGGTCACCAGGGGCCGCCCGTCGGCTGTGAACCGGGGGGAAGCCGCCAAATCGGGAAAAATCACCACCGGCGGGCAGATACTTCGCTCCGCCTCGTGATAGTAACCGTAGCACAGCTCGAAATTATGTCCGCCCACGTTCAGGGCCTTGTACAGTTCCCCTTCTCTGGGTATCTCCATAGGCCATCCTCCTTCCGGCAAAGGGAAAATCCCTTCATACCATTGTCTGTAACAATAGTATAAAGGGATTTGATAAAAATGACATCCACCCGCCGGAGGGAATTTTGAATGGTTTTGTATACAATTATTTTAGTTTACCCCCATCCCACAGCCCCAAAAAAGGAGGGGGTGAGAAAAATGGGGCCGATGCCCACATCGGCCTCTGCGAAAGTATCATTAAATGTACGCTACCAATTCCGAGCGTTTTTCCGCGCCGGTTTTGTTTTTGGCCATGGAAATCAGGCTCTTCACCGTGGCCTTGGACAGGCACAGCTGCTCGGCGATCTGGGCATCGGAGCAGCCGAAGGCCGCCAGCCGGGCCACCTCCCGCTCCCGGGGGGACAGGGCCAGGGACACCCGCCGCTCCAAAACCAGATTGTGCAGCTTCGTCCAGCCCTCGTTGAGCCGTTTGTGGAGAATTTTCAGCTTTTTCAGGGCCTCCGGGTCCGCCAGTGCCAGCCGGTCGTCCAGCAGGTTCCCCAGCTGCCGCCGGTACTCCGCCAGGGGGCCCAGCAGCCCATCGGGCAGGGCCAGGGCGATGGCTTTGTCGATATGGTGGATGGCCCGCTGTTCATCGCCGACGTTCTGGCAGCAAACTGCGCACAGCAGCCGCAGGTACAGCTCCGCCATGATGGTTTTCTGGGCCACCGCCTGGGAAATCAGGGGCTCGGCGGTGTTGGGGATGGCCTTGATCAGGGCCAGACCCGCCATGCCCTCCTGGGAGTAGGTGTTCATGGCCAGCTCCTGGGCATAAATCGTCAGGCATTTAATATAGTAGACCCAGGCCGCCGGCAGCGCATCCACCGGGAGCCGGGAAAATTGCCCCTTTTTGAACCACTCCGGGAACCCCCGCAGGTCCCGGATGGACAGCCCCATGGCTGCCAGGCTCAGCTCCATCAGACTGTGGTCGGCCTCGGACTGGCCGGGCATATGGCAAATGTGGAGCTTGGCCTGCTGATACATCGGCAGATCCCCCTGCCACATGGCGCACAGCCCCAGCAGCATCCCTCCGGCGATCACAGCGAAGGGGCCGGAGCGGCTGGAGAGAAAGTATTGGGCTTTTTCGTAAACCGCGTCGATATCTCCCCGGCTGTAGGCGATTTCCGCCTGGAAGAGGGCCTGAGCCTCGGGGTTGGAGGCCAGTTTTTCCGCCACCGCATCGGCGGAACCGGGGACGGTGTACAGATCCGTCATGGTCAGGAAGGGAGATTTTCGGGGCATGGGCATATTGGGCGACGGTTTGCCGGGATAGGTGGCATCCGCCGGGAGCATCCAGGTCCGCTCCCAGAGGGCCGCACCGGGGATCAGACCCCGCTTGCAGAGGTCCTGGACCCGCCGGGTGGACACCCCCCATTTTTCCGCCGCCTGCTTCACACTGATCAGTTCCATAGTATCACCTCGTAAGCGCTTCGTTCGGGCGAAGTGAAGGTGCGCTTCGTTCGGGCGAAGTGATTGATAAGGCTATTATACAACAAAAACTGTAAATTGCAAGCGATTGTTTCGCATGATAATTTTCTTACCACCCAAAAAGCTGTTGGTACGGAAAATGATTGTTTAGCGTATCAGATTAGGATGTCATTGCGAGGCCCGAAGGGCCGTGGCAATCTCCCGGTATCATCTACGATAAGGAAAAAGTTCGATGAACGTACAATGTAGAACGGGATTATCCATAGATTTTGGTGCAAATTAGGACCAAAGTTGTACCAGGAGATTGCCACGGCCTGCGGCCTCGCAATGACATGGTTGTTGTAGCTGGGTGCGCCGTTTTAGGCCACTAAACAATCATTTAATTCTTTTTTTGCAACCACAGGATATGGTCGGCGGAGTCTACGGTCAGCAGAAATGTTTCGCAAATGGTGGAATTTTTGGATTTTAGCACCCTTTCCACCCATTTTTCGTCCTTCTTTGCCAAGGGAAGGTTTTCCGTCAGCAGCTTGCCATGCTCGATGATGGTAATGGGCAGATACTGCTTGCCTGCCTGGATGCCGGCGTTTTTGGCGGTGGCGGGCTGGTGGGCTGGGTACAAAAACACCGACAGGTTGCCGTTGGTTTCCAAAATGGCGTACTGGACGGTTGTCAGATCCAGCACCTCCTTCAGCCGCAGGTGGCCCGTCAGCTCGTCGGCGGTAATGCGGTTGCGCCGCAGCGCCTGCTGGTCGATGCGCCCGTTTTCAATCAGAATCACCGGCTTGCCGCACAGCAGCCGCCGCAGCCGAATCGACAGCATACACAGCCAGCTCAGCAGCAGCTCCGCCGCCACCACGATGCCGATGGGCAGCAACCCATGAAACAGCGTCAGACTGGGGTCCTCCATGGGGATGGTGGCCAGGTTCGCCACCAGCATGGTCACCACGAACTCCGATGGCTCCATCTGGCCCAGCTGCCGCTTGCCCAGCAGCCGCATACTGATAATCAGCACAATATAAAATACCACCGTATGCAAACAGGACGAAAGCATTTTTTCCACCGCCTTTTTCCCAGTTTACCCCGGAGGAGCAGAATTGATGCAACGATAAAACGTAAATGATTGTTTAGCGGCCTGGCTATGCACCAGGACCTTGGCCCCCTCATTTATGAGGGGGCTGGCACGGCGCAAGCCGTGACTGGGGGAGCATGCGTTAGAAGGTTATGATTTTGTGTACGTTTTCGGCGAATTCGTAACATCTTTCGGACTCCCCCCGACCTTCGCTTCGCTCGGCCACCCCCCTCATAAATGAGGGGGGCAAGGGGTGCTTCCTACTCTAAACAATCATTTACCGCACAAGAGCTTTTTCTCTAACTGAAATGTGCCTGTTGCGGATGCAACAGGCACATTGGGGTTATGAATTAAACAGCAGCTTTTTTGGCGGTTTTGGCCCGCAGCAGGTGGCAGACACCGTAGACCGCCAGCACCGCCAGGAAAAATACCAGCGGATTGATGATCATCAGCGACCACTTGGGGATGATGCCGTCCTCCACCAGGCCGATGTAGAAGGCATCCTCTTCCAGGAAGAACCAGTTATGCTCCAGCAGCTCGCAGCCCAGCTTGGCCCACAGGGTGATGGCCACCAGCAGCACGGCAGGTTTCCAGCAGCGGCGGATTTGGGGCTCCACAGCCCCCAGCGCCAGGGTCAGGATGCCCCAGGCCATCAGGGTGCCATGGTAGAACATGGTCTGCACCGCCTGGTAGCACCAGGGCTCCCCATCGCCCACGCTGGCGGGGTAGCACAGGTACATCATGGGTGCCAGCACCGCCAGAATCGCCACCGGCTCCAGAATCTTCTTGCCGTTGCGGTTGAACTGGGCAATGGCCGCCAGGGGGCACAGGACGGTGCAGATATGGAAGGGGAGCTTATCCATCTCCAGCCCGCCATAGACAAAATCGTGGACAAAGAAATCGGAAAGGTAAGAAATGACTACGGCGTAGGCCAGGCCGCGCAGCGCCTTTTCCTTCGCCACCTGGGAACGGCCCCGCAGGAGCAGCCAGCCGCCAATGATTGCGCCGAAAATCAGCACCAGGTAGATGATGTGGGTC
Organism: Oscillospiraceae bacterium; assembly: GCA_017457285.1. Taxonomy (GTDB): domain Bacteria; phylum Bacillota; class Clostridia; order Oscillospirales; family Oscillospiraceae; genus Faecousia. Next base: position 4,372 of record JAFTHT010000029.1, on the reverse strand, counting down.
AGGGAAAAGGCGGTGATGCTGATACCCGTGTCAAAATGGGAATCCCGAAACAGCTTAAAAAATAATTCTCTCATATCAATTCCTCAAATGTAGTTTGGAATACCAACGTTCTTCTCTGGGCAGGCGCAGTTCCCACAGGGCCAGGCCGCAGAACAGCAGCACCACCGCCCAGATGCCCAGGATAATTGGGGAGGTTTTCAGGTAGGGATTGGACCGGAGGAACATCCCGTCCGGGGGCTCCATGCCGAAATGCTCGTACAGATAGTCCACCCCAAGGCCGCAGACCAGGAAGCTGCCCAGACCCATGGTGACGCTGACGGCATTGAACACCCGAATCCGGATAAAGCCGCCCACCAGCATATACAGGCAGCCAAAGAGCATGGTGGAGTGGCTCAGCAGGCCCTTGAGAATGTCGAAATCCGCCAGGGTGGGGGTATTGTCGAAATTGGCGTTCAGCACGATGCCAATTACGCCGCAGACAAGCCCGCCGTAGAAGCAAAACTCCCCCAGAATCTGGAACAGTAGCCGTTTCTTGTTCTGAATCAGCGCCGCTACCAGCAGCATCCACATGACCACATTGCAGGGGTACACCGGCAGGATTTGATTGTTCTCCACGGTGGCGTTGCCGCCGGTGGTAAAATAATCCACCCACAGGTTGCTGTAGTGAATCGCCACGGTGAGAATCGCCCAGAATTTCAATATGTTGTTTTTTGATCGCTCGTCTTTCACGAATATCCGGGCCAGCACCAGCAAAACGGCGGTCAGCAGGCCGGAAATGACGATGTAGGAGATGTGTTGTTCATTAAACATAGCTGAATCATACACCATTCGACTGAAATAGTCAAGACAATTTGCACTTAAATAACCAGATGTTGGAAATCACTCTGCCAAAATGGCCAAAATCGCCGTCCAATTTTCCTCATTGGGGTCGGCGGCGTAGGCGGTCAGGGCCTCCGGCAGGCCGGTGGGGGGAACGGTGAGATAATCGCAGACCACAACTGTCTTTCCGCTGCGGACATCCTCCCGGAGAATCTGCTCCAGGGGATTGGCGGCATAGGTGGCCTGGCGGTAGGGGGAGAGCAGACTCAGCCGGTCCACCGGCGGGGCGGACTGGCCATCGGACACCACCAGGGCACTCAAAAAGTCCAGCGTTGCCTGGATATCCTGGGCGGGCGCCTGGTTGCTGACGCACCAATACCGCTTCGCCGCCAGGCAAAGGGACTGATTTTCCTCTTTGTCGCCGAGATAGACGGGCAGGATGCCCAGATTCAGTGCGCCAATGGCGGACACCGCCTCATACTCTCCGGTGCTGCCCAGGTAGAACACCGCCTGTGCATCGATGAATTGAGCCAGGGCGCTCTCTGGGGGCTGGGGGCTGCAATGTGCAATCCACAAATCCAGCAGCGGCCGTAAATCTCCGGGAATGGAGGCCAGCCGGGCGGCGAAGGGGCCGTTGAACTCCAGCCCGGCGAAGGGGGTCAGCCCTGCCTGGGCCAGATTTCCGGCGGTCTGGGCCAGGGTGGAAAGATTTTTGACATCCTGCTGGGTATGGGCAGCCTGGGCCATGAGCGTGTGGTTGTAAATCAGGCCAAAGCAATCCACCTCCGCGGCAATGGCGTAGACCAAATCCCTCTGCCCCAGGGCCAAATCCCAACTGGTCAGTTGGGCGTAGGCCATGGTGCCGGACAAATCGGCGCAGAGGGCCGGGTCAATCAAATCGGCCGAGAGGGTCCGCAAGGTCGCCTCATTGAAATCGGTCACCAGAACCACTTCAATACCGGTTTTGGCGGTATAGTCCGCCGCCAAAGCGGCCCAGGCATCCCGCAGGGCCGGGTCCGTGGCCAAAATCCGTACCTGGGCCGGGGTCACCGGCTCAGAGGGTGCCTCGGTGGAGGGCTCCGTCACCGGCTCGGTGGTGGGTTCGGTGGTCGGCGCTGTGGTTGGCTCGGTGGTCGGCTCCGTGGTTGGCTGCGTAGATGGTTCGGTGGCAGGCTCCGTGGTGGGCTCCGCCGTCGGTTCCGTGGTGGCTTCTGTGGAAGGTTGGGGCATGGGCTCCGCCGGGGCATCCAGGATGCAATAAATCAGCAATCCGGCGCACAGGGCGATAATCCAGAGTATCGCTGGGAATCGTTTCATGGTATGTTCCTCGTGAATCAAGATTCTCTTGCTATCATACTCTCTTCTTCTGAAAAAAGCAACAATTTGTAACAAACTTCGACACAATATACAAAATTTCCCCCCAACAAGTGGGGGGAAACAGCAGATAATTGGTTATTCAGGGAAGAAAATCGAATGGCGCGGAAGGAATTATTTATGCAACCGCCTCCGGGGGTAGGGGGGCGATGTGGGCATCGGACCCTACGAAAGCGGGTTTCACGCTTTCTTTTCCGCGTTTAATTCGTCCACCACGATGTCCTTGTAGGGGTTGGCGATGACGGTGCGGTAGCTGTGGTAGATCACCATGCCGGGCTTCGCCGAGGGGACTTTTTTCACCTGCTTCACCGGCGTTACATCCACGGGAATATTCTGGCCGCCGGCGGTTTCGGAGTAGTAGGCCGCCAGCTGGGCCGCCTGGGTCACGGTGTCGTCCGGGGGCTGGGTGCCGCCGCAGGAGATGATGACGTGGGAGCCGTGGACCTTGCTGGCGTGGAGCCAAATGTCGTCTTTTCGTGCCAGTTTGAAGGTCAATTCGTCATTTTGCCGGTTGTTTCGTCCCACATAAATGGGGTAGCCGTCGGTGGATTCGAACCGCATGGGGGGCAGCTTGCTCTGCTTGATGCGTTTTTTGCCGGAATCCGCCTTCACATAGCCCCCGGCCTGGAGCTCCTGACGAATTTCTTCCAATTCCTGTTCCGTTTGGGCCCGGTTCAGCTCCTCCAGGACGCTTTGCAGATAGCTCAGCTCCTCCCGGCCGATGTCCATCTGCCGGGTCAGCTCCTTTTCGGCGTTTTTCATCCGGGCGTAATCCTTGTAGAATTTCGCCGCGTTCTGCTGGGGGGACAGCAGGGGCGACAGGGGGATTTCGATGAGGCTCATGTTCTCATCGTAAAAATCCTCCACCTCCACCCTGGTCTGGCCCTTGGTGATGCGGTGGATGTTGGCGGTGAGGATGTCCCCCAGCTGCCGCAGCCGCTCCCGGTCGTAGGTGGCGGCCAGCTCCTTTTCCTGGATGGCCAACTTTTTGGTCAGCCGCTGGCACAGGTTCGAAACGGTTTTGCGAACCGCCTGGCTTTTCTGGCGCATGGCGTCTTTTCTGTCCCGGAGGGCGTAAAAACTGTCCAAAAGACCAGAAAAACTGTCGGATTTGAAACATTCTCCGTACTGACGGATGGGGCAGAAGGCGAACTGCTTGGCGGTGTAGTAGGGGGCCGGGTGGCTAAGATGCTCCCGGAAGAACAGCCACAGCTTCTCCGCCGCGGCCTGCAAATCGGCGTTTTCCACCCGGCCGTCGGTATCGCCCAGGGCGTACAGCGCCGCCTCCCGGCACACCAGCGGAGAAAGGCCTCCCAGCATATCCATCAGCCGGTCCGCCAAAACATCCGCCCCAGGGGCCTTTAGGAGGTTTACATAAAACGCAATTCCCTCGCCCCCCTCATTTATGAGGGGGGTGGCCGAGCGAAGCGAAGGTCGGGGGGAGTCCGAAATACTGTGAACGGTATTCTCTCCCCGCCCCTCATAAATAAGGGGGGCAAGGGGATGCAGCTTATTCACCGGCTCGGGGCTTTGGTAGTGGAGCCCCGGCAGGGCGGGGCGTTTGCTCTCGTCCAGGCCGATGCGGCGCAGGCAGTCAATGATCCGGCCGTCGCCCCCCAGCAGATACAGGTTGCAGGTGCGGCCCATCAGCTCGGCGATGAGCTTTTTCTGCACCGGGTCGCCCATTTCGTCGATGCAGTCGAAGGTAAATTCCGCCGCCCGCTCCATGGGGGGCTGGGAAATTTCCACCAGCCGGGCGCCCATGAGATGCTTGCGCAGGAGCATACAGAACATGGGGGGCTCCGGGGGATTTTCGGGGTTGGCGGTGGTCAGATGGAGCCGGGGAGCGGTGGGGTTGGGATTGATGAGCAATTTTGCCCGGTTTTCCCGGCCCCGGAGCAGCAAAATCACCGCGTCCCGGCTGGGCTGGTGGATTTTTTCCACCCGGGCCTCTCCCAGGGCCCGGATTTCCTCCAGAACCGCAGAAAGATAAAAAGCATCAAATGCCATAATGTTCCTCCAATGGATGGGATGGTAGATGATTGTTTAGCGGTGCGTTTGAATTGCGGTGGCCTACGGCCACCGAGCGCCCCGAAGGGGCGCCATGGCTTCCCCCGGGGGGAAGCTGTCGCCGCCGCAAGGCGGTGACTGATGAGGAATGCGGGCGGAAATGTTCGAT
>JAFTHT010000028.1 GCA_017457285.1 Oscillospiraceae bacterium | reverse complement strand
GCAATCTCCCGGTATCATCTACGATAAGGAAAAAGTTCGATGAACGTACAATGTAGAATGGGATTATCCATAGATTTTGGTGCGAATTAGGACCAAAGTTGTACCAGGAGATTGCCACGGCCTGCGGCCTCGCAATGACAGTGTTATCTTACACTGCTAAACAATCATTTACTGCAAAAAGACACGGATTGCCACGGCCTGTGGGCTTCGCGATGGTAGAAAATAACAGCCTGCCGGTGTTCGGCAGGCTGTTGATGGGTTATTCCTTGATATTCAGCGCGATATGAACGGTGTCCAGCTGGTGCTGTTCCACGGGGGTGGGGGCGTCCATCATCAGGTCCTGGGCGTTCTTGTTCATGGGGAAGGTGATGACCTCCCGGATGCTTTCCTCGCCGGTCAGCAGCATGATCAGGCGGTCAACGCCCGGGGCGGCACCGGCATGAGGGGGCGCGCCGTAGGTGAAGGCGTTGTACATGGCGGGGAACTTGGCCTTCACGTCCTCCTCGCCCAGACCCACCATCTGGAAGGCCTTAACCATGATCTCGGGGTCGTGGTTCCGGACGGCGCCGGAGGCGGATTCGTAGCCGTTGACCACCAGGTCGTACTGGTCGGCATTGATGGCCAGGAGCTTGTCCATATCGCCCTCGGCGTCAATCAGGGTCTGCATACCGCCCTGGGGCATGGAGAAGGGGTTGTGGCAGAATTCCAGCTGGCCGGATTCCTCACCCAGCTCGTACATGGGGAAGTCCACGATCCAGCAGATGGCGTACTGCTCCTCGTCGAAGTGGCCGGGGACCCGCTTGCCCAGCAGGGTCCGGATGACACCGGCGGTCTTCTGGGCAGCGGCCTTCTTGCCGGCGGCCATGCACACGAAGGAGCCGGGCTTCAGCCCCAGGGCCTCCTTGAAGGCATCCTGCCGCTCGGTCAGGAACTTGGAGATACCGCCGGCCAGATTGCCGTTTTCATCGACCTTGACCCAGCAGGCCTTGTTGCCGGTCTGGACTTCCACGTCTACCAGCAGCTTATCGATCCACTTCCGGGCCTGGGTGAAATCATGGACCACCACGGCCTTGACGCAGTTACCCTCGAAGGGTCCGAAGCCGCAGCCCTGGACGGTGGCGGTCACGTCCTGGACCTCCAGGTCGATCCGCAGGTCGGGCTTGTCGGAGCCGTAGCGCTCCATGGCCTCGTTGAAGGGGATGTGGCGGAAGGGGGCGGGGGAAATGCGGCTGTACTTGCCGTACTTTTCGAACACGGGCACCAGCACATCCTCCAGGGTGGACAGAACATCCGCCTGGCTGGCGAAGGCCATTTCCATATCCATCTGGTAGAATTCACCGGGGGTCCGGTCGGCCCGGGCATCCTCGTCCCGGAAGCAGGGAGCAATCTGGAAGTAACGGTCGAAGCCGGAGGTCATCAGCAGCTGCTTGAACTGCTGGGGGGCCTGGGGCAGGGCGTAGAATTTGCCGGGGTGGTTCCGGGCGGGCACCAGGTAATCCCGGGCACCCTCGGGGCTGGAGGCGGTGAGGATGGGGGTGGTGATTTCCAGGAAGCCCTTCTCGGTCATCAGCCGCCGCAGCTCCGCCACCACCTGGCAGCGCAGGATGATGTTGCTCTTGACGGCGGGGTTCCGCAGGTCCAGATACCGGTACTTCAGCCGGGTATTCTCGTCGGCGTCCTTGCTCTTGTTGATCTCGAAGGGAAGCTGATTGTGGCGGCACTTGCCCAGGACCTTGATCTCGGTGGGCACCACCTCAATTTCGCCGGTGGGGATCTTGGTATTCTTGCTCTCCCGCTCCCGGACGGTGCCGGTGACGGAAATGGTGGATTCCTTGTTGATGGGCTTGATAATGCTCATCATCTGCTCGTTTTCGATGACCACCTGGGTGGTGCCATAGTAGTCCCGGATGACGCAGAAGGCGAAATTGCTGCCCACCTCCCGGACATTTTCCAGCCAGCCCACGATGGTGACATTCTGGCCGGCATGGGCAAGCCGCAGCTCGCCGCAGTTATGAGTTCTGGATTGGAACATGGAAAATCCCTCTATTCTTTAGTATTCATCCACCAATTATCGCACAAAACCGCCCAATTGTCAACGGCGGATACCCAGTAAAGTGAAGGTGGTGCCGGCGGGCCATTTGCCGGTGGTGGGGTACAGCTTGATCTCGCCAAAGCCGGTGGCGCTGACATGGACGGCCGCTCCCCGGAGGGTATCGCCGATGGTTTTGTTGGTGGTGGGGTTCGTCCAGCTGATTTCCGTGTAGCCGCCGTCTACTTTGCCGGTGATGGTGTAGTACCGGGCACCGGTGTTGACACCGGCACCGATGTAGCAGTTGGCGGCGGTGGTGCCGTTGGTGGTTTTGATGTCCGCATAAACGGCCGCGGCGCTGGAGCCCGGTGCGGTGGCGATTTGGAGGATGAATTTTTTCAGCGCAAAGCCGTTCAGCAGCACCGAAGCGGTGTCCTCCCCCAGGGTCATGCTGTGGATTTGGGCAAATTGGGGCTCCGGCTGCTGCGTGGTCTGGGCCATGATTTTTCGGCTCAGTTCCATGGCCAGCATCCGGTGGCAGTCCAGGGACGGGTGCAGGCCATCGGGCAGCACGGTGCCGATATTTTTCCGGTTCACCACACTGCTGTGGAGCATATCCACAAATTCGATGCCGTAATACCGGCAAATTTCCTGCTCCGCCCGGAAGAAATCCTCCAAGGTGCAGCCGTTTTCGCTGATGGTGTGGCCCATGGCCCAGTTCCCGGCTTCGTCGCCGAAGGGAATATTGTTCTGCCGCCAGGCGTTGATGGGGGAAATCACCACGATTTTTGCGTGGGGGTTGTCGCCGAGGATTTTCTCGATGCACCAGCGCATATTGCTGATAAATGTTCCACCTGCGGACAAATCGTCAGCAAATGTACCCAGTGGGTGGCCGTATTTCCAGTCGTTGATGCCGTACATCATAGTCACCAGGTCTGTCCCGGAAAAATCCGTGGCGGCCACCAGCTCCCGGCCGGAGCGCTGGTCGTTGGTGCCCACGGCCACAAATCCGGAGCCGCCGATGCCCAGGTTTTTCAGATTCCAGCCGTTAAACCTGGCCGTCAGGTTCGCCCAGCAGTTGGTTTCGTCCAGATTGAACCAGGCGCCGTAGCCATGGGCGTCGTTTTCGTCGAAATAGCCGTAGTACCCCTCGGTGATGCTGTCGCCCAGGGCAATCCACTTCACGTTCGCCCCGTTGCCCCCGGCCTTCTGGAAGGGGTTGGAGCCCCAGCGGAACCAGGTATCCCCCTTGACGTTGCGGATGAACTGGAATACCACATTGTCCGCCCCGTATTTGTAAACCTCCAGGATGCCGCCGTTCTCCAGCCCCTCCGGGGCATCGGAAATGGAGGGAACATCGGCTTTGCTGAAGGAGTAGTAGCCGTCCTCCTTGCAGGCGGCGAAGGTGGTGTGGCCCAATGCCAGCACATTGCCCCGGTAGCTCGCGTGGCTGTCGGCGGGGAAATAGAAGGTCACCAGCTTCGCCAGGGCTTCCATATCCTCGATGGGTCGGCCGTCGGCGTAACGCACCACCAGCCGCAGGGTAGGATTGATGCTGCTGGCCCGGAAGCTGCCGGTTTTCCAGCCGGAATCCCCCTGAAACCCCGCCTCATTGTAGGTGGAATACCGCACCATCACCGAATCGGGGAAGGCCACGGCGAAGCTGCGCCGGTTCAGGCTGATGGGGCTGGAATACATACAGGCGATCTGGCTTGCATCGGCATCGCCCTTTCCGTCCAGGGTGCCGATGGTAAAGGTGAGCGCCTGGGCCAGGGTCATGCTTCTGGTGGTCGCCAGGACCGCCTCCAGGGCATCACCGCCCACTTTGCGAAAGCCGTTGGAGCCCCAGCGGAACCAGCTGTCCCCTCTGGTGCTGCGGAGGAACTGGAACACCTGCTGATCCGCCCCATAGGGAAAGACCTCCAGAATGCCGCCGTTGCCCAGCCCTTCCGGGGCATCGGTGATGCTGGAAATATCCTCTTTGGTGAAAGAGTAGTAGCCGTCCTCCTTGCATTCGGCGAAGGTGCTGCGGCCCAGGGCCAGCACATTGCCCCGGTAGCTATGGTGGCTGTCGGCGGGGAAACAGAAGCGCACCAGCTTTTTCAGGGCATCGGAATCGGTAATTTCCCGCTGATCGGCATAAGACACCACCAGCCGCACAGTGGGGTGGGCGCTTTTTGCCTGGAAGCGCTCGGTTTTCCATCCGGAGTTGCCCACATAGGCCCCGTCGGCATCGTAAACGCAATAGCGCACCCGCACCGTGGGCGCAAAGGCCACCGTAAACGCCCGCCGCCCCACGCAAATGGGTTCGGAATAGAGGCAGACCGCCGAATTTTCGTCCGGGGCCCCGGCCCCATCCACCGTGCCCCGGAAAAACTCCGGCTCCACCGGATGGCAGAGGCTGCGACTCAATTCCAAATCGGCCTGCAGCTCCTCCGGGGGGTAGAAAATCCCCACCTTCTCCGCCAGAGCCGCCGGGTCGGCGATGGGGATGCCGTCGGCGTAGGCTACCACGCACCGGGCTACCGGGGCAGGATTGGTCAGGGTCTGAGGGGCATCCAAAGGCTCCGAGCAGCCTATGTAATTGTGCCCCAGGTCATAAAAGAAGAACCGCACCGTTACCCCCTGGGGAAAAGTGGCGGTCATGGGCCGCCCGCTGTGCAGGTAGTAATCGGAACGGATGCAGGTTTCGTCCTCCGTGTTGGTGCCATCCTCGGGACTGATGCCGCCGATGACGAAGCCGGGCTCCAGCCGCCGGTGGAGGGCATCCACCTTTTGCCCCAGATAGCCGTCGGCGTTGAAGGTCTGGCCGTAAAGGTCATCAAAAAGCCGGCGCATCTGGATGCTGTGGTTGACGAAATCGGCGGAATCCATGGTGTCGATGGAGGGGTCGGGCTCCACGCTCAGGTTCATGGTGAAGGCCGCCAGCTCCGCACCGTCCTTGCGCAGCACCACCTGCACCTGGGTCACGCCGGAGTCGGTCATGGTTTCCGGAGCCAGCCGGACGGTAATGGTGCTGCCATCGATGGAGTAGGCGGTGGAGCCATCGGGCATGGTGTCGTAGCTGCCGCCGGTGCCGTCCAGCTTCCGGTAGCGGATCAGGGCGGCGGCCCCGGCGGGAATGGGCCAGGCCTCCCCCTCGGCCAGGAGCGAGATTTTCACAGCCTTGGCCCCGTCCCCCTGGACGGCATCGATGGACGGACGTTCCTGTTTGTCGGTCAAATTGACCTGAATTTGTTGTGTTACGATCATTTTAGATCGCCCCCTTTCATGTTGGGGCGGAAAAGAAAGCCCGGTTGCACGTATCTGTGCAACTGGAAAGCGGGTGGTGAATGATTGTTTACGATAGCACTTCTTGCCCCCCTCATTTATGAGGGGGGTGCCCCGAAGGGGCGGGGGGAGTATACAATTCACGATATTTCGAACTCCCCCCGACCTTCGCTTCGCTCGGCCACCCCCCTCATAAATG
>JAFTHT010000027.1 GCA_017457285.1 Oscillospiraceae bacterium | reverse complement strand
TCGAACATTTCCGCCCGCATTCCTCATCAGTCACCGCCTTGCGGCGGCGACAGCTTCCCCCCGGGGGAAGCCATGGCGCCCCTTCGGGGCGCTCGGTGGCCGGAGGCCGCCGCAATTCAAACGCACCGCTAAACAATCATTTACATCTCCATAACAGCACAAAACGACGAACTTTCTTCTGCGGTTCTGTGCAAAATTATGAAAAAATACCTATTTACCTTTGCCGGAAAATATCGTATAATCTTTCATGTAGTATTCTACCCAAAATAACATAAGGAGTTTATGAATATGAAACTGTCTCCTCTCCAGATTGCAAGATACCAGTATAACCCCAAGCTGCCCGGTATGCTGAGAAACGGCATCGCCGAGATTTGCGTCAAGAACGGCGAACCCACCGAATCCGTGGCCGATCAGGAAAAGATCAAGGCCCTGTTCCCCAACACCTACGGCAAGAATGAGATCACCTTCCAGAAGGGCCAGAACACCAGCGAGGCCAAGCTGCACAAGGTCGGCGTCATCCTCTCCGGCGGCCAGGCCCCCGGCGGCCACAACGTGGTCTGCGGCCTGTACGATGCCCTGAAGGCCACCAACAGCGACAATGTCCTCTACGGCTTCAAGGGCGGCCCCAGCGGTCTGCTGGAGGATGATTACCTGATTTTCGACGACGAATACATCAACCAGTTCCGCAACACCGGCGGCTTCGACATCATCGGCTCCGGCCGTACCAAGCTGGAGACGGAGGATCAGTTCGCCATCGCCGCTGAGGTCTGCAAGAAGCACGGCATCACCGCCATCGTCATCATCGGCGGCGACGATTCCAACACCAACGCCGCTGTCCTGGCCGAGTATTTCGCCGCCCACAACACCGGCATCCAGGTCATCGGCTGCCCCAAGACCATCGACGGCGACCTGAAGAACGAGGACATCGAATGCTCCTTCGGCTTCGATACCGCCACCAAGACCTACTCCGAGATCATCGGCAACATCCAGCGTGATGCCAACTCCGCCAAGAAGTACTGGCACTTCATCAAGGTCATGGGCCGCTCCGCTTCCCATGTGGCCCTGGAGTGCGCTCTGGAGACCCAGCCCAACATCTGCCTGATCGGCGAGGAAGTGGCTGCCAAGAAGATGTCCCTGGCCCAGATCACCGACTATATCGCTGATTCCGTGGCGATGCGTGCCGCCAAGGGCTGGAACTTCGGCGTTGCCATCATCCCCGAGGGCATCGTGGAGTTCGTTCCCGAGTTCTCTGTGCTGATCGCCGAGATCAACGAGCTGCTGGCCGGCAGCAAGGCTGATGCGTTCAACGCGCTGTCCACCTGGGCTGAGAAGTATGCCTTCATCGAGGCTGGCCTGACCAAGGAGTCCATGGCTGTCTTCGCCCAGCTGCCCGAGGGCATCCAGCAGCAGCTGTTCCTGGAGCGTGACCCCCATGGCAACGTTCAGGTTTCTCTGATCGAGTCCGAGAAGCTGTTCTCCGCCATGGTCAAGGAGAACCTGGCTGCCCGGAAGGCTGCCGGCACCTACAATGGCAAGTTCTCCGCCCTGCATCACTTCCTGGGTTACGAGGGCCGCTGCGCCTTCCCCTCCAACTTCGATGCTGACTACTGCTACTCCCTGGGCTACAATGCCTTCATGCTGATCCAGTACGGCTACACCGGCTACCTGTCCAAGGTTTCCAACCTGTCCAAGCCCGCTGACGAGTGGGTTGCCGGCGGTATGCCCATCACCAAGATGATGAACATCGAGCGCCGCCATGGTGCCGATAAGCCCGTCATCCGCAAGGCTCTGGTGGAGCTGGAGGGCGCCCCCTTCAAGTTCTTCGCCGCCAACAGAGAGCTGTGGGCCGTGGAGACCTGCTTCGTCTACCCCGGTGCCATCCAGTACTTCGGACCCACCGAGGTCTGCGACCTGACCACCCGCACCCTGGCTCTGGAGAAGGCCTGATCGAATACAAAAAGCCACCGCTTCGGCGGTGGCTTTTTTGGGGGTTAATATTGTTTATCGTAGCACCCCTTGCCAAGCAAACATTTTCCCCATAAATACACCATCCCCGCCCAATGAAATTTTCACCCTTCGTTCATTATTATTTTTTCCAAATGTGGTATAATTCTCCGAAAGGAGTGATGATATGTTGGATTTCCAACGTTTTGACCCGGCTTATCGGGATGAATACATCCAATATCTGCAAACCGCCGTCCATCGGGGGTGCCTGTATGATTTCGCCAATCTGAACCTCTGGGGCCGCCAGCGAGTGGCTTTTGTGGCGGGTTCCATGGTGATTTTGTCCCATTTTGACCGAAAAAGTGTCTATTCCTTCCCCATGGGCCATGTGGACCCGGCCCCGGCCATCGATGCCATCATCGCCGACGCCAGGGAGCGGGGCATTCCCTGCTGCTTCATTGCCCTGACGGAGGCGGACTGCCAGGTGCTGGACAGGCTCTACCCGGGCAAATTCCGGTTCCATATGGACCGGGATTCCTTTGATTATATTTATGATATCAACGACCTGGCCGACCTGAAGGGCCGCCGCTACCAGTCCAAGCGCAACCACCTGAACCGGTTCCGGCAGAACCACCCGGACTGCCTGGCCCGGCCCATGACCGCCGGGGATTTGCCGGCGGTGCAGGCGATGACAGAGCAGTGGTTCGCCCAGCGGCTGGCGGCAGACCCTACCCAGGACTTCCATCTGGAGCGGCTGGCCCTGGAGCGGGCCTTTGGCAACATGGATTATCTGGGTCTGGAGGGCTTCGTGCTGGAGGAAAATGGGGAAATTCTCGCCATGACCATGGGCTCCCGGATGTCGGCGGATACCTTTGATATCCATTTTGAAAAGGCCCGGCTGGATATCGACGGGGCCTACCCCGCTATCAACAATGCCTTTGCCGGATACCTGCGGGAGAAATATCCGCAGCTGAAATGGCTGGACCGGGAGGATGACATGGGGCTGGAGGGCCTGCGGAAGGCCAAGCTGTCCTACCATCCGGCCCGTCTGCTGGAAAAGCGCTGGGCCAGACTTTGGGAGGACGCCGATGAGAATTGACCATCCAACCCAAATTCCGCCTCTGCGTCAGCTGTGGAAGCAGGCCTTCGGAGATGGCGATGCATTTTTGGACCACTATTTCTCCACCGCCTATGCGCCGGACCGGTGCCTTTGCGCCAACGAGGGGGATGCGCTGGCGGCGGCCCTGTACTGGCTGGACTGCGAAGTTGACGGCCGGAAAATCGCCTACATCTACGCCGTGGCCACGGAGGCTGAATTTCGGGGTCGGGGAATTTGCCACAAATTGATGGCGAAAACACATGAAATTCTGAAAAATCAGGGATATTCCGGCACAATCCTTGTTCCCGGGGAGCCGGCTCTGGAGGATTTTTACGCTCCCATGGGCTACCGCTCCTGTACCGAAATCCGGGAGGTGGTCTGCGCCCGGGGGCCGGAGCCGGCGGCTCTGCGGCCCATCGATGGGGCGGAATACGCCCGGCTCCGCCGGGAGCTGCTGCCGGAAAACGCCGTCATTCAGGAGGGGGCGAGCCTCTCCTTTTTGGCAACCCAGGCGGAATTTTATGCCGGTACCCACTGGCTGCTGGCGGCCCGGCGGGAAGGGGAGTGCCTTTACGGCCTGGAGCTGCTGGGGGATATCACCGCCGCTCCGGGGATTTTAACGGCGTTGGGCTGCGCCCAGGGCCAATTCCGCACCCCCGGCCCCGGCCGCCCCTTCGCCATGTACCGCCCCCTGGACGCCGCCCCCGCCCCGGCATACTTTGCCTTTGCGTTTGATTAACCAAAGCGGATCCTGCGGAAATTGATGAGTTGGCCGAGGAAACACTCTGTAGGGGAGGTTTCCCATGATTCATATGTGTAATAACGTTTTCGACAGACTGGGGGCGTGGATAAATCCACGCCCTACAAAAGTAATATTGATGGCCATATCAATCTGCCGCATCCTCGCGATGACAGGGCTTTTTCAACAATGTAAAATTTTTGTGAAAAATATCCAAGGGGCGGCCTTGGATTTCTGTATTTTTATACAAAGGCGCACCTTGCAATTTTCGGCGAAAACTGCCATAATAGGAGATAACTACACTTGTACGCAGGAGGCAACCTATGCAGAAGGTTCTGATCTTGGATTTGGGCGGGCAGTGCGACCTGCTCATTGCCCGTCGGGTTCGGGAATGCCATGTGTTCTGCGAGATCCACCCTGCCGCCATGCCGCTGGACAAAATTCGTGCCTTTGAACCCAAGGGCATCATCCTGTCCGGCACCCCCGGCGGCATTGGTCAGATCGACCCCCAGATTTTTCAGCTGGGGGTGCCTGTGCTGGGCATTGGTCTGGGCTGCCAGACCATGATTGCCGCTCTGGGCGGCGCGGTGGAACCCTGTTCTCCCATTCACGGCCGCACCCTGACCAATTTGAGCGAGGATGCCGTCCTCTTTGCCGAAATGCCCCCCATGACCATCAGCTGGATGGACATCGATGCCCAGATTACTGCCCTGCCCGATGGCTTCGTGGCCACCGCCAGCACCAATAACTGCCCCATCGCCGCCTTCAGCTGCCCGGAGCGCCAGCTCTACGGCACCCAGTTCCGGCCCGAATCCCCCCATACCGAGGGCGGTATGGGGATGCTGGACCGTTTCCTCAAGAGCATTTGCGGCTGCGTCGGGGATTGGCGGATGGAAAATGTGGTCAACGATGCCGTGGCGGATATCCGCCGCCGGGTGGGTGACCGCCGGGTGCTGCTGGCCCTCAGCGGCGGCGTGGATTCCTCCGTGGCCGCGGCGGTGCTGAGCCGTGCCGTGGGCAGCCGCCTGACCTGTATTTTTGTGGACCATGGGATGCTCCGCATGGACGAGGGCGACCAGGTGGAGGCCTACTTCTCCCGGATGGACGTGCATTTCGTCCGGGTCAATGCCCGGGAGCGGTTCCAGTCCGCCCTGGAAAACGTTACCGATCCCACAGAAAAGCGCCGCATCATCGGCGAGGAATTTGTCAAAGTCTTTGAAGACCAGGCCAAAAAGCTGGGCAGCATCGATTTTCTGGCCCAGGGCACCATTTACCCCGACATTCTGGAAACCGGTCCCGGCTATGCCGACGTGATTCGCTCCTCCCGGGAGATGGGCCGCCTGCCGGGCCACATCGACTTCAAGGAACTGATCGAGCCCCTGCGGCTGCTGTTCAAGGAGGAGGTCCGGGAGCTGGGCCGCACCATGGGCCTGCCGGCGTACCTGGTGGACCGCCAACCCTTCCCTGGGCCGGGCCTTGCCATTCGGATGATGGGCAACATCACCCCCGAAAAGATTCGCCTGCTCCAGGCCGCCGACCACATCGTCACCCAGGAGCTGGAGGGCTCCCACCTGAACCGGAGCATCGGCCAGTATTTTGCCGTGCTGACGGACACCATGACCATGGGCGGCTACATCGTAGCCCTGCGGGTGGTGACCACCGAGGATTACCTCACCGCCAAATGGGCCCGGCTGCCCTATGAGCTGCTGGATAAAATCTCCACCCGCCTGATGACCGAAGTCCCCGGCATCAGCCGTGTGACTCTGGATATTACGAATAAGCCCCCCGCATCCATTGAGTGGGAATAAGCGCCGCTGGTTGACGGGTTTCTGAAATAATCGCAATATCGCCGTGAAACACGCAGAAATGCGTATTTCACGGCGATATTTATTTCGTTTTCGCCCTATCTCAATTTGTGGGCATTGCTTCTGAACTCCCGATGAACTCCAATTCTGCCCCTGTTTTCCCATTTTGACATCCTGATAAAAAACAAAAATAGGGGCAATTCCGAGAGAAGTGACCATAAGATACATGCCCGGGCAGTAAGTATCTACCGCCCGGGCATGCGCTATTGGATTGTTGCTAGGATTAGATTATATGCCTGGCACGCAGGTACCAGTATATCGTACGTACAACTTGCGATGCATCATCACAGTTGGCGATGCCATCCGGCACAGCAACACCCAGCCCTGACATTGTGTGCATCCGCGGCGGCCTATTATGCCTGATGCGATGCCACAACCGCGATAAATTGCGCACGTTCCCCGTGTCCAATACTATCAATCGGCCATTACGCCCCAACAATCCGGCTATGGTTGCCAGTACGTCAGGCAGATCATCCCCATAACGACAACGCTTAGTCCGCAATCTCCAGTCGTATAATCCGGGATGTCCGTTGTAAGAAACACATATTGCAGATAATTGCTGTGCAATACCATTAACGTAGATTCCATGGATAATTATATCCAGATTATCACCTCCCCTCGAAAAAATAACACAATGCAAAATAATTGCGACATATGGATAATGGATTCCCTGTCATTTTGGTTGCGGTTTTCCGCTGTGTTATTTTCATAGGGGGGAGGATGCTGCCGTCTTTTGCGACAAAAAACAAAAAAGACACTACCTCCCCATGGTGGTACTGTCTCCTCTTAGTTGCTGGTGGGATACTCCACCAACAGATATATGGTATCCTTGTAACGTGCGCAATTGCACGTGTGTGGTTGCGGACTAGCCGCCAATCAATAGTAATTTGGGGCCTCTATGAGTCCCCTACCTCATAATTTAGTCGCCAAATAATTAGGCTATCCTCTTTCGTTATAAAATCATTATATCACATAAATATTGACATTGTCAAGTCCTTGGTTCTGTTTTTTTGGGGGAAGTACTTGACAACCGTTAATACATGTGATATATTAATATCAATAAAATATCCGAGCAGACGATGTGCTGGCCCATCGTATCAACCGCAGCTAGCTGCGGTTGCAAATGGCATGACATATTATATGTCGTGACACTCCCAAGTATTGGGGTGCGGTCTACTGATGTGTTAACCCACGAGGGTACTGTGGGTTATCCGATGTGTGTTGCCATGCCGGTGTCTGTCAGGATTGTCACCCTATAATTGATTATATCCCCCGTTGGTAACACACCAACGGGGGATTTTTTGTGCTTATTTGCAAAATAACGATTGTGACAGATGTCCTGACACTACACAATTAAGGGGTCAACAACATGGATATTGTATACAGATTATTATCACAAATTGGAGCAACCGGCAGTTATGCCAATCTCTGCCGGGCGTATCTGACCGCACGGTTGATCAGCAGTCACTGCCCAGATGGTGACTATGCCAACGCAATTCGCACCTGCACCAAATTACATACGGTAATTGCTGCACATAAGGATGCGGTATCTCCCCAGTTGTCTGACGACAACTTTGATGTTTGGGGGAGGTTATGTGCCGCATTGCAGGAGCACGACATGCTCCGCAATTATCAGGCATATCTGGATCGGTATGCACCTGATGCCGTAGCAGATTGGGCTTCCTTGCAGGCCAATCTCCCAGATACACGCGACAGCACCGCGTTGATTATCTTAGCTTTGCTGCTGGAGGATGCCCCTCCCTCACTGGATACATTATCGGACTATTGGCGGGAACGATACACTGCGAAGGCGTCAATTTATCGAAAATATCGATTGGATTATGACCGTTACACCGCATGCTGGCGCAGTGTATATCTGTCCCCGGTTGCGGATAGCGATCACAGGCCTAGCAGGTCGATCCGCAATGCGATCCGCGTGTATCACGATCTATACCTCCCGATGACAGACCTGCTACACGATTATGCGCAACTATATCTGTCAGACGATGCGGTGCCCCATAAAATAGCCACTAGAGGCAATCGTAGGCGGACGCACACCGATACGCCCGAAGGCGGAAAGAGCAATCATGATATAGAGTTGGAAGCCGCTCTGCATGCCATTGCTTTGAAACGTCCCACTGACGTTATCCGAGGTTTTTTTTACACAAATACGCGCAACGATGTTGGTTTCGAATGCACGGCATTGATCCAACAATTTTCTTCTATGGTTGACAGTTCCTGCCGGGTGCTGATTGTCAACCCCTCTCCTGATATGATCCTGCATATGCGGTTATCTTGCGCAGAGTTGTGTTTTGTGATTCCGAATGCCGCCATCGCAAATCTGTACCAAAGAGAGTTTCCACATTTGACATTTATCTACCTGGATAGTTTAATCACCCACCCCAACCGTTACGACAGGCTGTTGGTGGTTGCAAGGGATCTACCGACAGCCAAGCTAATGGCAGCCTGTCAGCTGGGCACACCCACAGCGCAGGTGCTTGCGCTAATCCCCGAAGTATCCCTGACCGGATGCGACAGCCAGTTGCAGGGCTTCCTGGATACAGCAAACTATCGCATACGTAAAATCATTACCGTCCCCACCGCACTGACCCAGTCCAAGCCCAGGAAAAAGATTATCCTGTTGGCTGACCGCTGTTGGCAGGAAGACCACGTCCAATTATTGTGTGGCCGAACCGACAGCAATAATACACTTTTTGCCATTGAAAAGCAGTTGCATCATATCCCCCGCGATTGGCTCCACAGAAACATGACTATTGCCAATCTCAAAGCTGTTGCGTCAGCCCGGAACGAGCAAAAGTCCCGGCAGCAAGAAGAAGCGCGTATATATTGGTTTTCGCCGGAAATTGCATTGCGCTATACCCTGCAAAGCAACCGCAAAAATCGCGTTGCAGGAAAAGTCTACTACCGTGCAATCCTGCGCCCAAGTGACAAGCGCCGCAAGCATGGTGATCGGCTCAGTCCAATCATCGAGAAAGGGCTGCGCAAAAGAACCGCCTCCGAGGTGGTCACCGCAATTGAGGATGTAGCTTTTGACGATCGGCTGGTTGATGTGATTACAGCAGATGTGCTGGACCGATACAAGGATCAGCTGCCCGAGATGTCATTGAAAACGGCTTGGTATTGCCTGCGCCAACAGCTGCTGACACAGCACACGTATCAGGATCACATAGCCAGAGAGCTGTTTTGCGGCACCGAACAAGCGGTATCTAAGCTGATTATCGGCAACAGCAAACCTGAAGAATATCGGCAAGCTCTGGGGGTGTTACTACCCAGCAAGGAGCACATCCCCCTAAAATACTGGGAGCAGATCAACCTGATTCTTAATGCAGCTAAATCCCGGCAATACATTATATATCATCCGCTATCTGATTATCTACCTGCTATCCGAACTCAAGCCAGCAAACGTCAGCGAGAGGTCCGGAATGCATTGACGAAAAAAACATTAGAGGACGACGAGGAGCGTCGCATCGTCGACTATTTGCGGTCTAGAATGGTTGCGGCAGAGGATGGATTATGGTTATTAGGCCTGATCGCGATGTTTGTTTTGCCTAATGTTAGAGAAGTATTGGCACTGCGTTGGATGGATTTCGTTGGAATCGCCAACTACGGCACATATCAGCTACAGATTGTCAATTATCTGGGTAATGACGGAGCGCTCAAGCCTACAATTGACCGCTCCTTACGATCCTATCGTTGCTGTCCTGTCCCTGAATTCCTCGCATCAATCATCTTGGACTACAAACAACATCTGATGACCACCTATCGGTTAACAGATGATCAGTTAGCTATATGTCCAATAATCATCGAGCGTCATGCGTTGTTGAAAAGAACTGCCCATATCAAGCCTTGCAGCCTGAAACTTGCCACAACCAAATGCCGGGAATACATCCAGCAAGCCGAAATCGCCAACAATGAAATCCCATTACCCTCTGACACTGGCGAGGTCATGACATCCGACCTTAATCAGTACCACGGCAATCTGTTTTACACCAACTTGAAATACCATTTGCGCCATGTCTGTGGTTTTTCGGAAAGTGAATTGTGTTATGTGCTGGGACTTGCTGCTCCGGATACCTGCGCTGCCCACTACTGTGATTACGGTTATCCGGCATTGCAGCAGCGAATGATTAAAAAAATGCAACGTTGGACCGGTCGCTATCTGATGCCACAGCAAAACATACCACCATCCCACTATAACCTCGAACAGGCAGAGGGGGCATACCGCAAAACAATTACCACTCAGCCAACGCACACCAAATGTATTAATATATCGATCACGCCTGCTGACAATGCATATCTGGGACAAGGGCAACTAAGCCTATCCAGCCAGTATGGCGTTAATGCAATCATAGCCTGCATCGCAGACAAGGAGGATACTAAAAATGAGTAAAAATACACCTGCAACAATGGTTGCAGGAAAATTAACCTACTGGGGTTGCTATCTGGCAATTCGGGATCAGCTTATCATCCAACGTGGATGGAGTACCCAAACCGTAAAGGAGTACGAATCCAGTTATCTCAAAAAAATATGCCGCAATCTGCGCAACCACGATCGGACACCCATCACCGCCTATACCTACGATGATTACGCGCAGGTAATCACGGCCATCAAAAAGGCCGGCTATATCGGAGAGGACGGGAAGGTCAAAAAATACGATCAGGCTACCCTTGACCGTTTCCTATACTTGATCAAAGCGGTGGTGGAAACTGCTGCAGCCCATTATCTGTGCCACAATGTGTTTGCCGGCGACACATCACACCGCACAACAAGTACACGCGACCAAAAGGGTAAAATCATTCCCCGGTCCATGTCTCCGGACGCAGAAGCACGACTGGCTGCAGCACTGCTGACCGATCCAATGCAATCCGGGCAATATATGGGATTGGCCTGCATGTATTGTTTAGGGCTGCGTAATGCGGAGGCGTGCGGTCTCAATTATAGGGATATTAAGCTGTGGCAAGATGTCCCCGATTTGTGGGTCGCTTGGATTTATAAGACCACAAAAATCGGCAGTTCCATTCTGCAGGCAAGCGGCAAAACCAAAAACGCGGATCGCGTCATCCCTCTACCGGAGCTGTTTGTGCAGTTGGTACTAGAGCGCAAGCGCATGCTCCAGCAGCTTCTTGGACCCGATGTGGATGTGGATGCTCTCCCCATTGTCTGCAAGGAAGATCGCTATTGTGATAGGTGCTCTGCCGACGATATCACAACCGCCGCAAGGACATTTTTCGAGCAGATTGACGTTTCTTCTGAACAAATTCATCTCGCATATTGTGATATGCATAATGAACTGGAACAGACCGATACGCCACAATTGTCGGATAATCCAATCGAAAAGGATCCCACTGCGTATTTTCTGCGTCGTCTGTGCGTAACCGCACTTGTGTGTCTTGGCATGACCCAAAGGGAGATATCCTATTATATCGGTCACGACATGGGCGATGATATCCCCGAGCTACGGAACGAGTCACTCTGCACGAAAAATCTTTTGCAGATCAAAGCAAAACTGAATCGGCGTCCAATCGTTAACACCGGGTATTGGCAGCCTAGTGTGACGCACCTGTCCTCAGACACCGCTACAGCGGTTACATCCGGCGGAGAACACGATTTATTCCTCCCCAAAAACACATTCAAAGTGATGCTCCACCTCACTACCCGGGAACCACAAGATACTGTGATGGTTGGGGTGCATACGGATAACCCGAATAAGCGCATGATGATAACCTCCACAGAATCCAATTTGCCGCCCACATCCTACCCTAATGAGTTGGATGTGATACGCGATTACCACGCTCTTTTTGTTAATCACGATCGTAAGGACTGATTCCATGTATACATACGCATTAGACAGAAAAGGAACCGTCGTAACCGCTGAGCAAGCTATCAACGGCGAGGACTATTGCTGCCCTCATTGCCACGCAAAAATGCGTGTACGAAAAAGTACAAACAGACGGAGTCATTTTTTCCTTCACGCAGATAAGCACAAATCCAAAGAATGTGCAGAAATTGAAAAAGAAAAACATGTTGTACGTGATTTGACGTTGTTGAGCGTCAATAAGTTCATTGGACGCCTTTCTTCGGTGCCTTGTGTTGGAGTTGCTAAAAAATCCAACAGCACTCATTCCGAAACTATTCCGGTCAACGAAGCATTGCCGCCTAATTCTCTCCGGCAGCTGCAGGTGTGCGGGGCTTGTCAAATGTCCCCCAACACTCCTATTGCAGGGGGAATACTGTCCGCTCTGCTGCTGACATATCGTAGCTTCCGGATATATCTGTCCCGAAATCAACCGCTGGGCCCTCGCGTCCTGGAACTCAAGCCTGTCAGTGCGCAAAACGGTCGCATCCGCTATGTAGGCTTCTGGAAGGACGGCAACCAATCTTACCGGGCTTTTTTTGAGCATGACGCAGCAAACACAGTGGATTTTGAAGCAGTGGCTGATGAGTTATTTGCCCAAAAAGCATACCGTTACGGACATCCGGTATGGGGCAAGCCCAAATACAAGCGTGTCTTAGTTGCGGGAACATGGGTCGCTATGACCAAGCACCAATGCTCTCGGCTGTGTGGATATTGTCATCAGGCCCGCACCATCTGCAGCGGCATGCAGTATGCAGAGCTGTGCAATCGCAGTCAAATCTATTACTCGGATCTCCCTGATAACCAGGACATATAATAACCCGGGCGCCCCGCTTTGGCAGGGCGTCCATCTTGTCAGTATCCTTACATCTCGCCAACAATATCTCCCATTACCGCAACCAAATTGATCCGTTCCGGATCCATCATATCTGCCACTGCTTGCGCAAGTTCCCCGAAGGAGTAATACTGCTGATCGATGAAGAGGTTCATGCAGGTTGAATTATCAACGTGGGTAACCACGCCGGGAAAGCCCTTGGTGGCTCCGTTCAAGCAAGTCCAGCCCCAATTGGGTATACAGGTCCGCAGGTTGGTAAAGGATGCTTTTAAGCACCTGCGGTACCCAATGTTAGTTTTCAGCAGAACTTGGGTCACCACGACCCGATCCGCCGTGAAAGAGCAATAGGCTCCAGAGAAACCGATGCCGTTCCAATTGTGGTCCATGAGCACACTTTCATATCTGCAAACTTCCACCATTGGTGTCAACAGCGGATATTCCACCCCTGCTACAACATGGCTCCCTCCGTGAATACAGTCGTAGAATTCCACTTTCTCAATCAGTTCCTGATACCGTCTTCTAGTTCCATCATCTTCAGCCAAAAAGTGAGTCAGGCCCAACACATCCTCAAACGTTCCGTAGTAGGCTTTCGCTACGGATGCGGTTCGCGGATAATAATAATCCTCTAACATGATGCAGTAAATCTGTTTTTCCTTAAACATTGCCACATTCTCCTTGTTTGTCAGTGTTATTCGTATTCATTTCCCGATAAATCTTTGCTAAAAACTCAAACACCCGCAGTGTATCCGGGCGGATCTCCTCTGCGCTGCACAGCCGGGAAAACTCCTGATACAGCATCTCCATCTGTGTTTTAAGAACCTTGTAGACCCGGGGATTGCCCACAACTACCACATCCCGGTTACAGAGCCGCCTCAAGATATAGTCCTGCTTAGTCAGTCCGGACAGCGCTACAAGGGCGTTGATTTCCGCATCCTCCTCCGGAGACACCCGGAAGCCAATCGTCCGATTGCGCCAACGTCCGTGTTCATCACGGTTTTTCTCAGACATTGTCGCCCACCTCCATCAAATTGTTGAGTTTATGCGCCATGTCGGATTGTACCGTCGGAAACAGATGGGCGTAGCGGTACGTAATATCGATGCTCTCGTGTCCCATCCGCTCGGCGATGGCCACGGCGTTGTAGCCCATGTCAATGAGCAACGAAACGTGAGAATGCCGCAAGTCATGGACGCGGATGCGCTTCAGACCCAGCTTTCTGCAGGCGTTTCTCATCTTGTGATGCAGATAGCTTTTGGTGACGGGGAACAGTCGGTCCGTAGGTTGCAAATCGTAACACATCTTCAAATAGTCCTTCATTTCTTCCACGAGAAAATCTGGCATCGCCACCACCCGGTTGCTTTTGGGCGTTTTCGGCTCGGTGATTACATCATGGCCGTTGAGATGCTGAAAGGTCTTGGTAATGGACACAGTCTTTTTCTCCAAATCCAAATCACTGGGGCGCAGTGCGAGCATTTCACCCACTCGGATGCCGCACCAGTAAAGCATCTGAAAACAGTAGTACGCCTTGGGGTCTTCCATCATTTCTTCAGAGAAACGGAGATACTCCTCCTTGGTCCAGCAGTTCATCTGGATGCCCTTTTCACTACCCATATTGCCAACGATTGCTGCGGGGTTTTCCTTGAGCTTGTAGAAACGGACTGCATGATTGAATACAGCACTGAGCTGATTGTGGATGGTCTTGAGATAAGACTTGGAATAGTACTTTCCGGTTTCCGGATTCAGAAACGTAAGCATCACATTCTGCCACGCCATGACATCCTTCGTGGTAATGTCTCGAAGACGCTTCTTCCCAAAGTAGGGCAACAACTTGGTGTCGATCACATTGTCTTTCATGGCTGCCGTGCTTTCTTTGATGCGGGGGCGACGATCCTCTCGGTAGACCTTGATAAATTCTTCAAAGGTCATATCAAGGTCTCCACTCTTGCGCATCAGAAAATCGCGTTCATACTGGAGTGCTTCTCGCTTGGTCGCAAAGCCACGTTTTGTGACCCACTTTTTCTCCCCCTGCCAATCCTTGTAGCAAAACTTCGCGTACCACGTGTTGCGTTCCATATCCTTAAATGCTGACATATTCCACCTCCTATGTGCCCAGACCGCCGTAAATCTTTTGCTCGAAATAATGACGGCTGACTCGACCGGCCACCACGATGTAGCCGCCGGCAGAAAGCTCATCGTTGAGCTTGCGGATGATCTTATAGGCCATGGGAATGGAAATGTCCATAAACTCCGCCACATCAGCGGCAGTCAAATACCTTTTGTTCGCCATTATCAGCCCTCCCTTATGCAGTCAGGTCAAGTTGGACCTTTACGCAATGACGAATCGCAAGCCGCTCGTGCAGGCATTCCACCGCACCCACTCGTTCCACAAGCCGGGACTTGTCGATGGTCATAATCTGCTCACACAGAGCCATGCTAGGACAGCGCAGAAACCGGCTGTGGAGCACCGTGTGGGTCGGCATATCCATACGCCCCAGATTGCTGGTCAAGGGGATGACGCTGATGATTGGACTGTGGCAGTTTGCGGTATCGTTGGACACCACAACCACCGGCCGCTTGCCGCACTGCACATGGCTCCCCGGCATAGCCGGAAGATCAGCGCTCCAGATGTCGTACTTACGGACGGGTTGATGATTTTTCATTTGTTTTTCCTCCATTTCGTTTTGAAAAACAAAACACCGTGCAGGGCTATCAAAGCCTACACGGTGCTCATCAATCATTGAACGCCGGGATCATCACCCAAAGGGTACACTTCCCCCTTGCAAATCGTCTGCAAAAAGGGTATAATATCCCTGCGGTGCGGGGTATCCCGTTGTGTAGGTGCTCATCTCACCTGCGCAGGTGTAAGAGAGCGCCAACTCTCTTACACTGCCGTTTTGTTTTTGTTTCGCTGCTTCGGAATAAATTCCGCTTCTGCGTATTTTTATTATACAGCACATCCTTCAAAAAGTCAATAACTTAATTCTCTTTTAGCGGAATTTGTTTCCTTTATTCGGATTAGAATTTCGCAATCCTTGACAATCCGGCTTTTTCGATGTACAATATATCCACTGAAGGAGGGATTGCTGTGTCAATTTCTTACAAACCCCTGTGGCATCAGCTCATCGAGCGTGATATGAAAAAGCTTGAATTCCGCGATCTGGTCGGAATGAGTAATACAACCCTTGCCAAGCTGGGCAAAAACGAACCTGTCTCTCTGGAGATCATCGACAAGATTTGCACCAAGCTGGAATGTAGCATCCAGGATGTTGTCGAAATTATAAACTAAACTATAAAAGCACCGAATTTCGTTTGATATGTACCCAGTTTTCTGGACACTGTCATTAAATTGAACAATTAGCCTGTCATCATGGATGCTTCCCTGAACTTTGAGGGAGGCATCCATTTTGTTTTGGCCTGGATTCTCCTGTTATTATAATAATCAATATATTCGTCTATTGCGGCGGCAAAGGATTCAAAAGAGGTATACTCTTTTTCAGAACCATAAAACATCTCATTTTTTAATCTGCCAAAGAATGTTTCCATTATGCAGTTGTCATAGCAATTGCCTTTTCTGGACATAGATTGAACTATGCCATGTTTCTTTAGTTCACTTCGATACGTTGCGTGCTGATACTGCCAGCCTTGATCCGAGTGCATAATCAGCCCTTTCACAGAGGGAAAACGTTCAAATGCCTTTTTAAGCAAGCGGGATCGAACCGCTGACCTCTTGAATGCCATTTTAGCTCCGCTCAATTCTGTTCCACAAAATACGGAAATAGTGGGATTTTTAAGAATATAGTACGATTTGTTGCCACAAAAATTCCTGTATTTCTTTTACTTGTTTTGCGGTTCCACAGTGTTCCACTTGCGCTTCTATCGTGCTTTTATTTTGGATTAATTACGATATAAGCGCAATATTTCGCTTAAGATAACATTCCTAGCCGGATTGGCTTACGAAGCCTGTAGGGCGAATTCACTTTTTATATCTGCTTAATTTGATTGGCGTATGTCAATTAGGAAATTCGTGAGTGTCTATATGCTTTGAATTCTCCAGTACGGAGGAAATTATATGGTATTAAGTTTACGAGACCGTGTGATCAATCCAATCACACAGCCTCGCTTTCTGAGGCTTTATGATGTCGGTTTTTACTCTTCCAACACTATTTGGAGCAGGGGGCATCAGATGCATCTTTTCACCAAGACCGCAGATAAACAGCCCATCCCGTACTGCGTCTGGGGGAAGGAGTAGGGCGGCAGCGAGGGCATCAGCTTGCCATTCATACCAGTCAGTCACCGGTTTCGAAGAACGGCGGTAGTCGCAGAAGGTGCGGTTTTGTGGTCCATACATCTTCGGGAACTGCCGATTGATGATCTGATGGGCCAGTTTATGGGCAATGGTGAAATTCTTTCTTCCGATAATCCTAGGTGTAGCTAGCAGGCGTTCCTCGATGAGGATTGTGCGACCGTCCAAAAGAAATAACACCTCGTTCATGTTTGCATCATAGATGGTAGTCCAGATGTTGCCGGAGGAAGTTTGCCCTAGAATGCTGCCATCTTTGGTGATACGGACATACTCAATCTGATACCCTAGTAAAGCAGCTAATTGCGCAGGATCTACGGTATAACACAGATGTCGCGCTGGTACAAAGGTGTGCTTGTACTGCCCAATAATCGGATCGGCAAGGCGCTCGATATCATTCCTTGAAATACAAGCCGTTGTTTTCACCCGCCTATGTTGTGTACTGTAAATGTCAATAAATATTTGAGCCATGTGCTAGCCAATATTTGAGCCACTTATGCTAACGAATACTTGAGCCACCTGGTTTGGAAGCGTCAGTGAATTCATGAGCCAGGTGTGACCGAAAATTCAGCCCGCGGTGCT
>JAFTHT010000026.1 GCA_017457285.1 Oscillospiraceae bacterium | reverse complement strand
TTTATGAGGGGGGTGGCCGAGCGAAGCGAAGGTCGGGGGGAGTCCGTAAGATGTTACGAATTCGCCGAAAACGTACACAAAATCATAACATTCTAACGCATGCTCCCCCAGTCACGGCTTGCGCCGTGCCAGCCCCCTCATTTATGAGGGGGCCAAGGTGCTGGTGCATAGCCAGGATGCTAAACAATCATTTATGCGCATAATAATACGAAACAGGCCCTGCCTTCCCGGCAGAGCCTGTTGGTCATTTTTTATGCCTTTTTAGCAGCCAATGAAGCAGGAGCAGGACGGAAAGGCCTGTGATCACGCCGGCGGAATCGATGGCCACGTCCACGATGCTGGCATATCGCCCCGGGGAGAAAATCTGAATGATCTCATCCACACAGGCCACGGCGGTGCCACAGAGCCAAGGCAGGGGAAAGCTGGGCTTCAGCATCCCGAAAATCCAGTAAAGGCACATTCCCAGCGCCGCAAATTCGGAAAAATGGGCCAGCTTTCGCAGAATGGTCTTGCCCAGGTTGCTACTCAAATCCAGAAAGGGGAGCAGGGTTTGCAGCAGGTCCCCCACCCAGCCGCTGAGCTGCCCGGAGGTCTGACCTGGCATGGCAGAGTTGCCCCAGATGAAGCCAAGCAGCAGCACAAGCAGAGTAAAAGCGGTAATTAAGCGAGGTTTGGTACGTTTCATCAGCATTTTTTCATCAGTCGAATGTAGAATTCCACGGCCTTGCAGATGGATTCCAGGCGGATCTTCTCATTGTTGCCGTGGATGGATTTTCGTTCCTCGGCGGTCATGTCCATGGCGGAGAACCGGTAAACATGGTCAGAAATCCGTCCATAATGCCGGGAATCGGAGCATTGGACCATCAGATAGGGGGCCACGATGCAGCCGGGCCAGGTCTGGGCCACCGCCGCCGCCACCGTATCCCAGGCAGGGCAATCGGTTTCGGAAATCCGGCTGGGCTCGAAGGATTCCAGCACAGAAATCTCCACATTTTCGTCTTTTACGGTGTTTTTCAAATAAAGCAGGGCGGAATTGACGCTGTCTGCCGGATTCAGCCGCATATTGGCCACCATGGTGGCCTCCGGCGGGATCACGTTCCGGGCGGAGCTGCCCGCCATCTGGGTAAAGGCTACGGTGGTGCGGACCAGGGCGTTCATCTCGCCGCCGGAGGTCTTGCCCAGCAGGTCGATGACCCAGCCGAAGCACCAGAGGTTGGCGAAAATCACCTTATACAGGAAGCTGGAGTACCGGCCCAGGGTGTCGAACATCTCCAGGGCGGGCTTGGTCAGGTGTATTTTGAAGGGCTTGCTCTCCACCCGGGTGCAGGCCCGAGCCAGAACCCCCACCGGGGTATGGGGCTTGGGGGCGGAGGCGTGGCCGCCGGAGGACAGAACCTTGTACTGCACGTTCATCATGCCCTTTTCCGCGATGCCGATGAGGCCGCAGGGCTGCTTCACCCCGGGGAACACATTTTCCACCACCGCGCCGCCCTCGTCCACCACCAGGGCAGGCTGGATGCCATGCTCGATGAACCAGTCCACGATGTTGTTGGCGCCGGGGCCGTTGACCTCTTCGCCGCCGGAGAAGGCGAAATAAATGTCGTTTTCCGGCTTAAAACCCTGTTTGATCAGGGCATCGGCACCGGAGAGAATGCCGTTGAAGGTAGCCTTGGTGTCCAGGGTGCCCCGGCCCCACATATGGCCGTCCTCAATGATGGCATCGAAGGGGGGCTTGTCCCAATTTTCCTCGTTGACGGGCACCACATCGTAGTGGGCCATGAGAACGGTGGGGGCGGTGTCGTGCCTGCCGGGCCAGCGGAAGAGCAAACCCCGGTCCGGCAGCCGCCGGATGGAGCAGATGCCGTAAACTTGGGGGTAAAGGTCCGGCAGCAGGGCGATGAGCTTTTCAAATTCGGCATCGTCCTCTTTGGTTTTGTCCACATTAGAGATGGTCTTGCATTGCACCAGCTTTTGCAGGGCATCGATGGCCCCCTGGCGGTCGAATTCCACCGTTTCATCAGAGGCCGGGGGCTGCTTCTTCGGGAAGAAAAAAGCCGCCCGCAGAAGGATTATTGCCAAAAACAGGGCCAGCAGCCCTAAAATCAGGTAAAGAACCAACATTTACAGGGCCCCTTTCGTGTACAGAATCCGGCTGACCACGATGGTGAACACCACACTCACCGGCACCATAATGCCCACGGTACCTGCGTTCAGTGCCGGGACGAAGATGAACAGCACCAGCATCAGCAGCACCGGCGCCACGGCGATTTTCCAGTTTTTGCTGACGAAAGCCACGCCCAGGCCGCCGAAGAGGGCCGGGAGCATCTGCTCAAAGGCCGGAGCCAGCACCGGGGCCTCCAGAATGGGGGTCAGGGGCACGATGCAGATGACACCGATGATGATAATGATGGTGGTGACGATGCTGGAGGTGGCGATGGCGATGGTGGAAATAATCTCGCCTTCCTCGGTGTTGACAGAGGCGTCGTTCTGCTCCAGGGCGTTGATGGCGCAGGGGAGCTTCAGGTTGGAAATATTGCCGGTGACAAAGCTCAGATAGGAGCCGCCGGCACCCAGCATGGGGGTGAAGGTGATGGCCTCAATGGCGCCCACGGCCCAGTACATGGGGGCGGTGGCCACCAGGCCCAGGGCCAGGGCTTTCCAGTCCGGGGATGCCCCGAAAATCAGGGCCACGACAATGGGGAACAGCAGCAGGGCCATCATCACGCCGATGTTCCAGATCCGGCCGTCACGGTGGACGGAGTCGATGTAAGTGGCAGGTCGTTTCATAATGACACCTCCTTAGCTGAGCCAGGCGGTGATGGGAATGGCGGAAGCCATGCCAGCCACCAGGCTGATGGGCAGGGCGTAGTCACCCAGCCACTTGAATTTCTTCATCAGAAGGCCGCAAAGCACCATGACCAGTGCTGCAACCACCAGTACGCAAACCGGGATCAGGCCGGAGGTGGGGCTGTAATCTCCGGGGCTCCACAGCCGGGAGAAGTCGCAGAACACATAGCCCAAAAATGCGGAAATCATGCCGATAAACATGGCATTTTGCAGGGTATCCGCCCATTTTTCGTCCCGATTTTTAAGGGAGGACATCCCGCCCAGGAGGCGCTTGCCGATGACGGGCACCAGCCAAATGCCCATCATGATGCTGATGGTCATGACTAAGGTCACGGTCACATACTGGGAGGCGTTGAGCTCTGCGATTTTGCCCAGGGACAGGCCCATGGCGCTGACGGCGTTTTCCGCAGCGATGGTTTCATAACTCAGGGAGCCCACCACGCTCAGCCGCAGCCAGGGCAGGGGAAGTCCCAGGCTTTTCGCCAGGGCGATGACGCTGATGACGATGGCCACCGCCGGGGCGATGGTAAAGACGGCAGCGGTCTTCATGGTCTTGCGGAGCTTCTTGGGGTCCATGCCAATGGCCTTGGCCCGGCGCAGCGCCTTCACCAGGAACCACACCGACTGGCCCAAAACCAGCGCTACCAGAAGCCCTACCAGCACGAACAGGATGGGATGATTGATGCTGAATTTCATGGAAACACCTCCGATTGAGATTGATACCACCAGTATATCACAAATTTTTCCGCTACACAAGTACAAGTGTCCACAGATAATTGGTCATCCATCCCCACAAATATTGACAATCTTCTCCGGATTCGGTATAATAATGTTGTTGATAAATCAACTTTTATAAAGGAGAATCAAATCATGGACGCGAAATATGATGCCCTGTTTACCCCCTGGAAGGTGGGCAATGTGGAAATCAAGAACCGCATCGTCCTGTGCCCCATGGGCGGCACCTCCCTGTTCGGCTGGTTTGAGCTGACGGGCTGCAAATTCGACAAGGAGGCCGCCAACTTCTTCCTGGAGCGGGCGAAGAACAACGTCGGCCTCATCATTCCCGGCATCGCTCCCCTGCGGGATACCTTCTGGGGCAAGTGGCTCTGGCAGAATCCCAAAATGTTTAAGGAACTGAAGGTTTTTATGGACGAAATCCATAAAACCGGGGCAAAATTGTTCGTTCAGCTCACCGCCGGTATGGGCCGCAGCTGGGCAATCACCGACATGGTGGCGCCCATCCACAAAAATAAGTTCCTGCGGACCATCGCCAAGCCCATCATTGACACCAGCCATGAGCTGGCCAGCCCCAGCCCCCTGCCCTCCCGGTGGGACCCGGAGATTACCACCCCCGAAATGACCGTGGAGCAGATTCACGAAATCATCGAGGCCTTCGCCAAGACCGCCAAGCTGTGCAAGGAGGCCGGCGTTGACGGTGTGGAAGTTCACGCCGTTCACGAGGGCTATCTGCTGGACCAGTTCACCATGGAGTGGACCAACCACCGGACAGACGAATACGGCGGCTCCTTCGAAAACCGCTACCGCTTCCCGGTGGAGGTGGTTCAGGCCATCAAGAAAGCCTGCGGCGATGACTTCCCCGTTTCCCTGCGCTACAGCGTGGAATCCAAGGTGAAGGATTTCCGGGTAGGTGCCGTCCCCGGGGAGAATTATGTGGAAAAGGGCCGGAATATGGCCGAATCCGAGAAGGCCGCCAAGTACCTGCAGGATGCGGGCTACGATATGCTCAACGCCGACAACGGCACCTACGACAGCTGGTACTGGTCCCATCCGCCTATGTATATGCCCCAGAACTGCAATCTGGAGGACGTTTCCCACATCAAGAAGTTCGTGGATATCCCCGTGGTCTGCGCCGGACGGATGGAGCCGGAGGTGGGCGCACAGGCCATTGCCGATGGCCGCATTGATGCCATGGGCATCGCCCGGCAGTTCCTGGTGGACCCCCAGTGGATCACCAAGCTCATCGACGAGCGGCTGGAGGACATCAAGCCCTGCATCTGCTGCCACAACGGCTGCTTCAATTTCTGCAGCTACAAGGGCCACGCCAACGCCCAGGACCTGCCCGACACCATGGGTCTGGCCCGCTGCGCCATCAACCCCGAGACCATGCAGAGCAAGAAATACAAGCTCCAGCCCGCCAAAAAGAGCAAGAAGGTTGCCGTCATCGGCGGCGGCATCGGCGGCATGGAAACGGCCCTGGTCTGCGCCAAGCGGGGCCACCAGGTGACGCTGTACGAAAAATCTGACCGGCTTGGCGGCGTGTTCATCGCGGCGGCAGCCCCCTCCTTCAAGGAGAAGGACCGGGATCTCATCGCCTGGTACCGCCGGGAAATTGCCAAATTCCCCATCGAAGTCAAGCTGAACACCGAGGTGAAGGATATCGCTTCTCTTGGGGCCGACGAGGTGGTGGTCGCCACCGGCTCCAACCCCATCCGGATTCCCGTTAAGGGCATCGAGAAGGGCATCCAGGCCATTGATTTCCTGCTGGAGAAGCCTCCGGTGGGCCAGAATGTGACCATCATCGGCGGCGGCCTGACGGGCTGCGAGATCGCCTACGAGCTGTACCTCCAGGGCAAGACCCCCACTATCGTGGAGATGAAGGACGACCTGATCGCCGTCAAGGGCGTGTGCCTGGCCAATTCCAGCTATCTGCGGGACTTCTTTAATGCCAACAAGGTGGCCGTCCATCTGGAGACCCGGCTGACGGAGGTCTGTGACGACGGTGTTATGGTAACCGACAAAAACGGCAAGACCTTCAAAATTCCCGCCGACAACGTGATCCTCTCCACCGGCTACCGGCCCAATCCCCTGGCCACCAAGGGTGTCCACCTGGTGGGCGATGCCAACAAAGTGGGGAACCTGAGAACCGTCATCTGGCAAGCCTGGGACGTGGCGATGAAGCTGTAAATGATTGTTTAGCGCCCTAAAACGACGCACCAATCACAACAACCGTGTCATTGCGAGGCCGCAGGCCGTGGCAATCTCCTGGTACAACTTTGGTCCTAATTCGCACCAAAATCTATGCACAATCCCATTCTACATTGTA
>JAFTHT010000025.1 GCA_017457285.1 Oscillospiraceae bacterium | reverse complement strand
CCTGCTAAAAAGCCTGAACACAGTACAAAATCGAACATTTCCGCCCGCATTCCTCATCAGTCACCGCCTTGCGGCGGCGACAGCTTCCCCCCGGGGGAAGCCATGGCGCCCCTTCGGGGCGCTCGGTGGCCGGAGGCCACCACAATTCAAATATACCGCTAAACAATCATTTACCCCACAAAGGAGTATGCATATGGATCATCAAATACAGGCAGCGGAATTGTTTGTTCAGGGGTACAACTGTGCCCAGGCGGTGGCGGTGGCTTACTGCGATGTGACCGGGCTGGAGCCTCAGTTCGCCGCAAAGATGGCCTCCTCCTTCGGCGGCGGCATGGGACGGCTCCGGGAGGTCTGTGGGGCGGTCAGTGGGATGTTCATGGTGGCCGGGCTGCTCTATGGCTACGACGGCCCCGATGACGGCGCCTGCAAGAAGGCCCACTACCATCTGGTCCAGGAGCTGGCAGCCCAGTTTCGGGAGCAGGCCGGAAGCATCGTCTGCCGGGAAATTCTGAAAAATCCCCCCTCCGATCCCAATCCCACCCCCCGGACAGCGGAATTTTACAAAGTCCGCCCCTGCACCCGGATGGTCATGCTGGCCTGTCAGATTCTGGACCGGTATATTGAAGCCCATCCGGTGGTGGGATGAAGGATTGGTTACAGGGGTACCCGCTTCGTAGAGCAGATAAATCCGCGCCCTACGAACTATATACAATTCTTTCCAAAACAAAAAACCGCCACTTTTTGTGGCGGTTCTTTTTTATGCATTGACGCAGGCCTGAACCTTTTCCTCAATCCGGCTGCGGACCAGGGCGGCCAGCTCTTTGGTGTTCAAATCTTTGTATTCTTCGTAGCAAATCGGCTCTAAGTAGTGAATTTGCACGGTGAGGGGCTTGCTGCCCTTCTGGTCCAGGACCTTGTAGCAGTCCACCAGGGCAATGGGCACCACCGGACATTTGGTTTTGGTGGCGCAGCGGAAGCTGCCGTTGTGAAACTCCAGCAGGTCGTTGCTGGATTTACTCCGGGTACCCTCGGGGAAAATCAGGTAGCTGCGGCCCGCATTGACCTCTTTGATCACATTCTGGATCACCGTCAGGGACTGGCGCACATCCTCCCGGTCCATGGCGAAGGACTTGGTGCAGGCGATGATCTGCTTCAGGAAGGGCACATCCTTCAGCTCCTTCTTCAGTACCGTGCCCAGAGGCGGATCGCAGGTGGCGGCGATGGCCAGCACATCGAACATTCCCTGATGGTTGGAGTACAGCAGGAAGCCCCCTTCGGTGGGGATATGCTCCGTGCCGGAAACCTCCAGCTGCACATTGCCGCCCTTTACGGCCCTTTTCAGAATGTATTGGATATGACGCCACTTCTCCAGCTCCGGATATTCGTCCGTGTGCTTGGCATAGCGGCACAGCTTCACCCATGCGCCCGGCACAATCAGCAGGTTCTTCATCACCATGGTAACGATTCGGTTCATACTTTTCCTCCTACCAAAACGGACTCATAAACCGCCTCCACGGCGGCGCCGAAGGCCTCCACGCTGAAGGCTTCCGCAATCTGCTCGCTGCGCCGGGCGGCATTTTTGCGCCAGTTTTCATCGGCAGCAATGGCATCCAAGCCCCGGTGAAATTCTTCGGCATCGGTAAAATCGTAGCCATTCTCCCCCCGGACCATCACATCCTGCAGGCAGGGGTCCTGGCGGCACAGCAGGGGCAGGCCGTTGGCGGCGGCCTCCACATAGGTCAGACCCTGGGTCTCGCTGGTGGAGGCGCTGACGAAGATATCGCCCAGCTGGTAGTGCTCCTGCACCGTAGCCGGGGGCACCATGCCGGTGAAAATCACCCGGTCAGCGATACCCAACTGGGCTGCCAGCTTCTCCAGCCCCTCCTTGGCGGGGCCGTCGCCCACAATCAGAAATTTCATATCCGCCTGACCGCTTTCGGCAAAATAGCGCAGCAGCTCATCCAAATTCTTCTCATTGCCCAGCCGGCCCAGGTTGATCATCACAAGGGTATCCGGGCCGATGCCCAGGGCCTCCCGCTTTTGGGCCCGCTCCTCCGGGGACAGTCGATTCCGGTGCTGCTCCAGCCGGATGCCGCTGGGCACCACGCTAATGGGCACCGTAATGCCATAGCCCCGGAGAGTATCCTCCACCTTTCGGGTGGGAGCAATGATGCACTGGACATTTTTCAGCCGCATTTTAGAGAGCTTGCCCACGGCCCTCTCCCCGACCCCCTTGATTGGCAGGACATAGGTGGCGTACTGCTCATAAAGGGTGTGATAGGTATGTACAATGGGCGCACCGATATGCTTTGACAGATATCGGGCAAACTGAAAGCTGAAAAATTCGCACTGGCTGTGGATCACATCCGGCTGCCAGTCGATGAGCTGCTTAACCAGCCGGTGGTGATAGGAGGTGGGCATCCGCACATCGGGATAAACCACCCCAAGGGGCAGAGAACGAATATAAAACACATTGCCGATGCGGTAGCTATGGACACCATCCGCCAGAGTCAAGATTCGCACCTCGTGACCCCGGGCCACCAGGGCCTCGGTGAGGTTTTTGACGGAGGTGACCACGCCATTGGTATCGGTGGTATACAAATCGGTGGTTATCAGGACCTTCATATTTCCTCTTTTCTCGGGCAGTGCTGCCCGGCATCACTTCTTCTTGCTCTCCTTTTTGCGCTTCAGCGCCGCCTTTAGCTTGGCGTAGGATTCCTTCATGATTGCCAGCGTCTTCTGGTCATTGGGGAACAGCCAGCGCAGCAAGGCGATGGTGATGGCAAGGGTGACGATTTTCTCCGGCGAGATGGGCAGCCACAAAAACGCCAGATAAGCCGACCCAACAGCGGTCATCCAGCCGATGCCAAGCG
Source organism: Oscillospiraceae bacterium (assembly GCA_017457285.1). GTDB lineage: Bacteria > Bacillota > Clostridia > Oscillospirales > Oscillospiraceae > Faecousia. The sequence continues at coordinate 3,435 of JAFTHT010000025.1, read as the reverse complement.
CCGACCCCAGCACAAAGAAAACATAGGACCAGCCGTTGGTGATGAACCAAGCCATACCGTAACACAGCAAAAGCCGGGGATTCGCGATAAACTGTATGATTTTTTTCATCGTCCGCTTCATTCGGTCCCCAACTCTCCTAAAAAATCAGAACAGCAACAGCCACATGACGAAAGCATCGATGATGCCCAGCATAATTCCTGCCAGCACCTGCACCGGAGTGTGGCCCACAAACTGCTTAAGCTTGACCTCGGGCAGCTTATCCTCGGACAGCTCGCTGAAGGCGTTGACCAACTCTTTGATGATGAATGCCTGTTTCTCAGTTTCCCGGCGGACACCGGTGGCATCGTGGCACACGATGATTGCTAAAAGAAAACTCAAAGCAAAAATTTCCGTTTCAAAGCCACACACCAGCCCAATTTGCAGCGCCACGGAAGTCACCGTAGCAGAATGGGCGCTGGGCATGCCGCCGTCGCCAAACATACGGCCAATCTCCAGCTTTTGATTGATGACGGCGTGAAGAATGGTCTTGATAATTTGAGCAAAAAACCAGGCTGAAATGCCTGTCAGTACAAAGGGATTTGTAACCAAATCATACAGCCGGCTCATAACGTCAATTCGCTCCTTTTTTTGCATTCTTATGTAATCATATACTATTTTCGCCAGTTTGTAAAGCCGATTCCTCTGGTTTTTGGGGGTAAAATGATTGTTGCGTTCAGAAGTTACGCATAAGCGTAGCAATCTCATTCGATGATTTGTCACACCATAGGGGCGATTCACGAATCGGAACGAATTGCCACGTTGCTTCGCTCCTCACCATGACACGCCGAACTATTAGACAACACTGCAATATAACCACAACATCTTTGAAACATACCCGGTGTATGATTGCATCCCGGAATGGGGATATTTTGCAAAAATGACTTGACGGCTTTATCATAAGATGGTATACTCCTTTTGTCAAGTTTCTTTTTATCTTTGTATCGGTTTTTTGATATCTTATCCATGAAAGGAATCCACATATGAACAGCAAAATCATCCTGCTGGCTGAGAGCGGCATCGTCAGAAAGAAGGCATTATGAAAAAACGGAAATTATTCATCCTGATGACCCGGTTTCCGGGGCTGGATGCCCAACTGCTGATGGGGTATCTGCGTTTCCCCTACAGCCACGTCAGTGTGGGGCTGGAGGAGGATTTGAAGACCTATTACAGCTTCGTGGTGAAGGGCTTCATTGTGGAGGACATCGTTCGCTACTGCAAGCCTGGCCGGGACCCCTTCCCCTGCGCCCTGTACGAGCTGGAGGTGCCGGAGCTGGTTTACAACAAGGTCAAGGCAACCCTATCCGGCTTTGTAGAGCGAAAAAGCAAGCTGCGCTACAGCTTCATCGGCCTGTTTTTGAGCCTGATCCACATCCCCACCCGGTGGAAGGGCCGGTATTTCTGCTCCCAGTTCGTGGCGGAGGTACTGCAAAAATGCAAAGCCGCACAGCTAAAAAAGAGCAGCACCCTGTATTTCCCCAAGGACCTGCTGCGGCTGAAGGGCATGAAGCTGGTTTATCAGGGAGATCTGCTGAAATTAAGCCAAAATCCCCCTGTCCTGCCGGCGGGGTGAGGTGGTAAATGGTTGTTTCGTGGTGCATTTGAATTGCGGCGGCCTACGGCCACCGAGCACCCCGGAGGGGCGCATCCCTTCCCCCGGGGGGAAGGTGGCCCGGCGAAGCCGGGTCGGAAGAGGAATGCGGGCGATCACCTAAGATGACGAATCCGCAAAGAAGACATCCCCCAGCTTGCCGCCTTCGCTGCAAAAGAGGCCAACCCCCTCTACCCGGTGCCGAAGCTGATGAATCGCAAAGAGCTGGAGCGATTTTACTACGACGTGATGGAGTAACCAACATGAAACAGGACGAAATATTAGCCATTATCCAGCGGCAGCGGGAATGCTTCGCCTCCGGCGCCACCCTGCCGGTGAAAAACCGGATCGCCGCTTTGAAGCGTCTGCGGAAAACCCTCATCGAAAACGAGCCGCGGATTGCCAAGGCCCTCCGGGCCGACCTGGGGAAATCCATGGAAGAAAGCTATATGTGCGAGACCGGCATGGTCATCAGCGAGCTGAGCTACATGATTTCCCACACGAAGAAATTCGCCAAAGAAAAGACCGTGGCCACCCCCCTGGCCCAGTTTGCCTCCCGGAGCTACCAAAAGCCCACCCCCTATGGCGTGACCCTGATTATGAGCCCCTGGAATTATCCGGTTCTGCTGACCCTGGGCCCTCTGACGGACGCATTGGCTGCGGGCAACACCGCCATCGTCAAGCCCAGCGCCTACTCCCCTGCCACCAGCGCCCTGCTGGCGGAGCTGATTGGCTCCATTTTCCCCAAAGAATATGTGGCGGTGGTCACCGGCGGGCGGGAAGAAAACGCCTTCCTGCTGGAGCAGAAATTCGACTATATCTTCTTTACCGGCAGCAAAAACGTAGGCAAGCTGGTACTGGAAAAGGCCGCCCGGCATCTGACCCCCGCCACATTGGAACTGGGCGGCAAGAGCCCCTGCATCATCGACAAAAGTGCCAATCTGAAGTTGGCCGCCCGGCGGATCGTTTTCGGAAAATACTTAAATTGCGGACAAACCTGCGTAGCACCGGACTATATTTTGTGCCATCGCTCTGTAAAAACCGAATTTTTGACCTATCTCACCGCCGAAATCCGGCGTCAGTACGGCTCCGACTACCGCCACAACGATACCTACGGCAAAATCATCAGCCGGAAGCATTTCGACCGGATTTGTTCCCTTATTGACCGCAACAAGGTCATCTGCGGGGGCCACTGGGACGAAAATCTCCTGAAAATTGAGCCCACAGTCATGGACAACGTCCTCTGGGAGGATGCGGTTATGAAAGAGGAGATTTTCGGCCCGGTGCTGCCGGTGCTGACCTTTGAGGAAATCGACCAGACCATTTCCGTGGTCCGTGACCACGATAAGCCGCTGGCGCTGTACATCTTCGCCAACGACAGGAAGGTTATCCGCCAGGTCACCACCGCGTGTCAGTACGGCGGCGGCTGCGTCAACGACTGCATTATTCACCTGGCCACCAGCGCCATGGGCTTCGGCGGCGTGGGCGAAAGCGGCATGGGCTCGTATCACGGCAAAACCGGCTTCGATACCTTTACACATTATAAAAGTATCGTGGATAAAAAAACCTGGCTGGACCTGCCCATGCGGTATCAGCCGTACCGAAAGATTTATCAGAAAATGATCCGGATGTTTTTACGGTAATACGATAAATGATTGTTTAGCGAAGTAAGATCAAGCTGTCATTGCGAGGAGCGAAGCGACGTGGCAATCTCCCGGTATCATCTACGATAAGGAAAAAGTTCGATGAACGTACAATGTAGAATGGGATTGTGCATAGATTTTGGTGCGAATTAGGACCAAAGTTG